>NZ_ASZV01000046.1:0-413029 GCF_000442475.1 Ralstonia sp. AU12-08 | reverse complement strand
AAATCAACAGGTAGCCATTCCAAGCTTCTCTATTCGACTCAATGGCAATGGTGAACTGGAGGCGGACCCGCTCACCTTGCACGTACGATTTGACGTGTGCCCCACTTGGATTCAGATCGCCAAGCGCCACCTCGACGCCGCGCTGGTCGCACGCACCGAACGTCAGCTAGCATGGGCCGGCAGCGATGAAAGCGCCAAATCGCGAACGCTTGAGGTTGAGTTCGAGGCATCAATGCAGGCCATCATGGCGGCTGCAATAGCTTGGGACGCTGTCTATGCTGTCCTGCGACAGCATGTCGACATTCCGACTTTGCTTGCAGAGAAGTGGCGTAACGGGAGGACTTCACGCTACACGCAGGTCGCCGAGGTGGTTAGACGAGCCTTCGGGTTGAAACCCCAGGGGGCAACGACGCTACGAACCAATCTTAAGGAACTCTATCGGTTTCGTGACCTTGCAGTCCATCCGTCAGGAAAGATAGAAGCGGCGCTTCTCCATCCTGAACTCGATGTGGGAGTCGAGTGGCGGTTTGTTTATTTCCGCGCCATTAACGCTGAGCTGGCTGTTCGTGGAGCGGTCGCAATGCTTTGGGATCTGGCACACAACGGGAAAAGCAAGAATCCCCAGATCGCCGACTATCAAAATAATCTTTCTGATCGGCTGCAAGAAATATTCCCAGATGGTGCTCCGGCGGTACGTACTCCGGAGGCACAGCAGTCGTGACGTTCACCGCTACGAGGGTCAATACGTAGTCGAAGTTCACTGCGCTAATCCCTCATGGTTCCTCTTCGCAAAGCCTTAAGTTTCCTGCGCAGTTTTTTTTCCAGGTTCTGAGCATCCTTACCGAAGTGAGCCTCGCGATGATGATTGGCGCAAAGGGCAATAACATTGTCCATGGTGTCCGGCCCTTGACGTGCCAAGCCAATGATATGATGTGCCTCCAAATATCGCGCCCCATTCGCCACTTCAAAACCCTGTTGGCCACAGTACTCGCATCTACCCTTTGCGCGCGCAAGAACAGCTTCTCGTATTCTCGAATCGCGCATAAACACTGACGCCACTCCAGTTACGCGCCTGGGTGCAGCGGACCCGATAGGTTCGTTCAGCAAATCGTCGAGCGCATCTGTCCATCGAAGGATATTCGTTGCGCTCTGCCCGCTCCTCACAGCAGACGCGCTCACCTCCCCAACAACGTATGCGACATAGATACCCTTCTCTATGGTGAACCGCAGAACAAGCAATACGTCTGGATCAAAGCGCTTACGTGACCGAGGAACCGCCGCTATATCTTTGGCTTCGCATAATATTCCGAACGCTTCTGCACCGTCCGTCATGACGGCGTTGATGTGTCGCTGTAGTTCTCTGGCTCCGACTCGGGAATCTTCGGCGTCGGCTTCAATGAACTTGTACGGTTTACCCCTTCGGTCTAAACGATCGGCCCATACAGTGAAAACGCCACGCCGTTTCGTTTCGTTGTACGCGCTCCACCTATTTCGGAAATTTTTCAGTTTGCAGCCCAGGTCCTCGCACAGCCCCGAAAAAGACGTCATGCCCGATTCTTCCAATGAAAATTCATCAACACGGCGGCGCCAACTTACAGCGTAGCGTTACATCGAAATTCCCTATCCAGCAGTTGGCCGCTAATCCGTGCGATTCGACGGCAGGCCTAGGTTTAGCTCCCGGCACCCTCTTAGTATCATCCTAACAAGATAACTGGACTGCACGAGTAGACCATGACCACGTTTTCCTGGCCCGGCTATCCCAAATCGATCTCAGACTTTGAAGCCCTGATGGCAGCTATCGATAGCACGTTGGCTAGCGAAGGACTGCGTCCCTTTCAGCGGCCCATCCATGTTGGCAGAAAATTCTGGGAAGCATTTCGTTGGGAGGGTCAAGTTCTCCCGCCAAAAGCGCTCGCAGACAACTCCGGGTTCGATGGCAATATCCTCATGGCGAAGGCGCATCGGTGGTACGAGGAAACATACGGAGATCGCTTGAAGAGCGATTGGGCGTTTGGCTATGCCCCTACGCGACTTGGCAACGCCATCTGGCGCGTGCGCGCTCCAGTGACGTACGGACAAGTGCGGCTGTTCATTGATAGGAACATGAAAAACCAAGGGATTCGTCTTGGGTCACGTGGCACTGAAGCAAGCCTCAATGTGCTGTGCGAAGTGGAAGGGCTTCCGCAAGGACTAGTGGATCGCCTTACAGATCATGCACTACATGAGCATTTCGAGTTCCACGTGTTCATGCACGAGAACCTCCAGTGGCGGGAAGAGCTGCCACAAACCGACCTGCTAACGCTTGCCCGAGCGGACTATGACGAGTCCACCGCCGCAGTCCTGGGACACAGGTTCGCGCAGGCTAGATGGGCCTCTCAACAAGCCGTCGAGAAAACGCTGAAGGGACTGCTGTCCATTGCAGGTACCCGCTACCCTACCGGTGGCCCCAATGGTCATGACCTTCAGCACATCGGCGGCCTGCTGAAACAGCACCATGGCATTGACGTTAGTACAGCGCTACTTTCCGTGGCTGCCTGCTCACCCAAGGTCCGTTATGGGGAAGAGGCATCCAGTGAAGAGCAAGCCCTCCATGCCAATCATGCTGTTCTGGGGGTACTTGAGCAACTGAGGAAGGATCCGCGGACCCATCAGATCTTGTCCTTGACATCTGCGCAGCACGGCACCTGACTTTATCTCGGATCGAACCGGGCAGCGAATGCAGCGAGCGGGGTGACGGTGGTGACACTTTTCACGTCAGCAAACATCCTCGTCGCTTGCCGAACCGCCGCAACCCCGCATAAAATGTGGGGCTACGCGGGCGTCGTATAATGGTAATACCCTAGCTTCCCAAGCTAGAGCCGTGGGTTCGATTCCCATCGCCCGCTCCAGATACCGCTTCATCGCGCTGCTTTTCACCGCGATGCCTCTTCGAAGAAACCGGACACTGCTCCGGTTTTTTTTTTGTGCCCGCCCCCTCCCACATTCGCCTTGACACCAGATGCGCCGTCGACAAACAATAAATTAACAAATTTGCTAATCCTTGAATCATGACCAGCATCGACAAGATCTTTGAAGCGTTGGCGTCCACACCACGCCGGCAGATCCTGGCCTATCTGTCGGAAGCCGAACTCACGACGTCTGAGCTTGCCGAGCGTTTTGCCATGAGCGCACCGGCGATCTCGCGCCATCTATCGGTACTGGAGAACGCCGGGTTGGTCATCAGCGAGCGGCGCGGCCAGTTCGTCCTGTACAAGCTCAATGGCGACAGCCTCGTCAACAGCCTGACCAGCTATGCCTTCGAGCTGTGTCCGGTTGCTCGCCCGCTCAAGGCGGAATCCCGCAAGAAGGCCACAGAAAAACCCGGTTGACGTCTCGCGCAGCCGCGCAACCCACCCTAGCAACCACCGCAGTCATGCATTCCCACCATCGGGAAGGAGACCTGTTGTGCAAAATTTTGCCGAGAGTCTGAAAACACACCGCGTGCAAGCCGCCGATGTGCAGAGCGTGGTCTGTGGTGAAGTCCGCTATGCGCCGGTCAAATCGCTTTGGTTGACCGGCATGGCGGTGGCAGGGGTGGTTGGTGGCATCTGGACGTTCAGTTGGGCAGCCTTCGCTGTCTTCGTCCTGACGACCGGCAGCGTTCTGCTGCTGGGGCATTCGCTGGGCAGCCACCGCAAGCTGATTCACGATAGCTATCAATGCCCCAAATGGCTGGAGTACACGCTGGTGTACTTTGGCGTACAGGTCGGCTTGGCCGGCCCCATCGGCTTGCTGCGCCAGCATGATCTGCGTGACTATGCGCAGCGGCTCCCGGACTGCCACGACTACCTACGGCATGGCCGCTCGTTCTGGCAGGATGCCTGGTGGCAACTGCACTGTGAATTGCAATTGACCCACCCACCCCGGATCGCGTTGGAACCCCGGATCGCCAACGATCGCGTCTACCAGTTTCTCGAGCGGACGTGGATGCTGCAGCA
Source organism: Ralstonia sp. AU12-08 (assembly GCF_000442475.1). Taxonomy (NCBI): domain Bacteria; kingdom Pseudomonadati; phylum Pseudomonadota; class Betaproteobacteria; order Burkholderiales; family Burkholderiaceae; genus Ralstonia; species Ralstonia sp. AU12-08. The sequence continues at coordinate 409,052 of NZ_ASZV01000046.1, read as the reverse complement.
ATTACCTATCGCGTTGCTGCTGTACGGGTTGGGCGGGTGGAGCTTCGTGTTCTGGGGGACCTGCGCGCGTGTGACGGCCGGGGTGTTCGGCCACTGGCTGATCGGCTACTTCGCGCACAACCACGGCGGCATGCACTACGAGGTGCAAGGCGCTGCGGTGCAAGGCCACAACATCCGCTTTGCGTCGCTGCTGACCATGGGCGAGTGCTGGCACAACAATCATCACGCCTACCCGGGCTCGGCTCGCCTGGGCCTGTTTGCCGGCGAGTGGGACCCGGGCTGGTGGATGCTGATCGCCTTGCGCAGGGTCGGCCTGGTTTGGAACCTCCGTCTGCCGTCGGACCTGCCTGCCCGCCCGGAACTGGTCCGCCTGCGGGACGAGCCCGCGCCCCCGATCGAACCGCCTACTCGCCGCTGGCACCTGCCGTGTCCGTGCCGACGCCTGCGGGCCGATAGGGCTGCGCTGCTATAATCCGGGCATCTCCCAAGCCGCCCTCGGCGGCTTTTTTATTGCCGCCACGTCCGTGGTGAATCCGCCATGCAGTCCACCGAACACACCAACGACGGCACGCCCGTCGAGCCGTCTGACGACGATCAATCCGGCGCGCCGGAAACCGGCCACCCGCGCCGCATCCGCTCTTACGTGCGCCGCGCCGGCCGCACGTCTACCGGTCAGCAGCGCGCCATCGACGAACTCGGCCCGCGCTTCCAATTGCCCTACGCCGCCGAGCCGCTCGACTGGGAAGCCGCCTTCGGGCGCGCCGGCGCCAAGCGCATCTTCGAGATCGGCTTCGGCATGGGCGAGACCACGGCTCACATCGCGCAACTGCGTCCGGACGACGATTTCCTGGGCGTGGAAGTGCACGAGCCGGGCGTGGGTGCGCTGCTCAAGCTGATCGGCGAACGCGAGATCGGCAACATCCGCATCTGCTCGCACGATGCGGTGGAGGTGCTGGCCCAGATGATTCCGGAAGGCACGCTGGATGGCATCCACGTGTTCTTCCCGGATCCGTGGCACAAGAAGCGCCACAACAAGCGGCGCCTGATCCAGAGCCCGTTCGTGGCGCGCCTAGCCGCCCACCTGAAGCCGGGCGGCTATCTGCACTGTGCAACGGATTGGGAGGAATACGCCCACCAGATGCTGGAGGTGCTGTCCGCCGAGCCGACGCTTGAGAACACCGCCGACGGCTTCGCGCCGCGCCCCGACTATCGCCCCGTCACCAAGTTCGAGAAGCGCGGCCTGCGCCTTGGGCATGGCGTATGGGATGTGGTCTTCCGCAAGCGCTGACCACACCCACGCGCGATTGGTCGTGGATTAACGCGCGCCGAAATGCGTGTCGCCAAAGAGGTTCTTGGCGTGGCGCGGGAAAGCGCGCCAGTACTGCGGCGGCGCCTTGACGGTGGCGCCCAGTTCCGCGGCCGCAGCCCACGCCCAGTGCGGGTTGTAGAGGAACGCCCGGCCGACTGCAACCAGGTCCGCACGCCCCTCCGCCACGATGGCCTCGGCTTCATGCGCCTCGTTGATCAAGCCGACAGCAATGGTCGGGATCTCCGCTTCGTTGCGGATCTTCTCGGCAAACGGCACTTGGTAGCCGGTCGACAACGGAATCTGCTGCAACGGCGATACGCCGCCTGACGACGCATCGATCCAGTCGCAGCCACGCGCGCGCAGCGCCTGCGCAAACACCACCGAATCCTCCAGCGTCCAGCCGCCCTCCACCCAGTCGGTGGCGGATACGCGCACGCCCACCGGAATGTTGTCCGGCACCACGGCCCGCACAGCATCGAAAATTTCCAGCGGATAACGCATGCGGTTCTCGCGTGAGCCGCCGTATGCGTCGGTGCGCTGATTGGCAATCGGCGAGAGGAATTCGTGCAGCAGATAGCCGTGCGCGGCGTGCAATTCGATGGCCGCCATCCCCAGACGCACGGCGCGGCGCGCGGTGGCGACAAACGCATCACGCACGCAGGCAAGATCGGCGTCGGTCATTTCGCGCGGCGCACGCTCTTCAGGGCGTTGCGACAGCGCGGACGGGCCCATCGTCTCCCAGCCGCCGGCATCGAGCGGCAACAGCGCACCACCCTCCCACGGCCGCGCACTCGACGCCTTGCGGCCCGCATGCGCGATCTGCATACCGATCGGCACCAGCGCGTTCTGGCGGATGGCCGCGAGCGTGTGTGCCAGCGCGGCTTCGGTCACGTCATCCCACAGGCCTAGGCAGCCGTTGGTGATGCGCCCTTCCGGCGACACGGCGGTCGCCTCGATCATCAGCAGCCCCGCACCCGAAAGCGACAGGCTACCTAGGTGCGTGTGATGCCACGCCGTCGCCTGGCCGTTGTCAGCTGAGTACTGACACATCGGCGAGATGACGATGCGGTTCTCAAGCGTGAGACCGCGCAGGGAGAAAGGCTGGAAGAGTGCACTCATGATCGGGGGACCGGCTGTCAGCGGCTGGCGGAAGAAACCGCCAGTGTGTCCGAATCCGCCCGATCGTGCAGACGGCGCGAAGACCCGCGCCGAGGAAGGGAAATGCTGACTGGCTTAAGCCTGCCAGGCGATGAGATGCGTATAGGCCGTCACCAGCACGATGATGCCGAAGATGATCCGGTACCACGCAAAGCCGCGGAAATCGTGCGTAGCAATGAACTTCAGCAGCCAACGCACGCAGAAGAATGCGGAGATGAATGCCGCCACAAAACCCACCGCAAAGATCGACAGGTCATCGGCCGACAGCAACGCACGCGACTTGTACAGCTCGTACACCGTCGCCCCAAAGATCACGGGGATGGCGAGGAAGAACGAGAACTCCGTGGCCACCTTGCGCGACAGGCCGAACAGCAGGCCACCGATGATGGTCGAGCCCGAACGCGACGTGCCCGGAATCAGCGCAAAACACTGCGCGAAGCCCACCTTGATCGCATCCGAAATACGCAGGTCGTCGAGCGTTTCGATGCGCGGCGCACCGGCCTTGGCGGCCTCAAGCAGCGCGTTGGCGCGCGGGTCATGCGTCTGGCCGCGATGGCGCTCGCGCCATTCGGCCCACAGGATCACGAAGCCGCCGATGATGAACGCCGACGCCACCACGATCGGGTTGAACAGATGCGCCTTGATCGCCTTGCCGAAGATCAGCGCCAGCGTAATCGCGGGAATCGTCGCCACGATCACGTTGATGGCGAAGCGCTGTTGGCGCGGGTCGCTGGGCAAGCCCTTTACGACCTCGATGATCTTGTGGCGGAACTCCCAGCACACCGCCAGGATGGCGCCGAACTGGATCACGATTTCAAAGATCTTGCCCTTCTCGTCATTGAAGTCGAGCAACTGGCCGGCCAGGATGAGGTGGCCCGTGCTGGAGATAGGAAGAAACTCGGTCAGACCTTCGACGATGCCGAGAATCAGCGCTTTGATGACGAGTGCAATGTCCATGCAGTAAGCAGAGGAGGAGAAGAAAGACGAGGCGCCGGGCGTGCTGCGCACAACAGCAAATGCTTCAAGGCCGCTTGGCCTGAACGTGCACGCCTTCGGGCAAAACCGTGATTGTACCGGGCTCTACAGCGATGCCGGCCACTTTCAACTGCTCCGGCTTGAACGTGTAGACCGCGTAATCATTGAGCAACTGGCCCGCGATCAACGAGCCGATCCCACTGATCTGCTGACCCAATCCGCCGGGCACGTTCTGCAGATCAAAGCGGTCGACACTGGGTTGGTCCAGACGGATCGAACGCGTGGGCGAGTCGTAGTGCAAACCGCTGGAGATGGCCAGCGGCCCGGTCAGCGGCTGGCGCAGCAGGCCGCTTTCCACGCTCGCGTCCGCCTGGATGGCGATGCGGTTGCGTGCAGGGTCCAGCGAAATCTGCGGGTTGGTCAACGTGACGTCGAAGAAGCCGAGAAAGCGCCGCTGAAACGGAAACTTGCGCGCCAGTGCTTCCTGCATCTGGCCGCGCGAGAAGGTGTAGCCGTCGCCCGTCCAGCCGGTCGGCATGCAAGCCACCAGCACGACGGCAACGGTCACCGCGACAGCGGCTGCGCCGGCCCACCAGCGGAAACGGTTCGAGCGAGCAGCGGGTTTCGTGGAATCGGTCATGGCAAATCAATGCGCCGCAGTGGCGATCTCGAGTCGGGTCAGGAACTGCATGGCGTGCACTGCCGTGGCGCCACACATGTCGGGTTCGGGCTGCAGGCTGCCGCACACTGCCGGACGCTCCGGGTGGCCGAAGATGCGGCAGCGGTTGGTGTCATCCAGCTGTGCGCAACGCACGCCGGCCGGCTTGCCGTCGGGCATACCGGGAATCGGGCTGGAGATGGAAGGCGCGATGCAACACGCACCACACTGGGGTCGGCAGTCCATGGCCGTCCTGATCAACGAATTGGCTTGGAAAGCCGCTATTGTGCACCAGCACATTCGAGGCCCAGTCTGATTGACCGCTCCGATGTTGCTTGACCCATCCTCGCGCCATGCGTACATTAATGACCGGAAAGTAAGTTATCCGTGAGTCAGTGGCCAAAGTGCACTGGCTGACACCACTTTTGCAGTTGCTGCCGTGACCGATCGAGAACCCGAGTCTTCCGCCAAACGCTGGACCCGCCGCAAGGAAGCCCGCCCACAGGAGCTGGTGGCGGCGGCGCTCAACCTGTTCGTGGCGCGCGGCTATGCGGCCACGCGGCTGGAAGATGTGGCCTCGGCGGCCGGCGTGTCCAAGGGCACGGTCTACCTGTACTTCGCTAACAAGGAAGAGCTGTTCAAGGCCGTGGTGCAGGAAAATCTGCTGCCCGCCCTGGCCGAGGGCGAAGCCCTGATCGACACGTTTGAAGGCTCCAGCGAAGCGCTTCTGCACGAAATCCTGATGGGCTGGTGGGAGCTGATTGGCGAATCACCGGCCTCGGGCCTGACCAAGCTGCTGATGGCCGAATCGGGCAACTTTCCCGATCTGGCGCAGTACTACAACGAAGAAGTCATCGAACGCTGCGATCGCCTGTTCGCGCGCATCCTGGCACGCGGCGTGGCCCAAGGCGAGTTCCGCGAAACCGATGTGGACCTGACCACGCTGGCGCTGACCGCCCCGATGCTCTTCCTGATGATGTGGAAGCACTCGTTCGGCCCGTGCGCCTCCAAGGTGCTGGAGCCGAAGGCGTTCATCACGCATGTGGTGGCGCTGGTGCTGCATGGCCTGTTGCGCAATCCGGTGCCCGGCGCTGTGATTCCGCCGCCACCTCCGCTCACGGCGCAGCCGTGGCGCACCCCGTCCGATGTCGATGTTGATGGCAACGGGGGCACCCAGTCGTGAGGTTCTCTGCCGGAATGTCCTCTGGACTTGCTAAAATGCCGGGTTTGTCGTCAAACCCTCATCCGCGTTACGCGCTCCACATGGAAGGCATGCCCATGGACATCGAAAAATCCCGGTTCAACATGATCGAGCAGCAAATTCGTCCGTGGGACGTGCTCGATACCGACGTGCTCGACCTGCTGACGGTCGTCAAGCGCGAGCACTACGTGCCCGAGGCTTACCGCGCGCTGGCCTTCGTCGACATGGAAATCCCGCTGGCCGGCGGCCAGAACATGCTGGCCCCGCGCGTGGAAGCCCGCGTGCTGCAGGAGCTGGCCGTGCGCAAGCATGAAGACGTGCTCGAAATCGGTGCGGGCTCGGGCTACATGGCTGCCCTGCTGGCGCATCGCGGCCGCCAGGTCACCACGCTGGACATCGTGCCGGAACTGATCGCCTTCGCCCGCGACAACCTCACGCGCAACAGCGTCACCAATGTCGACGTGGTTGAGGCCAGCGGCGCCAATGGCTGGGGCGATGGCCTGTACGACGTGATCTGCGCGTCGGGTTCGGTGCCGGCCGTGCCGGAAGCGCTGCTCAAGCAGCTCAAGGTGGGTGGCCGCCTGTCGATCTTCGTGGGCGGTGCGCCGGTCATGGAAGCGCAGCTCATCACGCGCATCTCCAACACCGAATACCAGACGCGCAACCTGTTCGAGACCTACGTGACGCCGCTCGTGGGCATTCCCGTCCCGTCGCAGTTCCGCTTCTGACACACCCCGGCCCGTCCCCAATCTTCATGCAACAGCTCGCTCCCACCGCCCTCGCCCAATGGCTCGCCGACGCATCGCGCGCGAAGCCCGTCCTGCTCGACGTGCGCTGGGCTGAAGAGGTGGAGATCTGCGCGCTGCCTGGCATCACACACATTCCGATGAATGAGATCCAGGTACGTGCCGGCGAGCTGCAAGCTGACCAAGACATCGTCTGCATCTGCCACCACGGTGGACGCAGCGCGCAGGTTGCGCAGTATCTGATCGTGCATGCGGGCTTTGATCCGGCCCGCGTCTACAACCTGCAAGGCGGCGTCCATGCCTGGGCCAACCAGGTGGACACGCAGATGGCGACGTACTGATTGGGGAAGCCGCCGCCGGGCAATAACCCGTTCACAACCTGACTCGCATGAGCAGGTTCTGACGTGCCCGCGCTGCCTTCCGACGTTTTCCTCGTCCGGGGGCTTTATGAGTGTTGCTCGCAGTCACTGCGCGCGGTTTGCCGTGCGCGGTTCGCTTGTTGTGCTGTGCTGGTCGATAACGCCGCTACTGGCGTGGGCGCAAACGCCTGCGCCTGAAGTACCGGCCGCAACCGATCTCCTCTCCGCTTACCGCGCCGCACTGGCCAACGATCCGCAGTTCGCATCGGCCCGCGCGCAATCGCTCGCGCAGCGCGAGAAGCTCACGCAAGGCCGCGCCGGCCTGCTGCCGCAAGTTGGCGGTGCCTGGAGTTCCACGCGCGTCATCTTCGATCAGAAGGCGCCGGCCGAATTCAACAAGACGTTCTCATCGACGGGCTGGACGCTGTCACTCTCGCAACCGCTGTTCCGTTGGGACCGCTGGGAGACGTACAAGCAAGGCGAGATCGCCGCGCAAGCCGCCGAGGCCTCGCTCGCGCAGGCACAGCTCGACCTCATCACCCGTACGGCGCAGGCCTACTTCGACGTGCTCAACGCACAGGACACGCTACAGCTCGCCACCGCGCAGCGCGACGCGATCCAGCAGCAGTACGAGCAGGCGCGCCGCAACTTTGACGTCGGCAATGCCAACATCACCGATGCCAACGACGCGCAAGCGCGGCGCGACTCCATCGATGCAACCGTCATCGCTGCGCGCAGCGACCTTGAAGTCAAACAGTCGGCGCTCAAGCAGATCGTCGGCGAGCCGGTCGGCACGTTGGCGGGTGTACGCACCGGCGTGGCGCTGCCACAGCCGGAACCGGCAACCCCCGAGCCCTGGGTCGACCAGGCACGCAGCGGCAACCTGCAGGTGGCGCTGGCCCAGTACAACCTGCAAAGCGCTGAACGCGACGTGAAGAAGGCTAACGCGGGCCATCTGCCCTCCGTCGACCTCGTCGCGCAGACGGGTCATACCAACGCCAGCGGCAATCAGTACCTGCCGTCACTGCCGGGCGGCGCGCGCTTTGAGAGTTCGCAGATCGGCGTGCAGGTGTCGATTCCGATCTTCGCGGGCGGCGCGATCCAGTCGCGCGTGCGCGAGAACATCGCGCTGGAAACCAAAGCTGCGAGCGACCTGGAGTACGCCCGCCGCGCCGCCGAACAGGGCGCAAGGCAAGCGTATATCGGCGTGATTGCAGGGCTGGCGCAGGTGAAGGCGCTGGAAGCGGCCGAACTGTCGGCGCGTACGGCGTATGACTCCAACCAGCTCGCCTATGGCGTGGGCGTGCGCATCGGCACCGACGTGCTGAATGCGCAAGCGCAACTTTTCCAGGCGCGGCGCGACCTGGCACGTGCGCGCTACGACACTATCGTCAATGGCTTGCGTCTGAAATCTGCCGCCGGCTCGCTCAACGAGGCAGATGTGATTCAGGTGAACACGCTGCTCACGGCCAACGGCTCAAGCCACATCACCGCCCTGCCGCCGCGCGCTGCCAAGCCCGCATTGGCAAAATCGGCACCCACCGCCGCCAAACCCGCCAAGCGCTGATCAGTGGTTCTGGCCGCTCGGTGACGACGCCGGCGCTACTGCTGCCGGCGACAGCGGCCGCTCTGCAAACTGCAGCAGCGCACCGCTGGCAGTCTTCCAGATCACCTGGCGCCCCTGTCGCCCCGAAGCCGACGGCTGCATGCCGACGGTCGCCAACGGCGATTTCAACGCCTCCAGGAAAGCCGTCTCCAACACCATGCGCGCCGGGTCACACGCCATGCGTGTCGTTGCGAGGTTACCGAAGCGCATGCCCGAGACGAGCTTCTCGTACGGACCGGTAAAGCGGTTGCAGCCCGAGTAACCCGATGCAACGCCGTTGGCAGCTTCCAGGCCTGCGCTGAATTCGATGGCAATCGGCTGTGCGGTCGGATCGGCCCCCTCTTCCTCCGCCGCGGGCAGTTCCTTGGGCGCCGCCCCCGGCTCTTGCCAGCGCACCAACACAAAGCGTGAGCGGCCCTCGCCTTGCGCCTGGGTCAAGGTGGCCTGACCGGGGTTGGGTAGGGCGCTGGCGGGAGCAGGCTTCGCTTCAGGCGTCGACACGGCTTGCGCGACCGGGGCGGAAGCCGCGATGCTTGTCACTACGGTAGCGGGCTTGCCAGTGGGTGCGGGCGTCATGCAGCCGGCGCCGATGATGGTGGCCGCGGTCAGCACGGCCAAGGCCGCTGCCGTCAATACCACACGGCGTGGCGTCTGCAGCAGGCTTGGCTTGGGACGATTCGATTGAGACATGAACGGGTCGTGAACAGTGGCGAATGCAAACTACAGCAAACTGCGCAAAGAGCCGTTAGTCTGCGCCGCGCGGATTGAGTTCGCAGTTTTCGTGCCGAACGTGGCTTGCGTGTTACAGCGTCGGCAAGACAAGCGATGCCACCGCCTCCACCGTACGTGCCGTCGCCCCGCCATGCGTGGCAGCAAAAGCCAGCGCGGCGCGTGATGCGGTCTCGCGCGCATCGGCGTCGGACAGCCACGCATCGATCACGCGCATTACCGCTGCCGCATCATCCACCTGCATACAGGCACCTGCGGCCACAGCATCGCGCGTGGCCTGCGCAAAGTTGAACGTGTGCGGGCCGATGACCACCGGCGTGCCAACGGCACATGCCTCGATCAGGTTCTGCCCACCCAGCGGCAACAGGCTGCCGCCAATGAATGCGGCTTCGGCGGCGGCGTAGTACAGCGCCATCTCGCCCATCGAATCACCAAGCAGGACATCCGCTTCACCCAAACCAGCGTCGTCCGCCATGCCGGCGGCCGACACGGTCATCGCGCTGCGACGCGCAACACGCAAGCCCACGCGCTCGGCAAGCTGTGCCACCTCATCAAAGCGCTGCGGATGGCGCGGCACGAGAATCAACAGCGGGTGCCGGCGCCCAACGTGCTGTGCACGATGTGCCTGCCATGCCTCCAGCAGCAACGTCTCTTCGCCTTCGCGCGTGCTGGCCGCCACCCAGGCCACACGCCCATACCGCCCGTGCAAGGCTTCGCGCAGCACGCGGCCCGCCATGATCTGGTCGACGTGCGGTGTGATGTCGAACTTCAGGTTGCCCGTCACGCGCACACGCGGCACACCAAGCGAGCGGTAGCGATCGGCATCGTCCGGCGTCTGTGCGAGCACGGCGGCCAACTGCGCATACGTCTCGCGTGCGGCATCGCCCAAGCGTGCTGTACGTCGATGACTGCGCGCCGACAGGCGCCCATTGACGAGCACCATCGGTACGCCTGCGGCGTAGGCACGCTCGATCAACACCGGCCAGATCTCCGTCTCCATCAACAAGCCTAGACGCGGCTGGAAGTGGCGCAAGAACCGGTCAACGGCCCCAGTCAGGTCATACGGCAGATACGCCTGGATGACGCGACCATTACGCTGCGCCGCGAACTCGGCACCCGTGCGGCGGCCGGTTGGCGTCATATGCGTCAGCAGCACAGCGTGGTGCGGAAAGCGCGCGAGCAGCGCATCGATAAGCGGCTGCGCGGCACGCGTCTCTCCCACCGACACGGCATGCACCCACAGCAGCGGGCGATCAGGATTCGCGCGCGAGGGGTAGAAGCCGAGCCGCTCGCCAACGTGCTGGCGATAACCGGGCTCCTTGCGGCCACGCCACCACAGACGCAGCAATGCAACAGGCAGCGCAATGCGCCACAACAGGCGATACAGGAAGCGCAGCATCAGAGCACACCCAGCGCGCGCAGCGCATCGAGCGCCTGGGCGCTGGTGGGGTGGGCCTCGGCGCTGCCGAGGTCATGTACGTTGGGCGTCCAATAACCACCCGTGCGCCACGCGGTCGTGAAGTTATAGAGCGCCACTGTCGGCTTGCACAGTGCTGCGGCAATGTGCACGAGCCCTGTGTCCACGCCCACCACAGCCGTCGCTTGATTGAGGAACGCCGTCACGTCCGGCAGCGACATGCGCGGTGGAATCACCACGCGCCCCACCGTGCCCGGCACCGCCGCGATGATGGCCTCACGGATGGCCTCGCTGGTACGGCGCTCGGTTTCGCTGCCCCACGGCAGGGCAATCGCATAGTCACGTGCGAGCAGCTCGCGCGCAACGTCCACCCAGGCTGCCTGGGGCCAGCCCTTGTCGGCGCGCGAGGTCGCATGCACCAGCGCAACGTACGGGCGCGGCATCGCAAACGACAACGCTGCGGACGGCTGCAGACCAAAATCGATCGACGCGGGCAGTGTGTAGCCAAGCGCCTCGGCCACCATGCGGCGCGAGCGCTCGACCACGTGCACGCGCGGCTCCATCATGATCTTGCGCTGGTAGAACAGCTTGGCGAGCGGCTCATAGCCAGCGCCATCGGTACGGTTGCCGAAACCGGCCACGAAGCCGCTCGGGGTCAGCCTGGCCTGGGCCGCAACCAGCGCAGTCTTGATGAGACCTTGCGTATCGAGCACCGCGTCGTACGACTTGGCGCGCAGCGCGCGGCGAAAGGCTGCCATCTCGCCCCAAGTCTTCCCGGAACCCAGCGACTTGCGCCAGCGACGCAGCGCAAACGGAATCACACCCTGCACACCGCGCACGATGCGCACCATGCCGGCAAAGCCCTCTTCGACCACCCAGTCGATCTCGGCATCCGGATAGGCCCGCAGGATATCGGCCACGACCGGCGTGCAATGCACCACATCGCCAAGCGACGATACCTTGACGATCAGCACACGCATGCCGTTACTCCTTCCCCCAACTTCATGAGTACGGACCGTGCGATCAGAACGGCAGTTGCGCGTCCGGCTTCTCAGCCAGGATCACGCGGCGGAACTCGCTCTGGATGCGCGCCATGGCGACATCATTGTCGGCCTCGAAGCGCATCACCACCACCGGCGTGGTGTTGGACGGGCGTGCCAGGCCGAAACCGTCTTCATATTCCACGCGCACGCCATCGATGCGATTGACTTCCTTCGCGCCCGCAAACGTGGCGTTGGCCTTGATCTTGTCGAGCAGCGTGAAGGCTTCGCCCTCAGCGCATTTCAGTTGCAGCTCCGGCGTGCAATGCGAGTTCGGCAAGGCATTGAGCGTGGCGCTCGGATCGGCCAGACGCGAGACGATCTCCAGCAGGCGCGCGCCCGTGTACAGACCGTCGTCAAAACCGTACCAGCGATCCTTGAAGAAGATGTGGCCGCTCATTTCACCAGCCAGCGGTGCGCCGGTTTCCTTCAGCTTAGCCTTGACCAGCGAATGGCCCGTCTTCCACATCGTCGCCTTGCCGCCGTGCTCACGAATGAACGGTGCCAGCTTGCCCGTGCACTTCACATCGAAGATGATCTCGCCGCCCGGGTTGCGCGACAGCACTTCCTGCGCGAACAGCATTAGCTGACGGTCGGGGAAGATCACCTGGCCGTCCTTGGTGACCACACCCAGGCGATCGCCATCGCCGTCAAAAGCGAGGCCGAGTTCGCAATCGGTGGTCTGCAGCGTGCGGACGAGGTCTTGCAGGTTTTCGACGTGGGCCGGGTCCGGATGGTGGTTCGGGAAGTGGCCATCCACCTCGCAGAACAGCTCCGTCACCTCGCAGCCCATCGCGCGGAAAAGCTCCGGCGCAAAGGCCCCCGCTACACCGTTGCCACAGTCCACGGCAATTTTCATCGGGCGGCTCAGCTTGACGTCCGAGACGATACGGTCGATGTACTGTTGGCGGATATCCACCTGGACGTAGCTGCCAGCGCCCTCGGTGAAGTCGCCTTGTTCGATGCGCGTGCGCAGTGCTTGAATCTGTTCACCGTAGATGGCCTGGCCTGCCAGCACCATCTTGAAACCGTTGTAGTCGGGCGGGTTGTGGCTGCCGGTGACCATCACGCCTGAGGTGGCACGACGCCCCGCCAATTCGATGTTCGTGCCGAAGTAGACCATGGGCGTGGCAACCAGGCCGAGGTCGATCACGTCCACGCCGCTGGCGCGCAGGCCGTCCGCCAGCGCTTGCAATAGGTCGGGCCCCGACAGGCGGCCGTCGCGGCCGATCACCACTGCGGATTCACCCTTGGCGCGCGCTGCGGAGCCAAAGGCACGGCCGATCAGGCGTGCGGTTTGCGCATCGACGGTTTTTCCGACGATGCCGCGGATGTCGTAGGCTTTGAAGATGGTGGGGTTGATGCTACACATGAGGGGGGGGTATGCAGAAAATGAGATAAGCGCCATTGTAAATGGTTGACATCTCTCGCCGTAGCGCCTCATAGCGAGCCAAGGGGCGTAGGCTCGCCGCCTGCCGGCCGTGTCGCCCATGTTCGGCCACTCGATGTCGCTCATCGAGTTGGTACACCATCGCTTCAACTCCCTCCAGTGCCCCCCCCTTCCTGCGGAAGAGTATGAAGAGATATGACCTTCTTACAAGCCTCGCCGCACGTCCACGATCGGCGGCGAGATTTCTTGCTATCCAGTTCCAGAAGATTGCGAGCAGTGAGCAGGCGAATCTCGCTAGTATCGAGACCTACATCACAAAGCCAAGCTGGCAATTGACCAGAAGAACACAGTCACGATCAAAGCGACGATGCAGCAAAGAAATCCAAGGCGGGTACCGGCAACATACGCATAGCGTGTATCCACGGATACTCTGCTTCGGTTCTACATGGACCAGGGCCCACTTCGTCACCCCGATCCTGAGCAACGAGTGTCCGCAGATCAGACAGCCGACCACTCCTCCAGTAACGTGGATGGCTGCCGACGCCATGCTCTGGTTGCGTGTTTCCTTCGCGGCATGCAAGCCGCCCACCCTGCGTTCCAAGCGTCAACCGGAGATAACCTCTCTCCTCGCGCAGTCCGCAGCCCCGAACCAGTGTGCCAGTGTCAGGAGTAAAAGCGCGCCTTGTTGCCAGCCAGCGCCTTGAGCACACTGCGCTCAGCCCTTGTCATAGCTTTGATGTAGCGCTTGTCCTCTACACAGCAAAGCGTGGTTTTCGGATGGCGTGAGGCAGTCGCCTTATTGAAGTCGGCCGCGAATTTGTAGAACGTCACTTTCTCGATGTCATCCCAATGCACGGTGATTGCGTCACCGTCATGAGTTATGGAAGGAGCATCGATTGCAGGCGCGCCGGTAATCTGCTCCAACCACTTCGCGAGCATCTCGAACTTCTCATCGAGCGTCACAGACTTATAGAAGCTCAGCCCTTCCTTGACCTTCGCGGGTGAGCCGGCAAGCACAACCTCTGCCGGTGCGTCCTTCGTAAGGTTGGAGCCGATCAGAGCCACCGAGCGGCGACCAATGCGCACGCCTGACGCCACAATGCACGAGCCCACCAGCCATACGTCCGACTCGACATGGATTGGGCGCTCGCCATACAGGGTGCAGCCCTCGATCTGCTCACCAGCCGCCACATGCGACCAGAGCTGTGAGTACATGCCCACGCGCACGCCGTTTTCAACAGTCAACCCGCCGGTACCGTCGAGCACCGTGTTCTGGCCGAACCAACAATGCTGACCAATGCTAACGCCCGTCTTTGACAGCACCAGCGTGTCAGCATGCAACGTAGTCCAGTCGCCGATTGTGATGTTGCCACCGTCGACGATCATCTTTACACCGTCGCCCAGCACTACATAGTCACCCAGCTTTACAACGGCTGGCTTGGCGAAGATAACCTGCACGTTATCGCCGATTGAGCAGCTTTGGCCCACTTCGATAACACCATCGCCCACCTTCTTAATATCTGCCATAGTTACCTCTTGCCCAGTCGTTTTTGTGTGGGCGGCCGATTCTACTATGGCCGTCGACCATTCGAGTTGTCGGCCTCGAAGACAAGTTCGAGTGAGCAGTCAGTGGCCTGCCGCGCGCACGACGTCTTGCTTGTTGGCCCTAGGCGAATACGGGGGGGATGGTAGTTCCGGAATTGGCCATGCACCTCGCAGAACAGTTCCGTCACGTCGCAACCCATCGTGCGGAACGGCGCCGGCGCAAACGCAACACGCCACGCCGATACCGCACGCAACGTCGATCTTCATGGGATGGGCGTGACGCCCGACACCGTCGGGTCGATGCGCTGTTGACGGATATCCACTAGGCATAGCAGCCAGCCGTGAAGGCGACCGTCACGACCGCTGGCAACGGTCGATTCGCCGTTGCCGCGCAGTGCCAAGCCGAAGGCGCGACCGATCGGGCGAGCCGTCTTCGCGTCCACGGCGTCCTACGATGCTCGGATGTGGCGAGCCTTGAAGCTCGCAGTATCAATTTGCAATAGCTTCCCGCAACGAAGCTCACGGTGCAGTACCGCTCATAGACAGCCAGCAGGGCGCTACAAATCGTATTTCCAGATTACGGAATCGGCACGAGCTTATAATCACTCGCCCGTCCCGATTCGAACGATTCGCGCACTACAACACGGTTCGGCAAGGCGCGTTTCAGCCAGGTAAAGGGGGCCTCTACCTCACCACCAATTTTTTCCCGCGCTCGTGCAGAACTTGCCCCCCTCTCGGCCCCGCGTCGCGTATGTCATTACCAGCTCTGAGATTGGCGGAGCCCAATCACACCTAGCAGACCTGCTGCATGCGTTGCGTGGTCGGATTGATGCGGTGGTGCTTGCCGGTGGGAACGGCCCCCTGTTCACAGCGGCAAAGGCCGCCGGTGCCGAAACGGTACGACTGCCGCTGCTCGACAACGCCCTATCGCCGTTGAAGGCAATTGCTACGCTACGCCAATTGAAAACCGCGTTGCACAGTGCCGCACCAGACCTTATTCATGTACACAGTGCCAAAGCAGGCGCATTGGGGCGCGTGGCCGCCTGGATGCTCGGCATTCCCGTGATCTACACCGTACATGGTTTTGCTTTCAAACCGGCAGCACCGTTGGTCCAGCGCCTTGCGTCCCGTGTTGTGGAATGGTGCCTGGCGCCGTTGACCACACATATGATCTGTGTGGCCAATGCCGAATACGAGCTGGCTGCCAGCCTGCCAGTACCGGCGAGTCGCGTCAGCGTCATTCACAACGGCATTCCTGACACCCATGCACACCCTGAACCTGGGGGACAGTTGCGCCGCATCGTCATGGTGGCGCGCTTCGCAGCGCCCAAACGACCCGACGTCGTTATTCGGGCATTTGCGCGCGCAGCGCTTGACCGTTGCGAGCTAGTCATCGCAGGAGACGGTCCCACACGTAACGCCATGCACGCGTTGGCCGATAAGCTAGCCCCCGGCCGTGTCAGCTTTCCCGGCAATGTGAACGACGTCGCTGGTCTTTTAGCCTCGGCACAGTTGTTCGTGCTGGCTTCGGACCATGAGGGTCTACCGCTGTCAGTGCTCGAAGCGATGCGAGCCGGGCTGCCAGTGGTGGCATCGGACCTGCCCGGCATTCGCGAGCAATTCGGCACCACACCTGCTGCACTGGTTGTCGGCAACGATGATGCCGTCATGGCGGACATACTAGTGGCGCTGGCGACCGACCCAGCCCGCCGCAAAGCCATGGGCCAAGCGGCGAGAAAGCGCTGGGAGCAAGCTTTCGGCATCGCGCCAATGGCCGAAGCGACCTGGCAAATCTATCAAGGTGCGCTCGGCTTGCCTCCAACAACCCCGCAGCCGACAAAAGACACGTGACATGAGCAGCGACAAACAAGAAGCTCGCCTGGGCACTGCACAGCGCACCATGGCAGCAAACGTCCACGGCTCCGAGACCGTACGCCGCGCCAGCCGAATGCTGTCCTGGGCCTTGCTTGGACTGGTATTGTTCGGGATCAACATCGCGTTGGCGGAATACCTCTATCACGCCGGCATCGTGACTTACGTTTTCACACGTACGCTACTCTGGACGGTCATCCCATGCCTGTGCACGTTTGTGCTACTGCACCGTTCACTCCATCTGCCGGCCCTCGAAGGCAACAGCCTGATCGGCGTGTCTGCGACACTTCCTTACAGCTTGCTTCTCATCGTCTTCGCCGCATTTCATGTTGAGTACTCGCGTGGCGCCCTACTACTCGGCTACATCACAACGCTTGCCTGGAGCGGCATCGGCTACCGCCGTTTCGTCCAGAACTACGTGCCGGTGTTCGGCTATATCGATCCGGGTACGCTGAAGCAACTTGACGCAATCCTTGCCATGCCGGGCGCCACGCCCCCTTCCCCGAACCGCCTCGAGTTCATCCATTCAATCGAGAACGCCGTGTATTGCGATGGATTGATGCTCGATCGCTCGGCCACTGCCGACCCCGAGCGTACGCGTTCGCTGGCGCAGCTCAAGCTAAGTCACGTGCGTATGTACTCAGTGGAGCGTGTCGGTGAGATGCTGACAGGGCGTGTTGGCCTCGAGCATATCGACGAGAATTTCTTCGACGACTATGCGCGCCACTATTTCTATGGTTTCGTAAAACGCACCCTCGATATCACTACCGTGGTTTGCCTGGCGCCGCTGGCGTTGCCGCTATCGATCATGACCGCGCTAGCGATCAGGTTGGAATCGGGTGGCCCGATGCTGTTTTGCCAAGAGCGTGTAGGACGGTTTGGTGAACCGTTCACGATGCTCAAGTTCCGAAGCATGAGTGTGCAGCAGGACGCCCCGGCACAGTTCGCACAGCAACATGATCCGCGCGTGACACGCGTGGGCCGAGTGATCCGCAAATATCGGCTCGACGAACTGCCGCAACTCTGGAACGTGCTGGTTGGCGACATGAGCTTGATCGGACCACGTCCAGAGCAGGTGCCAATGGCCAACATGTTTGCCGATACGATCTCCTATTACCCATACCGGCACCTGGTGCGACCGGGGCTGTCGGGATGGGCGCAGGTGCAACAAGGCTATGTCGGCACGCATGCGGAAACCGTCACGAAACTCAGCTACGACCTCTACTACGTCAAACACTGCTCGTTCGCACTCGATCTTCTGATCGGCGTCAAGACCCTGCGCACGATCCTGACTGGATACGGAGCGCGTTGATGGCGTGTACCGCACTTGCTGGGGCGCCAATGCGAATTCTGCTGGTCACGACCGGCTTGAAGATGGGTGGGGCTGAACATCAAGTGGTGGCTCTCACTCAAGCGTTTCTGGCTCGCGGACATGCAGTCACCATCATCAGCCTCTCGTCCGGCCAGGAAATTGACATCCCCGCCACGGCGAACGTTGTCGATCTTGCCATGCGCAAAACCCCCTTGGGGATGGCACGGGCGCTTTGGCAAGCCCGCGATCTAATCAAATCATGGCAGCCCGACGTTATCCATGCCCACATGATCCACGCCAACGTGTTCGCGCGGGCACTGACACGGATCGTGCGCTGCCCTCCGCTGGTCAGCACAGCACACAGTTTTCGTGAAGGTGGCTGGTTGCGCATGCTGGGCTATCGGCTGACGGATCGATGGAGCACGCTGACCACTCACGTCAGCCATGATGGCCGCAACGGCATGATTGCGGTCGGAGCAGTGCCGGCCAATCGCATTACGGTCGTGCCCAACGGTATCGATATTGACCGCTTTCAAACAAACGCAGCGTTAGGTGAAGCCACGCGCGCGCGCCTGGGTATCCATGCGGGTACAAGGCTGGCGCTAAACGTCGGGCGGCTGGTTCCGGAAAAGGCACAAGACCTGCTGCTACGCGCGTTCGCGCAAATCGATGACGCCCCGCCGGTTCACCTGCTGATTGCCGGCGGCGGTCCACTTCAGCAAGCGCTAACGGACCAGATTGCCGCATTGGGCTTGACGTCTCGCGTCACGCTGCTGGGCCCACGCAGCGATGTGCCGGCACTGCTCAACGCGGCCGATACATTCGTGCTGTCATCGAATATCGAAGGGCTTCCCATGGTGCTGGTGGAGGCGCTGGCCTGCGGCTGCCCGGTGGTTGCAACCGATGCACCGGGCGTTAAAGAGGTGCTGTGCAACCAGGGCGTGGTCGTGCCACGAGGAGATGCCGAGGCACTGGCTGCGGCGTTGACCGTCGCACTGCGTGAAGGCAGAGGGTCGGCTCTGCAGCAAGCCCAGCGACACACACTAATCGCGGCTAGGTTTTCGATCGATGCCGTAGCACAACGCTGGTTGGATATTTACCGGAGCCTTGGCACCACCACGGCCATTCCGCACACGGAGGCGACCTGATGCGAGTGGCAAGCAACCTGCTCTGGATGCTGGCCGAGCGGGGCCTTCAGGTTGGCGGTGGCATCGCCATCGTGGCCATGCTGGCGCGAGCGCTCGGCCCCTCAGGTTTCGCGCATTTCCAGTACGCGCAATCGATCGTGCTGATCGCCGGGTCCTTCGCGTTTGTCTGCGGAGCCGAGGTGGTGGTGCCCCGCCTCGTAGCGGCTCCAGGGGCGGCAACCCAGCACAGATTGCTCGCACACGCCTTTTTGCTGCGCCTGGCTGGTGGTGTCGCCGGTTACTTGTTGATGTGCGTTTATCTGGGCGTGACGTCACCCGGACCGGACGTCTGGCATGCTGCGCTATGGCTAGGCATTGCGATCTTGCTGCGGGAACCATTTGGCGTGGTGATCGCCTGGATGCAGGCGCATACCAACAATCGACCAAACACGCTGTTCAGTCTTACTGCGTTGGTGGTCAAGGCGATCCTCGTCGGTAGCCTGTTCGCTACGGGCATCCACGAGATCACAGGCTACGTAGCCGCGTTTGCGCTCGAGGCCATGGTTTCGGCAGTGCTGCTCACCAGCTACTACTTCATTCGCGTACCCGACCGCGACTTCGCCTGGCACCCGCCCCAGGCTCGCGAACTGGTTGGAGCCGGCATGCTGTTCTGGGGCAGCTTCATTCTGATGATGTGCGCGCGCCGGGTAGACCAACTGGTGCTTCAGCCGTCCGTATCTGCAGTGGATTTCGGCGCCTATGCCGCCTGCATGCAGATCCTGGACAACTTCACAATGGTTGCTACCATCTTGGTCGCGGGCATTGCGCCAAGCTACATCTACGCGCGCACAACCTTTGCCGATGCGCACGCAAGAATCGGCCGTGTTGCGTTTGGCATCGGCGCACTCGGATTGGTCGGCGGGTTGGCCATTGCTGCATGCGCTCCCTGGATCGTGCACTTGCTCTACGGCAGCGCATTCGGCACCACAGTGACGCTGCTGCGCATAGCGGCAGCGGCTTCGGCACTAGTATTCGCCGACGTGGCGCTCACGCTGTTGGCGGTCCATCTGCGCCGGCCGCGCTGGGTGACCATGAAATGGACCCTGGTGTTGGTCACAACGCTGGTCTTCGATTTGCTCACCATTCCACGCCTTGGCGTCTGGGGCGCCATCGCTGGTTATGCGCTTGGCAACGGCATGGCGGTCATGGTCGGTATGGCGCTATGGTGGCGCCATCGCCCAACACCGGGGATGGCATCGGCGTGACTCAGCTGCCAACCGTCTGCTTCCTCACCGGCACACTGAACGCCTTCGCAGGTGCGGAGCGCATGACCGCAGTGATCGCCAATGCGCTGGCCGCACGCGGCTACCGGGTGCTCATATTGAGTCTCTGGGATCGAGCAAGCGTTTTTCCGTTGCACCCAGCAGTCGAGCACTGCGCGCTGTTCGCGCATCGCCCCTCGTTCAAGCGTCAATATGTTTCGACCGTCCTCGGCATCCGTCGCTTTGTGCGTGAGCATGGCGTCGAAGTGCTGGTCGAAGTCGATACGATGCTGACGCTGTTCACGCTGCCGGCCACGCTTGGCCGAAAGGTGCGCAGGATTTCGTGGGAGCATTGCCATTTTGACGAAGATCTAGGGAGACCGGTCCGCAAGATGGCCCGCTTCCTCGCCGCTCGAACTTGTACGGATATCGTGGTGCTCACCAAGCGTGATCGCATGCGTTGGATGGAGGCTTTGCGACCTCCTTGCAACATCGTGCACATCCCAAATCCTCTGCCGTTTCCATTACCGAACGCGCGAACATCGCGCGATACACGGACGGTCTTGGCAGTGGGACGCCTGACCGGGGCCAAGGGCTTTGATGTATTGCTGAAGGCCTGGCAGCAAGTGGCCCAACATGCCCCGGACTGGAAACTGCTGATCGTCGGCGAAGGCGAGGAGCGAGAACAACTGGAGGCACTATGTCATCAACTCGGTCTCGAACAGTGCGTTTCACTACCCGGAGTGCACACCGACATCGCCCAGACATACGCACAAAGCACTATCTTCTGCCTCAGCTCACGCTACGAAGGCTTTGGGCTGGTCCTGATCGAAGCCATGGCATTCGGCCTGCCTATCGTCTCGACCAATTGCGACCAGGGACCTCGGGAGTTACTGGCAGATCACGAAGATGCGCTGATGGTACCCGTTGAGGACGAGACCGCACTTGCCGATGCGCTGCTCACACTGATCAGGGAACCCGCAATCGCTGAACGCCTGGCGACCCACGGGAAAGCGAAAGCAAGGCATTTTGCGATCGAGTCCATTGCTGATCAATGGACAGCCATCCTGGGCGCCACGCCTTAAGGTAACGCGCAAGTAAGCAATGGATCACGCCTGCGTAAAACGCACGCGTTCAGGCAAGCGCCTGCTCAACGGTGGACCATGTCACCGGATCCAAGTAAAATTGTTCAACTTCAAACAAACGTGGTCGATAGATCACTTTCACCCCCCCCCGCCGGTAGGTGCGAGCGTGTTTGTCGCAGCTCTCAGCAATGCCTTGCTTGCCACTGAAATCAGACATATGAGCCTTGGGTCCATTCCATGACGAGTCGCCAAGCCAAGATACAAGAAGACACGTACTTTCGGATCATGCGCATATTGCAAGAAAATCCGGACCTCACTCAGCGCGAGCTTGCGGAAAAATTGGGCGTAAGCGTTGGCGGTCTGAATTACTGCATCAAAGCTCTGACGGAAAAGGGGTGGATTAAGGTCCAGAACTTCAGTCAATCCAAGAATAAATTCGGCTACATCTACATTCTTACGCCGCGCGGCATTGCGGAAAAAGCGGCTCTGACCAGCCAGTTTCTGAAACGCAAGATGGAAGAGTACGAGTTCTTGAGATCGGAGATCGAGGCCTTGCGGGCAGAGGTTCGGAGTGACGACTTCAACGGAGTCAAGAAGGGAGATATCTAGCCCGATGTGTGCTGGAACGCTTTCTCGATCAAACATCCGCTACCAGGATATTTCCCAGCCAAGACTAGATGGATGAGGCGGAACTTGAACACGCCATCACTGCAACACTCGATACATCACGGCGTGCCACCGGCCGCTCGGGCGCTCATCTGGAAGGTATTTTTTAGCTCCAGAGGGCGTGGAATCGACTTGCCCATGCATTACCCGTGGATTGGCGACCGTGCCCGGAGCACCTCCATTCTGATCAACAAGGATGGCTCGAGCGAAGAAAGCGCGGCGGCCGCAACGCTCGTGATCAAAGAGGAAACGCTGCCCGACGTAGGGACCGTTGGCCTTGTCGGACTGGTGTGTGTTGATGACGCGTTCCGAGGCAGCGGACTCAGTCACCAATTGCTTTCGGCCGCAACGAACTTCGGTAAAGAAAAGCCTTATGTCTGCCTGGTTCTCTGGACAAACAAGCCGAATGTGTATGTCAGACACGGCTTCACTGTTGACAGCCACGACAGGTACGGGACCGTCCGAAAACGCGCGGCGACTGGCAGGGATGGCCTCTTATGTCACGACGTGACCGGCATCACGGTAGAAGACAAGTCCAGCCAAGGCATTCCGGCATTCGCGCAAAGCGTAGTGGCTTTCAGCATTCAAACCGCCTCCATCACCGTGCTCCAGACCCGACAGGGATGCACACTGATAGAGTGGGCGGGCAATTGGGATGCAATTTTTCAGCTTATTGATCAAACCCTCCCTGATGAGTGGAACCTGAATGCGCCGGATGACTCGGGAATTTACACCGAGTTGATCAATCGCGGTTATAGCTCGAAGCTGCAAATGAGCTCACAGCGAATGGTCAGCAATCTCTCAGGAAAAGATTTTTCGAACTTTCCATACATCTCACTGCTTAACCGAATTTAATTGACACTAATATGATCCCGATCGTCAAAGTCGCAATGCCCGCCAAATCGGTTCTCATGCCCGCGCTGGAAGAGGTCCTGTACAGCGGCATGATCGCCGAGGGCGAGTCCGTCTACCGATTCGAGTCAGAGTTCAATCAGAAATTCGGACTGGAACGCTCGCTCGCGATGAGCAGCGGAACGGGTGCCCTTCACGCGGCGCTGACGTTGGCCGGCGTGGGCCCTGGCGATGAAGTGATTTCCACGCCGATGACGGCAGAGCCAACCAATACGACGATCCTCTATACCGGCGCAAAAGTGGTTTGGGCCGATGTCGATCCGGTATCGGGCAACATGTGTCCCGAATCCGTCCGAAGCTGTATCACTAGCAAGACCAAGGCGATTCTTTGCGTTCACTATGCGGGTTACCCGGTTCGTCTTGCAGAACTGAAACAGCTTGCCGATGAGTATGGGATTGTGCTCATCGAAGACTGTGCCCATGCGCTGGGGGCCCGCTATCAAGATCGGCCGATTGGAACAATTGGCCACTACGGAATCTATTCCTTCCAGGCGATCAAGCATATGACCACCGTCGATGGTGGCCTGCTGACGTTCAACGACAACTCGCAGATGGAAGCGGCAAAGAAGTTCCGATGGTTCGGCATGCTCAAGGGCGTTCCACGTACCGAAGTCGATATCACTAGCGTCGGCTACAAGTACAACATGAACAACGTCAACGCGACGATCGGGCGGGTTCAGTTGCAGGGCATCTCGGCCGTTCTTGACCGCCACGTTCAGAACGGCAAGTTCTACGATGCTCAACTGGACGCCGTCAGCGGGGTCGACTTTGCTCGCTGCGATGCAGTTGCCGAGCCGAGCTACTGGATTTACACCCTGTTGTGCGATGACAGCGCCAGCCTGGAAAAGGCACTCAATGCCGCGGGGATCGCCGCCTCAAAACTGCATCGCCCCAACAGCTTCCATAGCATCTTCGCAGCGTCGAGCCGAGAGTTGCCGGGGCTGGACACGTTCTACAAGAGGCTGCTGCACATCCCGTGCGGCTGGTGGATCAGCGATGAAGATCGGGAACGCATTGTTGATGTCATCCGGAAAGGGTAAGGAGACGCCAGATGAAACAGATACCGTTGTTTGGTGTGCCCCGTCTCCCTGAAATGGAGGCTGCCGCGTTAGAAGTTCTGCGCTCCGGCCAGATCGCCAGCGGCAAATATGTGCAGATGTTCGAACAAGGCATTGGCAATCTTGTCGGCCAGTCTCACGTGGTATCCACGCACGACATGACGAGCGCGTTGTTTCTGGCCCTGCACCTCGCAGGGGTGCGCTCTGGAGACGAAGTCCTGACCACCGCGTTTTCCTGTATGTCCACCAACTCCGCGATTGCGCATTGTGGCGCCGTACCAGTATGGGTTGACGTATGCCCCAGTTCGGTTGAGATGGATGTCGCCGATGCTGCGCGAAAGCTCAGCGACAAAACAAAGGCCGTGGTCATGTATCACGTCGCGGGCTATCCCGGCCCGGCTCGGGAAATGGCTGAATTGTGCAAGGCCCGAGGTATTGCATTCATCGAGGATTGCAACAACGCGCTGTTTGCCCTGCAGGATGGCGCGCACGTCGGCGGGCTTGCGGATTTCTCGATCTACTCCTTCTACCCCAATCGGCAGATCAACTGCATCGACGGGGGGGCCTTGGTTTGCAAATCGGCGGAGATGGCCACGAAGGCACGTCAACTCCGGCGTTTCGGCATTGACGGCACGGTATTCCGTACAGCGGACGGCGAAATTAATCCTGCCGCGGACATTCCTGAGATCGGATGGACGTACACGATGAGCAATGTGAGTGCTGCGCTCGGGTGCGCCCAACTGGACACGGCCCGGGGCCGAGTCGACCAGGCGCGCACCAACGTAGCCAGGCTTGCGACGCGACTCGCGGGCGCCAAGGGCATCACCACGATGAATGTGGCAAGTGGCGCAGATGCCGCGTACTGGGTCATGCTCTGCCTGGCCGAGAACCGGGATGCGCTGCTTCAACGGTTGAAGAGCCAGGGCGTTTCTGCGTCCATCCTTCATCATCGCAATGACACCTACAGCGGTTTCCACGCAATCGGGCAGGCCCCGCTACCGCACACTACCGATCTGCAGAGCCGCATCATTGCCCTTCCCTGCGGCTGGTGGCTGAGCGAGGCAGACGTCGATGCCATCGGCGAGATCTGCGCACATGCAGTTGCCGACTTGCAGAATCACATTCAGAGCTAAAAGGTACCGATGAAATTGCTGCGTACCACTGCGCTCGATATGGTGATGCTGTATGCCGGCAGAGTGTCGGCAGTGCTTGTAGGATTCATCTTCCTGCCGTTCTACCGACAACACCTCGGTCCGGAGCAATTCGGCGTGGTCGCCGTCATTCTGTCGCTTCAGAATCTCTTGATCATGCTGGATCTGGGCATGTCAACGCTGATCGGTCGTGACGTCGCAGTTGCCCACTCCTCTCCGGTTGAGTTGCTGACGCTCACGCGTACTGCGGAGATCAGCCTGACAGGGTTCTATTTTCTGCTGATACCGGTCACTGTCTGCCTTAAGGCTCTAGGTGCTTTCTCCAGTATCGGATGGGGCACCATCATGGGTGCCATCGCGCTCTTTTGGGTGCTGGTACTCCAGAACATGTACTACGCAACCATGCTCGCCCGTCGTGAGTATTCGGCGGCGAGCCTGATCCAGGTCGTGGGCGTGGCAGCCAGAGCCTGCGCTACGGCCTATGTCCTGGCGACCATTTCCAACACGCTGACCGCGTTCATCGTCACGCAACTCGTGTTTTCCGCTGGTCAGGCATTGGTCACGCGCCATCGTTGTTTCACATACTGGATCGATGCCTCGAGACAGTCAGTTCTAGAACGACCCGGAATCCGTGATGCATTCGAGCTGATAAAAAAGGGGCGTGCGCTGGTACTCTTCTCCGCGGCAGGCGCGGCCGTCACTCAGTTGGACAAGCCTTTGGTCTCTGGCTTGATCTCCGCCAACAGCGTGTCACCCTACTTTCTGGCGACGACTGTTTGCATGGTGCCGCTCTCGCTACTGGCCGGCCCCATCAGCCAGTATTTTCAGCCTCGTGTGCTGAATCAGAATCTCGAGGGCGATATCCTTTCCAATGTCACGATCCAAAGATTCGTACTTTGCACAATTCTGATCACATCTCTGCCATGCCTGGCTTTCTGGCTGGCGCGAGATCCCCTCATTAGTTTCTGGGTTGGCCATAATCATGACGACAAGATCATTTCCCACTATGTAGGGATACTCTTGCCCGGTTTTGTCGTGGGCGCATTTGGTTATATCCCCTACACGCTATTGCTTTACGCAAAAGATTTCCGCTTCCAAGCTGCAGCATCCATGGCACTCAGTGTTGCTACATTGGCGCTGGCCGCCTTTGCCGCCTACAAGCAGAGCGTCCAAAGCGTATGCTTTGTATACGCCGCCTATCAAGCATCATCGACCCTCATCAGTTGGGCCAGAGCATTCAATTTGGAGAAAGTGCGTGCTGCAGCAAAGTATTCAGCCGCATTAACATTAAAACTCATCACGCCACTCATAGCCATTGCATTGGTCGCCCAATTTCTGATTCGGAATTTTTGAGAGATACTTATAATGTTTGACAACAAAGTCCTGATGATTACCGGTGGAACAGGCTCGTTCGGCAATACGGTTCTGAATCGCTTTCTGCACTCGTCAGTAAAAGAGATCATTGTTTTCAGCCGCGACGAGAAGAAGCAGGAAGACATGCGGATTGCCATCAACAATCGCAAAGTCAAGTTTCATATCGGTGATGTTCGCAACTACGAAAGCGTCGCACGCGCCATGGACGGTGTCGACTACGTATTTCATGCCGCGGCGCTCAAGCAGGTGCCTTCCTGCGAGTTTTACCCAATGGAGGCAACACTTACCAACGTCGTCGGCACGGAAAACGTCCTGAACGCTGCCATCGCAAACAACGTCAAGCGGGTTGTCGTGCTGAGCACTGATAAGGCGGTGTATCCGATCAATGCGATGGGTATCTCCAAAGCCATGGCCGAGAAAATCATGGTTGCAAAGTCGCGCACCGTTCGCGAAGGTGGCACGGTACTTTGCGCCACCCGCTATGGCAACGTGATGGCCTCGCGTGGTTCGGTCATTCCGCTCTTCATCGACAAGATCAAGGCAGGAAAACCGTTGACCGTGACTGACCCCAAGATGACCCGCTTCCTGATGTCGCTGGAAGACTCAGTCGACCTCGTACTGCATGCTTTCCAGCACGGCACCCAAGGGGACATCTTTGTCCAGAAGGCTCCGGCCTCCACGATCGCGGACCTCGGACAGGCGCTGAAGGAACTCCTCAACAGTGATGCCCCCGTCGAGATTATCGGTACTCGCCACGGCGAAAAACTCTACGAGACACTGGTATCACGTGAAGAAATGGCCAAGGCGGAAGATATGGGCCGCTACTACCGAATCATCGCGGACAATCGCGACCTGAACTACGACAAGTTCATTCTGGAAGGCCAACCCGACGCCAACGACGTGGATGACTACACCTCGCACAACACCGAACGATTGAACGTGGAGCGCATCAAGCAGTTGCTGCTCACGTTGCCGTATGTTCGTAAGCAGGTGAAGAAGTAATGCGCCCTCTGGTATCAGTCATCATCCCCACTCACGGTCGCCCTGAATGCGCGGTCTCGACGATCCGTGCCGTGCTGGCAGCCTCCGACGAACTGGAAGTCGTTGTCAGCGACACCAGTAGCGAAGACAAGATCAGCCCTGAATTCGCTGGCAAAGACATTCCCCGCCTGAAGCTTCTTCGGCCCGGTGAACCGCTCAGCGTGGTTGACAACTTCAATTTCGCGCTGGGCCATGCAACCGGTGAGTACCTCGTATTCATCGGAGATGACGATCTGGTATCCGCGCAGATTGCAGAGATCGCACGCTGGGGGATCGCCAACCATGTTGATGCTTTCAGTTTCACTTTCCCCATGTTGTACTACTGGCCAACCTTCTCGAGTACAACACGATGGAAGGCCGAGGGAAGCACACTGGTCATTAGCGAATTTGGCGGACGAGTGACCCCTTTCGACGCAAAGGCAGAATTGTCTGTCGCGTTACGAAACATGGGTGGCGGCGTGCTCGGCATGCCCCGCGCCTATGCCGGAATGATCTCTCGCCAACTGGTCGAACGTATTGTTGCGACGCATGGCGGACTATTTGGAGGCGTCAGTCCGGACATCTACAGCGCTGCGCTGATATCGCTCGAAAGCCGGAAAAGCTACCGCGTTGATTTTCCAATTGTCGTCCCTGGTGCATGTGCTGGCAGCACCTCGGGAAAAAGCGCGCAAGGTCGCCATGTGGGCGGACTACGCGACAATCCGCACATCGGTGCGTTCAAGAATCTCGTGTGGGATGCGCGCGTTCCTGAGTACTACAGCGTCCCGACAGTCTGGGGATACTCACTACTGAAAGGTATCGAGGACAAGCCACAATGGCTCCGAAAGGCGGATTTCTCGATGCTCTATTTGCGCTGCTTGATCAGTGACCCGCAATACAAGGGCATGGTGATGCAATGCATGTTGCAGCATGCTCGCGAGAACGGCTATGTGGCAACGGCATTTGAGTTCCTAGGCGCGATGGCACGCGAAGCGACGCGTATCGGGCGCTCACTCGTCCAGCGTCAGTTGAAACGCCTAAAACCCGATCACACGATTGTTCTGCGTGATGTGCTGAACACCGAGCAGGCATTCAGTGTGGCTTCACAGCACATTCAAAAAATGGGCAAGAAACTGGAATTGACGCAGAGCGATCGATAAGACGCTCTCTACTGGCACATCGCGTTTGTCGTGAGCGCGTTGCCAACGGAACGTACCATCCTATGTTTCTGACTGACATTGTCTTGATAGCCATCGCGCTGTCGCTGTCTTCAGGCGTCAGCGCTCGCCTGTTGAACGTCCGCCAACCGGCGCCGTATCTCATCGGCGGCGTCACGGCAGCCAGCTTCATCATCATCGTGATGTGCTTTCGCAGCCTCGACTTTGGGGTTGACACGGTGACTTACGCAGGAATATTTACCGATTTCTGTAAAGGTGGCTTGATAGAAGACCGTGAATCGAGCTTCCAGATAGCAACCGACGCCCTGAACTTCGCCATGTTGGGCAGTTGCGATACCAATTTTCTGCCAGCTGCATGGATTTTCTTGATTGTTTTACCCGTGCTCTTTTTCCGGGCTCCATGGCGCGTCCGCCTATGCTATTTGTCGGCGTTCCTGCTATCGCTCATTGGGATTGAGCTATCCACCAATGCATTGAGACAAGGCTTGTCCGTAGGATTGATGGTGCTCGGTATCTCCCTGGCACCCGTCACCTTGCTTTTTACATTGTTGTTCGGTGTATTTTCCATGGTCTTCCATACAAGCGCGGGCCTGGTGCTACTCGGATATTTACTGGCTCGACAGAACTGGAAGGTGTTCCTGTCCTTGATGACAGGCCTGATTCTGCTCACGCTTCATTTTTTACATAGCTCGATCGAGCTGCCTTTCGTTTCTCGTTTTCTTTACGAGATCAACAAGTACACGATGCACGAAAGCAGTGAGCTTTGGATTCGCATCCTTTCCTTTTCCTGCGTCGTCGCTGCATTGTTGGCTCCTCTCCTGTTTCGGCGAAACGGAGCGAAGATCGGCGACATCCTGTCGGATAAGTCTTACGTCGTTGCGCTTCGGCTGGCAATCATCTGCACGCCGTTCCTGACGTTGCCTTATTTTGGGTACCGCTTCATTTACGGCATGTACCCTGTCATCTTGTTTTTGACGCTCAGCCCGTCGCTCACCCCCTACACGAAGTCGGGGAGTCAATTCATTGCCCTATCGGCTATGAACGTTTTCATCCTGCTCGCCTGGGCAGCCGGATCAACCTACATGCGCGAGCTCCCGTTCTTCAGCTGATCATGCAATTCAATTCCTCTGCGAGGCCAACTGGTCTGTCCGTGGTCATTCCCACGCTCAATCGCGTGGAGATGGTGCTGCGAGCATGCCAATCGGTCGCCTCGGAACAACCTGATCGCGTCGAGATCATCGTTATCGATGATGGCTCCACCGAGGATCTGCGTCCTCAGCTTCCAGCAAACAACAACCACAACATCCCGATCCGCTGCTATCGGTTCGAGCGCAATCGCGGGCCGCAGGCAGCCCGAAACCTGGGCATCAGAAGAGCGCGGTTCAGCCACATCGCGTTCCTTGACTCCGACGACAGCTTCACGCAGGACAAGATCGATCTGGTACTTCAGCAGCTCGACAGCACTGCAGTTGATCTGCTGTTTCATGATGTTCAAGGGATGCCCAAGTATGGTAAGTTAGCGCGCCTTTGGGCGCACTCGCTGAGCCGCTGGATCCCATTCAGCTGGTGGATTGCGCTCCTGAATCCGGTGATCACACCCGCGCTGGTTGTCCGACGAGAACGGCGGCTCGGGTTGGTGCGACTTCGATACTGCGAAGACTGGTGCTTCCTTCTTCACTACGTTCAATCTGATACGCGAATCCGCTTTCTCGAGCGGGAGTTGTCTATCGTCTACCGTCCCGCTGGCACTAGCGGGGGATTATCTGGCGCCATCTGGAAGATGCGTAAAGGTGAATTCACCGCGCGTCGGGTGCTCTTGAAATCCTCGTGGCCCTCCGGCTTTCTGCGCTATTGCCTCGGCGGCACGGCAGGTCTTCTTCGAATCATGAGTGACGTCCTGCGCGGGCGCTACCTACACTAAGTCTGGGCTATGGCAAATGTTTATCTGATCGGCGTACGCGGCATTCCGAACCGCTACGGCGGATTCGAGAGATTGGTTGAGGTGCTTGCTCCCCACCTGGTTAGGCAGGGGCACAACGTGACCGTGTTCTGCAATCAGGACCCCACCGTTAATAAAGACAACGTTGATGAGGATCTTTGGATGGGGGTTCGACGCCGATTTATCTCGGTTCGCAGCAGCGGCCCTCTCGGCACCATTGAGTATGACTGGCGGTCGTTCAAAGAGGTGCCAGAGAACGCCGTGGCATTGATCTTCGGCTACGGGACCGGTGTGTTCCAGCGTTACCTGAAAAAACGATCCATTCCGCACGCAGTCAACATGGATGGTATTGAATGGCGACGAGAGAAATGGGGACGACTTGCGCGCATCTGGCTGCGCATGAATGAGCGGTCAGCCGCCCGTCAGGCAGATATTCTTATCGCCGATCACCCAGAAATCCAACGGTACTTACAAGAGGAGCTTGGTAAGGAATCCACCATGATTGCATATGGTGTGGATGACGATGCCCTGCAACCCGAAAACAGAGACGATCTGTCCCACCCGCTACTCACGCAGTATCCGAGTCAGAGCTTCTCCCTAGTTGTGGCGCGTCCAGAGCCAGAGAACCAGATTCACGTGATTCTCGAGGCATTTGAACGCAGCGAGAAGAAGAAGCCCATGGTTGTTCTGGGTAACTTCGAGATCAATGACTACGGTCGACAGTTACGCACCAAATACACGGATGTCCATTTCGCCGGCGGTGTTTACAACACCGGTGTACTGAATGAACTGAGGCGTCGTAGCAATCTGTACATTCATGGCCATTCGGTAGGGGGTACCAACCCATCCTTGATCGAAGCCATGGCCGCTGGCGCATTGCTTCTGGCACACGACAATCCCTTCAATCGGTGGGTTCTAGGTGGTGATACGTCTGGACTGTTCTTCAAGGCCGCGGCCGATCTGGCTGCCCATCTGGACAACCCTCCCGACCCGACCATGCGGACCAGCATGATTCACGCAGCGCAGCAGCGCTGTGTGGAGCAGTTTCTCTGGAGCAGAATCCTGAGCGAATACGATGCCGTCTTGGCTCGCTTGCAAGAGGCGATGCATTGAACCTGCAGGGCCCTGCCGATTTAACATGACACAAATCCATTCCGCCAAGATAGCGGTAGTGATACCGGCATACAAAGTACGAGACCAGATCATGAGCGTCATCGAGACAATCGGCGATCTGGTCAGCGGCATCTATGTCGTCGATGACTGCTGCCCGCAGGCATCCGGTGCAATCATCGAAAGTGAGTGTACGGACACCAGAGTACGTGTCATCAAGCTGCCAAGAAATTTGGGAGTTGGCGGCGCCGTCATGGCGGGCTATCAGGCTGCCATCGCGGATGGGATGGAAGTCGTTGTGAAAATCGACGGTGACGGGCAGATGGACCCCCGATATATCGCCGACTTCGTCGAACCCATTCTGGCGGGAGAAGCCGACTACACCAAAGGAAACCGCTTTTTCAATCTCGATAGCCTAGAACAGATGCCCAGAGCACGACTGATCGGGAATGCCGCACTTTCGTTTATGAGCAAGCTGTCGTCTGGCTACTGGAATCTATTCGACCCGACAAATGGATATACGGCTATCCACAGTGAGGTGATTCGCAACTTACCAATGAAAAAGATTAGCCATCGGTATTTTTTTGAATCCGATATGCTATTCAGGCTGAATACTCTTAGAGCCGTGGTCGTCGACATCCCAATGGACTCGAAGTATGGCGATGAAATCAGCAACCTGAAGATAACCAATATCATGGGCGAATTTTTTGTCAAACATATTCGAAATTTTATCAAGCGAATATTTTACAACTATTATCTCCGAGATCTTTCAATCGCCTCACTTGAGCTTCCGATCGGATTGACGATGTTAGCATTTGGCATCATCTTCGGCGCCACCCAATGGGTGCAATCTCTCAATGATCACGCACCTGCGTCTGCGGGAACGGTAATGCTTGCCGGCCTTCCTGTGATCATCGGATTGCAGTTGATACTGGCATTTCTCGCCTATGACATCGGATCTATTCCCAATCGGCCACTCCATCGACGCAAAGTCAGGCAGAAGGCATTTCGAAATCTGAACGAGGAAGCAGATGAAGGACGAAGATAAGGCCTGGACTAATTGGCTCGACAATTTTCATAGTTTGTACGACAGTGCAAACTATTCGAGTCCACTTCAATCCTGGATGATGCGCGCCAGTCACAAACTATTGGAGCGCCCGTTTGGAACCGACGACGAGTTCAAGCGCGTCCTCGAGATTGGTGCGGGGACAGGCGCGCATCTCGGATTTGTTCGTCACAGATTCGATCAATACGTCCTGACTGACCAAAACGCAAAGACGTTGGACGTTGCGAGGCACAAACTGGCAGGATTGCATGAAGGCAAGCTGACACTTGAAGTGCAGGCGGGGGCGGATATAGCCTACCCGGACAACTCGTTTGACAGAGTGGTCGCAGCCCACGTGCTTGAACATATCTACCCCCCCCATCTGGCGATCAAGGAATGGGCCAGAGTCATCAAGAACGGGGGGGTGCTGTCGATCCTGATTCCCACAGATCCTGGCCTGGCCTGGCGGCTGGGCAGAACGCTCGGACCGCGGCGAAATGCACTTGCCAGAGGGCTGGCATATGACTACATCATGGCCCGGGAGCACGTGAATTCCTGCACCAATCTCCTCGCGATTCTTCGCCATTACTTCCCCAAAGGCGAAGGATCGTGGTGGCCGCTTGCCTTGCCCTCTGTCGATATCAATCTTTTCTTTGCGTTCCATGCGAGGATCGAAAAAAAGGAAGGCAAACAATGATGACCTATGTGGTGGCCGTTATTTGCGTCATAGGGTTAGCCTGTGGCCAAATATTGTTCAAAGTCAGCGCAAACGCTTCTCGGCTTGACGGAAGCTTTCTTACGTTCAAACCGCTTGCGGCACTATTTGGGGCAATGTGCCTCTACGGCTTGACCTCGCTCGCTTGGGTGTGGGTGCTTCAGCGCACCCAACTTGGCAAGGTTTACCCTCTAATGGCGCTCGCCTTTCTACTCGTGCCTCTTGGCAGCCATTTCGTTTTCGGTGAACGTTTTCAAACGCAATATGCATTCGGCGTGGCCTTCATCATGATTGGCGTAATTCTGACGTCGAACGCGTAACGACCTTATGCTATTAAAATTGAAAGTGGCTCAAGCATCATTGTGATGAACAACAAATACGGCAAGCTACTGACCGGTGCGGCAACCGCCCTGCTTATTCTGACAATCTGGACGTGCTTTGCCCCAGGTTTTATGTCCTATGACTCTATCACTCAATATCAGAGTGCGCTGAATCAAAGCTATTCGGACAGCCACCCGGCAATCATGTCTTATGTGTGGCATCTGAGCCTGATGCTGGTTTCCGGCCCCCAGAGTTTGCTCGTCTTGCATCTGGTGCTATTGGTGATTGGAATATTCATCTGGCAGATAAATATCTCCAACCCCTACCTGAAAGTACTCGTTCCAAGCCTCTTCTTCCTGCCCTGGATTCTGAA
Organism: Ralstonia sp. AU12-08; assembly: GCF_000442475.1. Taxonomy (NCBI): domain Bacteria; kingdom Pseudomonadati; phylum Pseudomonadota; class Betaproteobacteria; order Burkholderiales; family Burkholderiaceae; genus Ralstonia; species Ralstonia sp. AU12-08. Next base: position 375,399 of record NZ_ASZV01000046.1, on the reverse strand, counting down.
TTTCTCCGGCGTGCTCTGGAAGGATGTTGGAATGGCATTTTCACTGCTGGTGGCAACAGGGCTGCTGTTTAACCATAAGAACAGCGGAAAGCTAGCATTGCTGAGTTTACCGTTCCTATTTTATGCATTTGCGGTGCGGCACAACGCGATTCTTGCCACTGCGCCCCTTATTTTTTTCGCCTCGCTGCGTTACTTGCGCTCCAGGAAAATACTCTCGGGGCTACTGATTACTGCAACTGTCTCCGTTGCCTTCTGGCTCGCTGTGTCCGCGATTACCTATGGCCTCCTGAAGGCCGAGCGGAAGCACTATGAGACTCTGCTCATGGGCGATGAGATCGCAACAATTTCTGCTCAAACCGGAGAGAATTTACTCCCTTGGATAAAGCGAGACGACCTCATGGCGTGCACCAAGCAACCCATTCTGTATGAGCGCGCGCTGTGCTTTATTAGCCGCGGCTATGATGCAAGCGGCAGCCTTATGACCGTGACACCGTATGAAGAGACTCATCGGCTTTGGAAGAATACGGTACTCGCGCATCCCCTGTTATCGCTGAAGATGCGCTGGGATGCTTTCCTCTATTTTCTGCGCTCTCCGAGTCTTGCACCGGCCTATGTATGGCAGCCGGGAATCATGCGGAATGATTTGAATATAGCTCTGTCTCGCCCCGATCAGGCCCAGCTAATGGAAGACTATGTCGCGAAGAGCCAGAGCGGTGTTCTCAGCGAACTGTTCAAACCATACACGTGGCTGATTCTCTCAATCGTGATGCTTTCTTTGGGCACAAGAATTCAATCGCCTGTTGAGAGAATGCAGATATTTGCGTTGAATATTTCAGCGCTGGGCTGTTATTTCAGTTTGCTTGCAGCCGTTCCATCAGTTGATTTCCGATACGCATACTGGTGCATCATTGCAACCAACCTGTCGATCGTTATTTTTCTGGCTGCAAGCCGACGCGGCAATGCATGCTTGAATCTGTCTTTGAAAACTGCCGGCACCTAGCGGGGGGCACCCCTTAGGCGACACCTTGCACAGCGGTCCTTGTCATCCAGTTCCGATATCGAAAATAACCGCTGTGCGACTTGAGTCAGAGGTTGCGCCGTTACAGCTGCTGCATTCGGCGCTTCACTTCAATCGCTGTGCCGAGCAACAGACTTAAAAGCAACCCAATCGCCAAACCAGCTGCCCCAAAGGGGGCCAGCCGCGGATATGCGTTGCGCCCATTCACCTCGACCGGCGCAAGCAGATGGGTGTTAAACGTACGCGCCTCGGTCAAGAGCTCCTGAAGTGCGTTCTTCCGAAGCCGCAGAAGACGAAGCGCTTTATCGTTGTCGGCAAGCATCTCATTGAGGAGAACGTTCTCGGAAAACTTTCCGGCGACCGCCGTTTGGCCTCGAGTCTTCACTAGTTCGCTGAGTGAATCACGTCGCTTGCCCTCTGTGATCAACCCCTGTTCCACCTCTGCCAAATCCGCATCGAGCTTATCCAGGGACGGGCGCATCAACCCCGCGTGAATGCGAGTCAGCTCGTCTGCGACCGCTTGCGCCGCACGTCGGGCCTCGTCAGGCGAATAGCCACGTACCGCAAACTGAATGAGCCCCGGATCACTTAGCGGCGTCGACTTCAATGAACGTTGAACCAAGACCGAAGCCGCGCTTCCGTCAGTTCCATTCGGCTCGCCAAGGAGCTTCAAGACGTTGTTCGTGAATTGCGGTGTTCTCAAGCGCTCCAGTGCTCGCGCAGCGGGCTCGACCGAGATCGGCGAAGCCGGTGTCGTTTCATTCGCGACTTGGCCGACCTGCAGAATCCCCGTCGCCTCCCATTGCTTGGGAATGAAATATGTTAGGCAGACGCCAATGGCCGCCCCCGCCAGACTCAATCCCAAGATCATCCCGGCGTAACGTCTGAAAAAACGCAATACGTCGTCAACTCTGATGACCACACCATCATCATCGGCATGCTGGACAGTAACTGGTTTCGTTTCCATAGCCTACCTCTTGATAATCATCCATCGTGGCGATCGGAATCGAACAATTTTCCAATATAGCCAAACGTACAAAATAATAAACAGCCCAATAAAAATTAGCAGAACTACGCGATTATTCCAAAATAGCGTCGCCGGTAATACCGCCAGAAGACTCAAAAGCCAGAGATACGGAGACGTCATTGAATTTCTCCGGACGATATGCCGCTCGTCCTTGCTACCTACCGCCCACCGCATCAGACGCTGATAAATCAGCGTATGGAGATGCACGCCATCTGGATAACCCGCGGGCACTCCCTTCAAAACGCGTCGCCGATAGATAGAGAATAGCGTTTCAAAAATTGGATAGATCAGCATCAGTACTGGATACCATGCCGACACCTGCGGATTTCTCAAAACAAGCAGAATGCCGCACTCCGCTAGTATGAATCCAATCAGATAGGCTCCGCCATCCCCAAGGAAAATATGGCCCGCCGGGAAATTCCAGATGAAGAATCCAAGAATCGCGCCAATCATGGCGAAGGCCGCCGTAACAATTAGCGGATCCCCCACCTGAAAAGCAACGTACGCGAGCGAAACGAACATCATCATCGCAACCATCGAGGCAAGCCCATTGAAGCCATCGATGATATTGATCGCATTGGCGACACCTGCGACCGCCAACACTGTAATCGCCCCTGAAATCAGCGGGACAGCAAGTACGCTATCCAGAAAATGCAGATCAATTCGGACAATTCGCGCATCAAGCAAATATGCAGCAAGCGCCGCAGCGATCATCGTTGCCAATAACCGCTCTCTAGGGCTCACGCGCTTAGTCAAGTCCTCGATGAATCCTGCCACGAACGCAGGGGCCGCGCAGGCCAGCAATAGCGCAAAAGGAATGCCAATGATCTTTGAATCGCGAAAAAATACGGCAATGCCGACACCCATCAACGCAAGAACAATACCGAGCCCACCAACCCGCGGAACCGGTTTAGCGTGAAATTTCTGCACCCCGTTCAGATCCCAATCCGCCGTAATATGAGCGTGCATACTCGAATAGCGTATCACCATCAAAGTGGCGAGAAATGAGATCGCAAAAGCAATTGAAAATGTCTGCATGGAAAGAAGCTTTATACCGCCACCAAAACCGCACGTGACCAACATTCACCATGTGGTACGGAATAGCGGCATAGCTTTGTATGCCTATATCACGAAACCGTCGGCGCAATGGTTATTAGTTGAAAAGATCTGCCTCACTAAGCCGTTTTCCATCCACATCCTTGGCGGCCAGTACCGGCTCCCCATCGATCGGCCACTCAATGCCGACATCAGGATCATTCCAGATCAAACTACGTTCATGCACTGGGCTCCAGTAGTCGGTCACTTTATATACAAATTCTGCCGTTTCCGAAGTCACAATAAAACCATGAGCAAAACCTTCTGGAATCCACAGTTGCCGCTTGTTTTCCGAAGATAGGGTAACGCCAACCCATTTTCCGAAATTCGGTGAGCTGCGGCGCATGTCGACTGCAACATCGAATACCTCACCAGCGACAACACGGACCAGTTTTCCCTGAGAATTTTGAATCTGGTAGTGCAAGCCGCGCAGCACATTTCGCGCTGAACGTGAATGATTATCCTGAACAAACGTACGCTTCTGCCCGGTCGCGTGTTCGAACTCCTTGAGATTGAAGCTCTCATAGAAAAAGCCACGACTATCACCAAAAACTTGTGGCTCCAGAATAAGTACCTCTGGCAAGGCAGTTGGAATAACGTTGAAACTCACCTGATTGACTCCGAAACGATCTGCCTCAAATATTTGCCATAGCCATTCTTGGCCAACGGCTCCGCCAGCGCCTCGACCTGGTCTGCATCAATCCACTTGCTTCGGTAGGCGATCTCTTCGGGGCAAGCCACCATCAATCCTTGTCGCTTTTGCAGCGTCGCTATGAAGCTAGCTGCTTCAAGCAGGGAATCATGCGTGCCGGTGTCCAGCCACGCATATCCGCGCCCCATGATCTCTACATTCAATGCTCCCAATGCGAGATAGCGCTTGTTGATATCGGTAATCTCAAGCTCACCGCGCTCCGACGGCTTGATGTCAGCAGCGATATCGCAAACCCTGTTGTCGTAGAAATAGAGCCCAGTCACCGCATAGTTGGAACGCGGAGTTTTCGGCTTTTCTTCTAGAGACAATGCACGGAAGTGTTCGTCGAATTCAATGACCCCGTATCGTTCCGGGTCATGCACGTGATACGCAAAAACCGTGGCACCATTTTCTTCTTTTGCTGCGCTGTGGAGTTGGCGCACCAAGTCATGTCCGTGGAAGATGTTGTCTCCAAGGATCAGCGTCGAAGGATCGTTATCGATAAATTGGCGCCCAATGATGAAAGCCTGGGCCAAACCGTCCGGAGAGGGTTGAACGGCGTACTGAAGATTAATCCCCCATTTACTGCCGTCACCGAGCATTTCAGTAAAGCGCGGCGTGTCTTCGGGTGTGGAAATAATCAAGATATCGCGAATCCCCGACAGCATTAGCGTGGATAGCGGATAGTAAATCATCGGCTTATCATAAACCGGCAGCAATTGCTTGGAAACCGATCGGGTAATCGGATATAGACGCGTGCCGGACCCGCCGGCAAGGATGATCCCTTTACGCATAGTGGCAAAACTTCAAAGAATTTGGTCGAGCAGGAAATGGATGCCTTGACGCCAATCGGGCAGATGAATGCCGAACGTCTCGCGCAACTTGCTGGTATCGAGACGCGAATTGGCCGGCCGCGGAGCCGGCAACGGATAGTCTGTCGCAGGAATGGCGGCGATCGCTTCAGGATTGACCCTGAACTCAAGGCCGTGTGCAGTTGCGTATCGCAGTACCTCTGTGGCATAGCCATGCCAGGTTGTCTCGCCCCCCGCGGCCAAGTGATAGATGCCGCCGGGAAAGACGGAGCGGTCCGCTGCCAACCACGAGCGAGCAATGACCTGTGCCGTCACATCGGCGATCAGCGCAGCGGTCGTGGGCGCGCCGAACTGATCGGCAATTACGCGTAAGCTCTCTCGCTCGCACCCCAGCTTCAGCATAGTCTTGGCAAAGTTGTCACCATGCGCTCCGGCCACCCAGCAGGTGCGCAATACCAACGCGGAGGCACCAGATGCCACAATCGCCTGTTCACCAACAAGCTTGCTCTTGCCGTAGACAGACTGCGGGTTGACCGTGTCAGTCTCGATATAGGGAGTCGCCTTGGTACCGTCAAACACATAGTCGGTACTGTAGTGCACGAGGAGGCTGCCCAGCGCGTGCGCTTCTTCGGCCAGCACGCCGACTGCAGTGCCGTTGACGGCAAAAGCGGTATCAGCATTGGCCTCCGCCTTGTCCACCGCCGTGTAGGCCGCGGAGTTGACGATAACGTCAGGACGGAATTCTCGTACCAATTGGCGCAACGCATCCGGTTGGGTCAAGTCGCACGCAGCCCTGTCCAGCGCCACGACTTCGCCCAGCGGAGCGAGACTGCGGCGCAACTCAAAACCGACTTGACCGCGGCTCCCTGTGACAAGAAGCTTGGGAGCGGCGCGTGAATTACGCTGCATATTGCTTCGCCACCCAGTTCCGATACTCACCGGACATCACGTCCTGCACCCAAGCTTGGTTGTCCAAATACCACAGCACCGTCTTGCGCAATCCAGTCTCGAAGGTCTCAGCAGGCCTCCAGCCCAGTTCGCGCTCCAGTTTGCGCGCATCGATCGCGTACCGGCGATCGTGACCCGGGCGATCCCTCACGAACGTGATCTGATCCCGATACGATCCGACAGCCTTCGGTTTGAGTTCGTCGAGCAAGCCACTCAGCGCATGCACGACGTCAAGATTGGTCTTCTCATTCCAGCCGCCAACATTGTAGGTCTCCCCTAGGCGTCCACGCGCAAGCACCTCGCAAATGGCAGCGCAATGGTCCCCCACATACAACCAATCCCTAACATTCTGGCCGTCGCCATACACTGGCAGCGGTTTTCCGCCGAGCGCGTTCGCGATCATCAGTGGAATCAGTTTTTCCGGAAAGTGGTACGGCCCGTAGTTGTTGGAGCAGTTAGTCGTCAGGACTGGCAAGCCGTACGTATGGTGGTATGCACGCACAAGGTGGTCCGACGCTGCCTTCGAAGCCGAATACGGACTGTTGGGTGCGTAAGGTGTCGTCTCGGAGAATTGCGGGTCGCCAGGCCCAAGCGAGCCAAACACCTCATCGGTCGAGACGTGAAGGAATCGGAACGCCGCCCTGGCATCGACATCCAATTCACCCCAATAAGCACGCGTCGCTTCTAGTAGGGTGAACGTACCGACGATATTGGTCTGGATGAATTCACCCGGGCCGTGAATAGAGCGGTCTACATGGCTTTCCGCCGCAAAATGAAGCACTGCGCGCGGCTTGTACTTGGCAAACAGACTGTCGAGTGCCGTGCGGTCGCAGATATCCGTCTGGGAGAAAACGTGACGCGGATCGTTCTCGACCGACGCCAGAGTCTTGCGGTTACCGGCATAGGTCAACTTGTCTACGTTGACGATGCCATCAGCAGCAGGATTAGCCAGCCAATTTAGAACGAAATTGCCGCCGATGAAGCCGGCACCACCGGTTACAAGAATGTAGGACAAACTCTGTACTCCTTGCTGCGGGCCCAGCCACGCACATTAGGGTCCAAGCAATACCCCCATGGGAGGGCAGCGGAATATTTCGTACGGTTAGAAGTGTCGTATTCTATTTGACCCCACGGTCAGCCCTGCGAATGGGCGTCATCTTTTTGTAGCACGCTGTAACACAACTGAAATATTGCGATTTCGGTTGGTCTCGAGCATCGCTCGTCTCATCTCACATGGCCATCACGTCGAGTCCTCCTCACGCCATCGGCGACCTCCAAGGCTGCTGCGCGCCCCTCCAGTCCCTCCTGAGCGCGCTACCCGCCAACGCCCCGCTACGCTTCGTCGGCGACCTCATCAACCGCGGCCCCGAGTCTCTCGCCACGCTGCGGAAAGTCATCATCCTGTGCGAGACCGGCCGCGCCCGCACGGTGCTCGGCAACCACGATATCCACCTACTAGCGGTCGCTGCGGGCGTGCGCAAACCGGGCAAACGCGACACCATCGCCGAAATTCTTGCCGCACCCGATAGCGATCAGCTCATCACTTGGCTGCGACACCAGCCGCTCGCCATCTTCGAGAACGGCTTCCTGATGGTGCACGCCGGCGTGCTGCCGCAATGGACGACCGGCGACGTGCTGGAACTGGCCGGCGCCGTCGAGCGCGAGTTGCGCAGCGCACACTGGAAATCCTTCCTGGCCGACGCGTTTGGCAACCATCCAGCCAAGTGGAGCAACGATCTCGTCGGCATGGACCGCCTTCGCCTGACGATCAACGCCCTAACCCGCCTGCGCTTCTGCACGCTCGACGGCTCGATGGAGTTCGAAACGGCAGACGCCGATGGTGCGCCTGACGGCCACATGCCGTGGTTCGACGTGCCGGGCCGCCGCACACGCGGCACGCCGATCGTTTTCGGGCATTGGTCCACGCGTGGCTTGGTCATGCGCGATGACCTGATCGGCCTGGACACGGGATGCGTGTGGGGCGGGAAACTGTCGGCGGCCAAACTTTCGCTGGCGCCAGCAGGGCGCGATGTGGTGCAGGTCGCGTGCGAGCAGGCGCAAGACCCGCTCGCCCACAAGAAGAAATCTCATGCAGCCTAGCCTGCGCGTTCGATCAGTGCCGCAACAGCATCCTGGCTGTGCGCGGCCAGTGAACGGCGGTCCATCTCTGGGGCCACCGTGGTGCCCACGAGTACCTCAACCACCAGCGGTGGCCCGTTCAGGATGGCGTTGATCGTATCCATCATCGACAGATCGCCAATGTACGCGGGAATGGTCGTCAACTCGCCGGTGGCGGCAATGCGATAGCGCAATGCCACGGGGCGAATCGGTGCGGCGGCGGTCACCGGTGCCTGGAACAGGTTGGCGTGGAACGGCAGCAGCTGCAGCCCGTCCGACGTCGTCCCCTCAGGAAACACACAGATCGCATCCCCTCGGCGCAGCGCGTCGGCAATCACGTGCATGATGCGGTGCGCGTCCCGCTTGCGCGCGCGCTCGACAAACAGCACGCCAGTCTGCGCACACAACCAGCCGATCACGGGCCAACTGCGGATTTCCGATTTGGCGACGAAGCGCGGCGGGTGCCAACTGTTGATGGCGTAGATGTCGATCCACGACACGTGGTTGGACACCAGCATCGAACCCGCCAGGTCCTTGCCCTCGACCGGCTCGCCATGCACGACAAGCGAGACGCGGAACAGCGCCAGCAGCTTGCGCGACCAGCGTTGAATCAGCGCCTGCTTGGTGTGCGGACGCACCCACCAGAACAGCAGAGCGCACGTGGTGAGCCCTTCGGCCAGATGCACAAGCAGCCGTAGCTTGCGCAGCAGGTGCTTGCGCTGCGGCGTGCTTACCTCGGCGGGTGCGCCTTCCGCGCGCTGATCAATGCCCGTCATAGGCCAGATGGCCCGCAACCAGCGTGGCACGCACGCGACCGGCCAGTTCATAACCCAGGTACGGCGAGTTCTTGCCCTGGCTGCGCAGGCTGCGCGGCTCGACCTTCCAGGTGGCGTCCGGATCGAACACGCACACGTCAGCCATCGCACCGACCTCCAACGAGCCCGCTTGTAGACCCAGCACACGCGCCGGTTCGCTGGTGATACGTGCCAGCGCCTTCGGCAACTCGACCTTGTGCTCAGCGGCCCAGCGCAGTGTCAGCGGCAGCAGGGTCTCGAGGCCAGTCGCACCGGGCGTGGCCTCGGCAAACGGCAGCAGCTTTTCGTCGTCGTCCACGGGGGTGTGATCGGAGCAGATGGCGTCGATGGTGCCGTCGGCCAGTGCGCGCACAATCCCGTCGCGATCGCGGCCTGAGCGCAGCGGCGGTACGAAGCGCATCTGCGAATTGAAGTAGCCGATGTCGACGTCGGTCAGCGAGATGTGGTGGACGTTCACGTCGCACGTGACCGGTAGGCCCTCTGCCTTGGCAGCGCGCACGAGTTCGAGACCCGCAGCCGACGACAGACGGCACAAATGCACACGCGCACCGGTGCTGCGCATCAGCTCGAAGATGGTGTGCAGGCGCACGGTTTCGGCAATCACGGGCACGCCGGAGAGGCCCATGCGCGACGCCAGCGGGCCGCTTGCCGCCACGCCGCCCTTGCCCAGATATGGATCTTCGGGGCGCAGCCAGACGGTAAAGCCGAAGGTGCGCGCGTACTGCAGCGCACGCATCAGCACCTGCGTATCAGCCATCGGTGCATCGGTCTGCGAGAAGCCAACGCAGCCCGATTCGGTCAGCTCGGCCATCTCGGTCAGCACCGCGCCCTTCAGGCCAACGGTAAGCGCGCCCAGCGGATACACGTGCGCCTGGTTCAGGTTGCGCGCGCGGAACTTGAGCATCTCGACCAGACCGGGCTCATCCAGCACGGGGTCGGTATCCGGCGGGCACACCAGCGAGGTCACACCACCAGCCATGGCCGCGGCCATTTCCGATTCGAGTGTCGCCTTGTATTCGAAGCCCGGCTCGCGCAAGCGCGCAGACAGGTCGATAAAGCCAGGGCTGACGATCAGGCCCGTCGCATCGACCGTCTTGTTGGCGTGGAAATCCGCCGGCGCATGGCCGACACCGACCACCTTGCCCGCAGCGATGTACAGATCCTGTTGCGCGTCGATGCCGTTGGCCGGGTCGATCAGGCGGCCGCCTTTGATATGCAGTTTCATCGGTCTTCTTAGTCGTTGTTGCCGGCAACAATGCCCATCACGGCCATGCGCACGGCGATGCCGAACGTCACCTGGTTCAGGATCACCGACTGCACGCCGTCAGCCACGGCGGAGTCGATCTCCACACCGCGGTTCATCGGGCCCGGGTGCATGACGATGGCGTCGGGTTTGGCCAGCGCCAGGCGCTCCTGCGTCAAGCCGTACGCCTTGAAGTATTCCTGCGCGGACGGCAGCAGTGCGCCGCTCATGCGCTCGTTCTGCAGGCGCAGCATGATGACCACGTCCACACCCTTCAGGCCCTCTTCCATGTTGTGGAAGACGCGCACACCCATGTGCTCCAGGCCGCCCGGCAGCAGCGTGCGCGGGCCGATGGCGCGCACATCGGCGCAGCCCAGCGTCGTCAGCGCATGGATGTCGGAACGCGCCACGCGCGAGTGCAGGATGTCACCGACAATCGCCACCGTCAGGTTGGAGAAATCCTTCTTGTAGTGGCGGATGGTGAACATGTCGAGCAGCCCCTGCGTGGGGTGCGCATGGCGGCCATCGCCCGCATTGATCACGTGCACGTGCGGTGCGACGTGTTCCGCAATCAGGTACGGTGCGCCCGAGCTGGCATGGCGCACAACAAACATGTCCGCCTGCATGGCCGACAGGTTGTTGATCGTGTCGAGCAGCGACTCACCCTTGCTGGTGGACGACGCGTTGATGTTCAGGTTGATCACGTCCGCCGACAGCCGCTTGGCCGCGATCTCGAACGTGGTGCGCGTGCGCGTGGAGTTCTCGAAGAACAGGTTGAACACGCTCTTGCCGCGCAGCAGCGGCACCTTCTTCACCTCGCGGTCGGAATCCGATACGGAGACAAACTGCTGCGCGGTGTCCAGCACGTGCGTGAGGATGTCGCGCGACAGCCCCTCGATCGACAGCAGGTGCTTGAGCTCGCCGTTTTTCGTGAGCTGCGGGTTGGCGAAAGTCTTGGGCATGGAGAAACGAAAGGCGACGAGGTCAGATCAGGACAAAACAGAAGCAATGCGGCGCGTCGGCTCAGGCACCCTTGGGCTCGCGCGTGAAGGTGAAGCGCGCGGCGGCGCCCTCGCCCGATTCGCTCAGCACAAGCGATTCGTTAGCGGGCAGCGTGATGCGCTCACCGATGTAATCGGGGGCGACTGGCAATTGGCGCTCGCCGCGGTCGACCAGCACGGCCAGTTCCACCGCAGCCGGGCGGCCGTAGTCGAACAGCTCGTTGATGGCGGCGCGGATGGTGCGGCCGCTTGCCAGCACGTCGTCCACCAGCAAAATGCGGCGCTCGTTCACATCAAACGGCAGCGTGGTCGGCTGCGCCTTGGCGTGCAGGCCCTTCTTGGCGTAATCGTCGCGGTGCATAGCGACGTTGACGACGCCGTATTCCGGCAGCCCGAGGTCATGCGCCAGGCGCTTGGCGATCCAGGCGCCGCCGCTGACAATTCCGGCCACCGACCAGGCATGGCCCTCGGCCATTCGTGTGCGCAGCTGTGCAACGAGGCTCTGGTACAGCGCCTCGGCATCGATCTGTTGCGATGTCATGCGTGTGATTCGTCGAAGAACTGTTGGAGGATGATGCACGCGGCTTCGGCGTCGAGTACATCGTCGGAGGCACCGGCATCCTGCGCGGCGATCGAGGAATAGCGCTCGTCCACCCAGGTGACCGGCAGGCCATAGCGGCCATGCAATTGATTGCCGAAGCGTTTGGCGAGCTTGATCATCGGTTGCTCGTCGCCATCGGGGTGCACCGGCATGCCGACCACGAAAGCGACCGGCTGCCATTCATTGATCAGGCGCGTGATCTGCGCGAAACGGAAATCGACCGAGCGGTTGGGAATCGTTTCCAACGCTCGCGCCGAGCGCGACACCGTATTGCCCAGCGCCACGCCGATGCGTTTTTCGCCGTAATCGAATGCCAGCAAAGTGCCTTCTACGGGCACGGGGGCGATGGCCGGACGTGCCGGCTCAGGCATGCCCTGCCTCGCCCGACAGCATGGCGGGGTTGATGCCGAGCAGGTTCAACGCGGCGGCAAACCGCGCTTCGGCCGGCACACTGAAGATGATTTCGGGATCCGCCTGGACGGTCAGCCAGCCGTTGCGGCTGAGTTCGTCTTCCAGCTGACCGGCACTCCAGCCGGCATACCCGAGGGTCAGGATGAAGCGCTGCGGCCCGCCGCCCTGGGCGACGGCTTCGAGCACATCCTTGGAGGTGGTCATTTCCAGCCCGCCCGGCACCGCCAGCGACGACGAATACGCGCCCGTGGCGTCATGCAGCACAAAGCCGCGCTCGGTCTGTACCGGGCCGCCGTAATACACGGGCTGTTCTGCGAGGGGGTGGATTTCGAGCTTGAGATCGATCTTGTCGAACAGTGTCGCCAAGTCGATGTCGATGGGGCGGTTGATGACGAGGCCGAGCGCGCCGCGCTCGTTGTGCTCGCACATGTACACCACCGTGCCCGAAAACGTGGAGTCCGCCATGCCGGGCATAGCGATCAGGAACTGATTCGTGAGATTGATAGGTGCGTCCGGCAGGGCCATACGATTAGTTTACCAAAAGCCCCCGGCCGTCGCCCCTTTCATTTGGAGGAGCCTGCTTTGGGGGTAAGGATTTTGTGGTGGCTCACGCACTCGGGGTGCTCTGGCGCTCTGGCGTGGTGTTGAGTGCCTCGATGTCGGCAGCGTCCAGCCAGCGCCATTCGCCCGGCGCGAGATCGTCGCCCAGCGACAGCCCGCCGATGGCGCTCCGGTGCAGCCCGGTCACATGGTTGCCGGCCGCAGCCACCATGCGTTTCACCTGGTGGTATTTGCCCTGCGTGAGCGCCATGCGCAGGTGATGCGTGGCCACACGCTCGGCCCAGGCGGCGGTGACGTTTTCATCCTCATCGTCCAGCAGCACGCCGGCACACAACTGGGCAACCTGCGCGTCGGTCACCGGCTCGGCGGTGGTGATTTCGTACACCTTGGGCACCTGGTGGCGCGGGCTGGTGAGCGTGTGGACGAACTGGCCGTCGTCGGTGAGCAGCAGCAGCCCCGTGGTGTCCTGGTCGAGGCGGCCCACGCACTGCACGCCGCGCTCGCGCAGCGGCACCGGCAGCAGCGAGTACACGCTCGGATGGTGCTTCGGCTTTTGCGAGCACTCCACGCCGGCCGGCTTGTTGATCATCAGGTAGGCACGGGCGTGGTACGTCCAGCGCTCGCCGTCCACGTCGAGCACCAGGCCGGCGGTATCGACCAGCGCGTCGGGGTCTTCCATCTCGACGTCGTTGATGAACACCAGCCCCGCGAGCACGAGGTCCTTGCAATAGCGGCGCGTGCCGAAACCCTGGGATTGCAGAATGCGATACAGCGGAAGACGAGCAGAAGAATCAGCCATGACAACAACGTGAAGAGGGAATGCGGCGTGGTTTGCCGGATTTTGCCGGGTTTCACCGGGCATATTTACGATACGCTCGGCCAATCTTTAAAACAGCCGACCTCGCCCGATGCCACCCACCAACGGAAAACGCCAGCCCTATGCCATCGGAACGCATTTTCAGCGCGGACTGGTATGGTTCCGACGCGATCTGCGGCACTTTGACCACGCGGCGCTGCATTATGCCCTGCGCCACTGCCGCGAGGTCTATTGCGTGTTCGTGTTCGACCGCGACATCCTCGACGCACTGCTCGCGCGCGGGCTCAGGGCAGACCGTCGCGTCGAGTTCATCCGCGCGTCCATCGAGGAGCTGCGCACCGCCCTGCGCGAAGCCGGCGGCGAGCTCATCGTCGTGCACGATCACCCGCGCCACGCGATTCCCGATCTGGCGCGCAGGCTGAACGTCGAAGCCGTCTTCGCCAACCACGACGAAGAGCCCGCCGCGCAGGCCCGTGACGAGGCCGTGCGCAAAGCACTCGCCCAGCAGCCGTGCGCGTGGTTCGACTTCAAGGACCAGGTGATCTTCGAGCGCGACGAGGTGCTCAACGGGCAAGGCAAGCCGTACGGCGTCTTCACCCCGTACAAGAATGCCTGGCTGGCCGCGCTCACGCCGTTCGACCTGCGCGCGTATCCGACGGAACCCTACTTCGGCGCGCTGGCCAAGCCGCCGCATGCACTCGCGCCGGCTACGCCTTCGCTGGAAGCCATGGGCTTCGTGCGTTCGGACCTTGCGGAGATCGCCTTGCCCACTGGCATGTCGGGCGGCGCTACGCTGCTCGATGATTTCGAAGACCGCATGGACGACTACCACGCACGCCGCGACTTCCCTGCCGTGCGCGGGCCCAGCTATCTGTCGACGCATCTGCGCTTCGGCACGGTGTCGATCCGCACGCTGGCAGCGCGCGCACATGCCGCCATGTTGCGCGGCAGCCGTGGCGCGGCGACGTGGCTGTCCGAGCTGATCTGGCGCGACTTCTATTTCATGATCCTGCACCACCGCCCAGACCTGGCGGACGGCGCCTCATTCCACCCGGAGTTCGATCGCATCCGCTGGGTGGACGGCGAGACCGGAGACACACGCTTCGACGCCTGGAAGGCCGCACGCACCGGCTATCCGCTGGTGGATGCCGCCATGCTGCAGATCTTCCAGAGCGGCTACATGCACAACCGCCTGCGCATGGTGGCGGCCAGCTTCCTCATCAAAGACCTGGGCATCGATTGGCGTCGCGGCGAGCAGTACTTTGCCGACGTGCTCAACGATTTCGATTTCGCAGCCAACAACGGCGGTTGGCAATGGGCGGCATCGAGTGGATGCGACGCGCAACCGTGGTTTCGCATCTTCAACCCGGTCACGCAGTCGGAGAAGTTTGACCCGCAGGGCCGCTTCATCCGCAAGTACCTGCCGCAGCTTGCGGGGCTGCCCGACAAATACATCCACGCACCGTGGACGGCGCCGGCCGATGTGTTGAAGAAAGCGGGCGTGGTGCTTGGCGAGACGTACCCACACCCCATCGTCGACCATGCTGGCGCGCGCGCGGCTACGCTGGACCGCTACGCCGTCACAAAGGCCAATCGCACTTCAGGCGCCGAAGCCGCCTCGCTGAGTAAAAACGACGCCCAATAACGCACTAAAAACAACGGGCCGGTATGCACCGGCCCGTCATTCTGTCTGCCTCAAGTGGCGTCAGCCCGCGTTGCCCGCTGGCGCGCGCGCGCCGATCAGGTTGCGCAGGTGCTGCAGCAACTCCTCTTCGTTGTACGGCTTGCCCAGGTAGACGTTCACACCGATCTCCGCGGCGTAGCGGCGGTGCTTGTCCGCCGTACGCGAGGTGATCATGATGATCGGCGTGGCGCCGATGCGCTCGTCCGCACGCACGTTGCGTGTGAGGTCGAAGCCGTCCATGTGCGGCATCTCGATGTCGACGAGCATCGCGTCCGGCGTGACTTCCTGCAGTTGACGCAGTGCGTCCACACCGTCGCGCGCGAGCACGGCCTGGTAACCCGAACGCGTCAGCAGACGCTGTGTGACCTTGCGCACCGTGAGAGAATCGTCGACCACCATGACGATCGGCTGGGTAGCCAGGCCCGGCACCGCGTCGGTGTTGCCGTTGCGCGAGAGCTCTGCCACGGCGCCCGTGGTTTCCTGATCGGCCTGCGGCAAACCCAGCGCGGCCACTTCGCGCTCAAAGCGCTGCGTGAGCACCACCGGGTTGTAGATCAGCACGATCTCGCCGTCACCCAGCGTGGTCGCACCGGCAATACCTTCCAGACGTGCGAGGTGCGGGCCGATGTGCTTGACCACCACTTCGCGGTTGCCAATCACTTCGTCAACGTGCACGGCTGCGCGGTCGGCACCGCTGCGCACCACCACGGCGGGCGAGTACTTGCGCGCGCCCGTCACGGGTTGCGCTTCTTCAAGCAACGCGCCGAAGTAATGGAACGGCACCGGGCCGGTCGGCAGTTGCAGCGCCGCAGCGTTGTAGGCCTCGGCCAGCGCCTGCGAACGCAGCTGCTGCACGTGGTCGATCATGCCCGACGGGATCGCATACACACGCTCGCCCACACGCACCAGCAGCACCTGCGTGATGGCGGTGGTCAGCGGCAGGTGGATGGTGAAGCGCGTGCCGACTTCCGGCGTGGTCTGCAGCGAGATGCGGCCACCCAAGGCCACGGTCTCGGCACGCACCACGTCCATGCCCACGCCACGGCCGGCCAGCTCCGACACCTGATCGGCGGTGGAGAAGCCCGGCGTGAAGATCATCTCGGTGAGGCGCGCATCGCTGGCCTCTTCATCCGGCCCCAGAAGCTGACGCTCCAGTGCGCGGGCGCGGATGCGGTCGAGATTCAGGCCGGCCCCGTCGTCCACGAAGTGCAGCACGACTTCGTTGCCTTCCTGCTGCACTTCCAGCGTCAGTTCACCCGCAGGCGATTTGCCCTTGGCGCGGCGTTCGTCGGCGGATTCAATGCCGTGCGCGACGGCGTTACGGATCATGTGCTCCAGCGGGCCGCCCATGCGGTCCAGCACGCTGCGGTCCAGTTCCACCGTACCGCCCTTGATGAACAGGCGGACTTCCTTACCGGTTTCCGATGCGGCCTGGCGCGCCACGCGATACAGACGATCCGCCACGGTATCGAACTGCACCATGCGCGCACGCATCAGGCTGCGCTGCAGACCGCGCGTAAGGCGCGCCTGGGTTTCCAGATCGAGCGAAGCCTGATCGAAACCGCGGAACAAGTTCTGCTGCACGGTTGCCACGTCGTTGACGGACTCGGCCATCATCCGCGTGAGTTCCTGCAGGCGCGTAAAGCGGTCGAACTCCAGCGGGTCGAACGCTTCGGCGTGCGCTTGCGCATCGGCAATGCGCGACTCCATCTGCGTTTCGGCCTGGATTTCGATCTCGCGCACCTGCGAGCGCAGACGCGCCACGTTGTCGTTCAGTTCCGACAGGTAGGTCTTGAGCGCATCGACTTCCGATTCCAGACGCGCACGCGCGGCACCCACCTCACCGGCGTCATTGATAAGCGAGTCGAGCGCACGGGCCTGCACACGCACCATCGCGCGCTGGCGTTCGGCCACTTCCAGGGCCTCAGCTTCTGCGCTGCGCGTGCCGGTCAGGTCAATGTTGGTGGTGGCGGCCACAGCCGGCAGCATCGACGCGCCGGGTACTGCCTGAGTTTCATCCTGCGTCTGCAATGCCTCTGCTGCTTCGGCCAAGCCTGCATCCAGCGACAGCACCTTGCCCGAGCCCAGCGCATCGACGTGCGCTTGGATGCGGTCGAACCACATGTAGAGCTTGCGGAACAGCGCGTCGTCCACGCGGTTCTGGCGCAGGCCGCTCTCGATGGCGCTTTCCATTTCGTGCGCAGCCTGGCCCAGCGTCATGGCACCGGCCATGCGCGCGCTGCCCTTGACCGTGTGCAGGTTACGCAGCAGCAGGCCGGAGGCGGCGCGGTCTTGCGGCGTGGCTTCCCACGCGCGCAGGTGCTGGCCGAGTTCGGGCAGCGCGACGTGCGCCTCTTCCAGGAAGATTTCCAGCAGCGCCGGATCCAGCGCGTCAGCCGGCGCCTGGCGAACCAGTTCACCAACAGCCGGCTCGGCCACGGGCGCCTGATAGGCCGGCGCGAGTTGCACCAAATCCTGAGCCTGCTGGAGTTGCGTCAGAACCGGGGCATCCGCCAAGCCCGCGGTTTCGTTCTCAGCCTGTGCGATTTCGACAAAGGCTTGCGGAGCCGGCTCCAGCGGCAGACGCGGACGCACCAGCACCCGCTCGCACAGCTCCTCCAGACCGCGACGCAGCGGCTCGTCGGCGTCCGGCCAGACACTCGCGGCAAACTGATGCAGCATGCCGCGCATGCGTTCGACCGCCTGGTCGAGCAGACGGAAGTCGCCCGGGTGCATCGCCACCGGACGGCTGTTCAGGTTCAGCAGCACATGCTCCAGCGCATCGGCCAACTGGCGCACGGGCTCCAGTTCGACCACGGCAGAGCTACCTTGCAGCGTGTGCGCGGCGCGCAGTGCCAACTCGCTCGGCGGCGTGCGGCCTTCGTGACGCCATTCCGAGAAATCCACGCCCAGGCGGCGGATCAGATCGTCGGCTTCCTGCAGGTAGACGTTGTACAGCGCCACGCTCACGCGCACCGGGCCGACAACCTTCATGCCATCGTCGTGCGGCGCCTCTTCCGCATCACCCGTCTGTGCAAACGGGAAGGGGATCACCTTGGCGTCGCCATCGGCAGCGTGCGCCGGGGTTTCGACCTCGGTTTGCGGTGTGTCGGACTCGACGTGCGGCGTTTCGGACTCAACGCTCGCGGCTTCGAACTCGGTAGGCGGCGTTTCGGACTCGACGTATGGGGTTCCGGACTCGGCGTGCGGAGCTTCAAGCTCAACGCTCGGCGTTTCAGGCTCAAGCGCCTTCGGCTCGTCTTCCCAGACCAGCGAGGATGCGTCATTGGCTGGCTCGGCCGCTTCCAGCTCGGAGAGCTCCGGCTCAACCACAGCGGCAGGTGCAAGCGGTTCCGATTCCGGCACCGCCTCCAGCCAGACGAACGGGCCACCATGACGCACACGCTCGGCGGCGGCGACTAGCGGTTCGATCGGGTGATCGGCCTGCGGCGATTGCGCAATGGCGGCCGCCCACGTCGACAGTTCGGATTCAGCGCGGGTGAGCAGCGCAGCCAGATCGTGCGAGGGCACGCGGCTCTCGGCCAGCCACACGTTCATCACCTGCTCGATGGCCCAGGCGGCCTCGCCGTAGCGGGTGAGGCCAACCATGCGGCCCGAGCCCTTGAGCGTGTGGAATGCGCGTCGCAGTTGCGTCAGCAGGTCGAGGTCGGAGCCAGCGGCCACGCCACCGGTGCCGGCCTCGGCCGCGGCATGCAGCGCGTGCAGATCGGTGCGCACACCGGCCAGCACTTCTTCGGCTTCAGACAGGAAGATGTCGAGCAGTTCGGCATCGATGGATTGCGTATCGCGCGCGGCAGTGGCCGGTGCGGGCGCTGCCTCGGCGGGTGCAGCAACCGGTGCGGCCAGCGCAGCCTGCAGGCGCTCCAGCGAACCGGCACTGCCGACCTGCCATGCATCGAACTGTGCGAGCGCCTCTTCCAAGCGGCGGCGGCGTGCCGGATCATCGTCAATAGTGGCGGCGTCGCGTGCTTCCTGCAGCGCGGTGCGCAACTCGGCAGCCAGCGGGTCAGTCGGGTCGACCGGGTGTTTGGCGAGCAGGCGGTCGAGCAGCGATTGCAGTGGCGACGCAATGTCGGCCGCAGCCGCGTGCTCAGCGGCGTATGCATCGGCCTGCGTCTCGCGGCGGGCCAGCATGCCGGATTCCGCATCAAAGGCAAATTCGTGCCAGGCCGTTTCGCGCTCGGTTGGCGTAAGCGTGCCTGCGATGACGATCTCGTCGATCTGCGTGCTGGTCAACTCGGTACCGGCCGACAGCGCATCGAGAAAGCCCTGCAGGCCGCTGGCGTTGGCAGCCAGTGCACCCAGATAGCGTTCGCGATCGGCGCCTGCGCCCTCGCCTGCCGCTTCCAGCGCGGCGATGGTCGATTGGGCGGCTTCGGTGGCGTGCACGGCCTCGTGGGCACCAATGGCAGCAAAGGCTCCCTGCAT
Organism: Ralstonia sp. AU12-08; assembly: GCF_000442475.1. NCBI lineage: Bacteria > Pseudomonadati > Pseudomonadota > Betaproteobacteria > Burkholderiales > Burkholderiaceae > Ralstonia > Ralstonia sp. AU12-08. The sequence continues at coordinate 356,108 of NZ_ASZV01000046.1, read as the reverse complement.
CTCGCCGAACAGGCGGCTGGCTTCCTGCAGACCACCGCTTTGCTCGCCCTCTCGCTCGAAGGCGTCAAGGTGCGTTTCGGCCGAGGCCAGTTGCGTCTGCAGCGCGCGCACCTGCTCTGCGCGCGTGCGGCGATATGCGGTTTCTTCGGCCAGCAGGTGCAGCCATGCCGGTGCGGGCACCGTGTCACCTGCCTGCGTGGCGCGAGCGTGTTCGGCCAACTCATTGCAGCGGGCGGCAAACCACGCGCTGCGCAAATCGCCGGATTCGCCATGCAGCGCCCACGGGCGGGCCAGCATGCGCGAGAGGAATTGCAGCGTGGGCGCGACACCCTGGCCATGCGCTTGCGCCAGATGCTGCGATAGATCCAGCAGTGCGGGCTGGCCCAGTGCGTCGGTATGCAGCGCGAGCGTCTGCAGCGCGGCATCGGTTTCTTCAGCGTCAGGCGCAGGTTGCTGGCTCAGTGTTTCCAGCGTGCGGCCCACGCGTTGCAGCGTGTCGGTCGCATCCGCCGGCAGCAGCGCATAGTACTGGCGCGTGTGCAGCGCACCGGCCGGCGCGTGCGTGGGCGGAATTGCAAAAGCCTGCACACAGGCGACGATGTCCGGGCCGAGCGTGTCGTCGCCCACGGGGGCGGCCGGCGCGTTGTTGTAGGCCATGCCGGCCAGCAGGTACAGCGCGTCGGTCAGCAGGCCCTGCGGCAGGTGAATGTTGTTGTGCGAGTACTGGCGCAGCAGCAGGTTGACGCGCGCGGCCAGGCGCTTGGCGGTCATGTCGGCCGGCACCAGCCCGGCACGCAGCGCGCCGAAGGTCAGCGCCAGCACGAGCCACAGATCGCGCTGCAGGTCGTCACCGGCGCGGCGCGGTTCGCGTTCAAGCGCGCGAATGCCGTGCAGCAGTTCTTCCAGCGGCGCGTAAGCGGCGGCAGCGGCAGCCGGATCGGCCTGGGCGCTGTCTGCGGTGGATGCCGGCGCGCCGGATGGTGCCCGTAAGGCCGTCAGCAATGCGAGTTCGAACTTGCGGCGCAGGCGTGCCAGCCCCGGCAGATCACGCGAGGGCAGCAGCAGCGCCGGCAGGTGGCGCAGCTCGTCAGCCCACAGGTCGGCCGGGTGGATGCGTTCTTCGCCCAGGCGTGCGAGCACGGCTTGATACGGTTGGAACAGGCGCAGCGGCTCTTCAGCCATGCCGGCCATCAGGTCGGCCACGTATTCCTGCAGCGCCTGCACGGCGCGCGAGAACACATCCAGCGTGTGCGCATCGGCCTGCATAGTGCCGGCGTCCACCGCTTCGAGCAGGCGCTTGGCGGCCTGGCAATACACGTCGATGCCCCGCAGGCCGACGATCAGCAGCGCGCCAGCGGCTTGGTGCAGGTACTGGCCGGCCAGGCGCAGCGAAGTGGTATCACGCGCGCCGATGACTTCCGGGTTGGCGATAACTTCGGCCGCATATTCGCCGAACTCGCGCACGGCATCGTCCAGCGCGGCGCGCATGTTGGGCGCAACCCAGGCCAGCGCGGAGAGATCGCGCGCCGGCGCAACAGACTTCGGACCGAATTTCGGACCCCCGGCTGAGGCTCCGGCCGCCTCAAGCGAGGCGCGCTCGGATGCTTCGGGCTGGGCGGAAGATTGATGACGCATGTGTGCTTCCAAAAAGCGTGTGGCGGTTGCCGCGGTTGCCCCGGGTTGACCCCTTCGGCGTTCCCGCCCGAAATCCAGTGACGACGGTGTCAGGCCCGATGTCAGGCGAATTACGCGATACGGAACCGAGCCACCGAGTCACGCAGCTCTTCAGCAAGCTGCGTGAGCTGGCGCACCGACTGGGCGGTCTGGCGCGTACCGGTCGACGTCTGTTCCGTGATGTGCAGAATCTGTTCGATGTTCTGCGCCACGTCAGATGCCAGCGTGGCTTCGTGCGACGTCGTCTGCGAAATGCTTTCAATCAGCTCGGCAAGCTGGCGCGACACACGGCCGATCTCCACCAGTGCGGCACCGGCGTTATCGGACAGCTTCGCCCCTTCCACCACGCCCGCCGTGCTGCGCTCCATCGCGTGCACCGCGTCTTGCGTATCGGTCTGAATCGTGCGGATCAGCGCGCCGATCTGCTTGGCTGCCTCGGCAGAGCGTTCTGCCAGGCGCTGCACTTCCTCTGCCACCACCGAGAAGCCGCGGCCAGCTTCACCAGCCGATGCGGCCTGGATGGCTGCGTTCAGTGCCAGCACGTTGGTCTGCTCGGTAATGTCCGAGATCAGCTCCACGATTTCACCAATCTCCTGTGACGATTCGCCCAGGCGCTTGATCCGCTTCGAGGTTTCCTGAATCTGGTCACGGATGTCGTTCATGCCCGTGATGGCGTTCTGCACGGCCTGCTGACCTTGCTCGGCAGCGGCCAGCGAGGCGCGTGCCACGTTGGCCGATTCAGCCGCGCCGCGCGAGACTTGCGTAATGCGGTCGGCCATCTCCACCACCGACTGGCCGGTCTGGCGAATCTGGCGGGACTGTTCTTCCGATGCGGTCACCAGGCTTTCCGACGTGGTCTGCACTGCCGACGATGCCTGCGTCACCTGCTCGGCCGTCTTCTGCACCCGGCCGACCAGCTCGCGCAGTTCTTCCACGGTGTAGTTCACCGAGTCGGCAATGGCGCCGGTAATGTCTTCCGACACGGTGGCCTGCTTGGTCAAGTCACCGTCTGCGATGTCCTGCAGTTCGTTCATCAGACGCAGAATTGCGGCCTGAGTGGAATCGTTGTTGCGCTTTTCCACCATCCGGCGTTCTTCCGCTTCACGCTGACGGGCTTCAGCTTCCATCGTACGCACACGCGAATCGCGCAGGTACAGGGCGGCCAGGCCAGCCAGGCAGACCAGGGTCAGGATGGCCGACAGCACCACCGCGCCCAGCGTGAACGGACGGTTACGCACGCTGCTCGAATACGCCGACTGCAGGTCTTCCAGCTCGGCACGCAGCTTTTCGTTGTCGTTGAAGATCTGCTGCTGGGCGCGCTTGGCAGCGATCAGGCCCGGCAGGTTTTCCAGAATGATCTGCGTGGTCTTCTGCACGTTGTCGAAACGGGTCGACAGCTCTTGCAGGTAGCCCTTGGTCTCAGGGTCGGTCGCGGCCGACAGGCGCAGCGCTTCGGAGCCGTTGAGCAGGCCGTTCAGGGTTTCGCGGAAGGTGTTGGTGTCCTTACCGAGCAGGAACGCCGTTTCCGGGTTCACGCCTTCGCCGGCCAGGAACTCGTTCATGTTCTTACCCAGACGCTGCGTCAACATCACGAGCTGCGACGAGGCGGCCACTTCACGGGCCGGCGCGTTGGTCTGCAGCTTCATCGACGAGATCTGCTCGGCTTCTTCCAGCAGTTCGGGGTTGGACGCGTTGAACACGTTCAGCGTCTTACCCACCGCCACCAGGGTCTTCTCTTGCGACAGCACGGCCTGCGCGCTCTTGTCGCTGCGCTTCCACTCGTCGATTGCCTTGTCGAGCAGGACTTCCGAGTCGCTGCCGGTCGTGGCGCGCACGCCGCGATCGGCGTTGCCGTTCTTCAGGGCTTCGAGGTTTTCCTGCAGGCGCGCGCGGCTCTCCTTGAGCTGCGCGAAGGCGTTGACGTTACCGAGCAATGCCACCGGAACCGCCTTGGCCAGACGCTGCGAGTGCATCAGCGTGTCACCGGCAATTTCAATCTGCACCGAGCCGTTGTTGGCTTGGCGGTTATCCAGGTACACCGACGTCAGCAGGGCCAGCAGGCCGACCACCAGGCCGATGGTGAACACCCGCTGCTGCGCGGCAAACGGCACGCGCTCCATCCAGCCGACCACGGCATCCATGGGCGTGCGGCCCAGCTGCGTGGGCGTGCCAGCGTCATCCTCGTGGGGCGCATTGTCCAACTGCGCCAACTGCGCGGAGGTGGCCGATGCGCCCTCTCCTGCAACCTCCGGCGCCCCAGCTCGGCGACCTGCGTTGAACCACTTGAACCCCATAGGACCCTCTTGTTTTGTCGATGCGGCCGTCCGGTTTTCCCGAGATCAGCAGCATGGATTTCCCGTCCGCGGCCTCGCCTTGTCTTGACCGGCGTGGTCCGCACCTTCTGCAGTGCATATCGGCACAAAATGGCGCGTCCTGTTGGCGCACCACGCACCGCATCTTGCCCCTTTGCGCGCACCCGCTCCCGTTGCGGATGTGCCCAATCTTTTCTTATTCGTTGCCCAGCCCATCCTGCAGCCGGGTCTTGCTACGGTTGCAGTACGCCTTACGCGCGGCTGCGACCCACCTGCAGGAAGGCCGGATCGGCCAGCAGGCGGCGCACATCCATTTCGCGCCACAGCGTGCCCTGCGCATCGCGCCAGGCACGGCCTTGCCACAGGCGGCTCTCGTCCTGTTCGGCCTCGACTGGCTGCAGATCGCTCAGGCTGCGCAGCCCTGCCACGCGCGGCACGATGATCGCGCACGCGCGTTGCGGGTCTTTCGACAGCACCACGATCTTGGCGCCGGCACTGCCTGCCGTCGGCGCTTCGCCGCAGAACAGGCTGAAATCGATCACGCCCAGCAAGTTACCCCGCGCATTTACGAGGCCCAGGTACCACGGCTGCGTGAGCGGCACGCGTGCGGGCGGCTGGTAGTCCAGCACCTCGCCGGTGTCCGACAGCGACAGCAGCCAGTGCTGGTCGCCGATCTGCACGCCCAGAAAGCCTTCCGTCGATGACTTGGCGCGCGCCTCTTGCAGGCGCCGTGCCAGCATCGCCTGGTATTCATGCAGGCGCTGGCGGGAGGTCAGGTTGGTGCGCGGTTCGTTCACGTCTGGCTCATGTCCGTGGTGTTCCGGGTCGGCGGCGGGCTTGGCTTATTGCGGCAGCTTGCCGATCTTGTCCAGCAGCTCTTCAGCCTTGACCGGCTTGACGATGTAGTCCGATGCGCCTTGGCGCATGCCCCACACGCGGTCGGTCTCCAGCCCCTTGGTCGTGCACATGATCACGGGGATATCCTGGAAACGCTCGTCCTTCTTGATTGCACGGGTCGCCTGGTAGCCATTCTGGCCGGGCATCACCACATCCATCAGGATCAGGTCGAAGGCTTCGGCTTCGAGCTTGGTCATGGCCTGGTCGCTATCGGCCGCAACCGTTACCTTGAAACCACCCTTGCCGAGGATCTCCGACAGGTGAAGCGCTTCAGTCGGGGAATCATCAACCACCAACACTTTCTTGATTGCCATACAAACAGTCCTTCGTATTAGAGAGGTGCCTTCATTGCGTGGCGCCACGAGATTCGCTCGCCGCCGGCAGATGGGTCTGGATCGCCTCCAGCAGCGCTTCCTTGGAGAAAGGCTTGGCGAGATGGTCCACCGCACCGACCGATCGGCCGCGCGCGCGGTCAAAGATACCGTCGCGCGAAGACAGCATGATCACAGGCGTGGCATGAAACTTCGGGCTTTTCTTGATGAGTGCGCAGGTCTGATAGCCGTCCACGTTCGGCATCAGGATGTCGCAGAACACGAGATCGGGCTTCAGGTCGCCAACTTTAGCCAAGGCGTCGAAACCGTCTTCGGCCAGCACGACCTGGCAGCCTGCCTGGGTCAGGAAAATCTGCGCAGTACGGCGGATGGTGCTGGAATCATCAATGACCAGCACTTTGCAGCCCGTGAGGGGTGCCGAGGAGTTCGCCAGCGGTGAAGTCGCCAGCGGTTGGGATTCGGTCAGTTGTTCCACCCGCGCGGATTGCATCATGTTCTCGCCATACGCAACTACGGCGACCACGGGTCGCCACGCCATTCTGACCGGATGGATCGCGGCAAATCGACGCGCAGCGTGCCCCCAAAAGTGCTGCAAGGGCCCACGCTGGCGACGACTTCAAAACTACGCCCCCCGGCCCGCTTATGAAGTGTAAAGCTCAGAATTTGACGAAGTGTGACAAGTCACCCATCTGCCGTCAATGATGCCGTTAATGGCGCCAGCCCTTAGCCGAGCGCCTGTGGCATGGAAGCGACGAGCCCGAAGTTTTTGATTCGATCGAACCGTCACTTCCTGATATTTGGCTGTCGGCAAGAGGGCAACCGCTCACTTGCCAACGAGAGACAGGTCAGATCCGGCTCAGATCTGCACCATTTCGAAGTCTTCCTTGCGTGCGCCGCACTCGGGGCACGTCCAGTTGATGGGCACGTCTTCCCACTTCGTGCCGGGCGCGATGCCGTCATCCGGCGCGCCTTGTTCTTCGTCGTAGATCCAGCCGCAAATCAGGCACATCCACGTCTTGAGTTCGGTATTGGTATCGCTCATAGGGTAAAGCTTCGGTGGGTTCCGTCTATTAAAATGGCAGGCCAGATGGTACCGAATCACGCTCGCGCGCGCCAGAACAGGCGCCGGGCACGCAGCGTGTTTGACTGTATCCAACCTGGATCTGCGTCAAACCACCGCATAATCGCCGCAAACCTGTCTTTAAACCGTGCCGCAGCATCGTTCTGCGCGGCGCCTCTCTCCTCCAACTGTATCCATGTCGACACCCTCATTGGCCACTCCTTGCAGCGCTGCCCTGTTTGAACGTGCCCAGAAGACCATCCCCGGCGGGGTGAACTCGCCGGTGCGCGCCTTCCGCTCGGTGGGCGGCACGCCGCGCTTCATTGCCAAGGCAGCCGGCCCCTACCTGTGGGATGCCGACGGCGCCCGCTATATCGACTACGTCGGCTCGTGGGGCCCGATGATCGTCGGCCACGCGCATCCGGACGTCGTGCGTGCCGTGCAGGAAGTGGCGGCCGACAGCTTCTCGTTCGGTGCCCCGACCGAGGCTGAAGTCGTCATGGCCGAAGAGATCTGCAAGCTCGTGCCGTCGATCGAGCAAGTGCGGCTGGTGTCGTCCGGCACCGAGGCGACCATGAGCGCCCTGCGCCTGGCCCGCGGCTTTACCGGCCGCGACCTGATCGTCAAGTTCGAGGGCTGCTACCACGGCCACGCCGATAGCCTGCTGGTCAAGGCCGGCTCGGGCCTGCTGACCTTTGCCGACACGACGCAGAACGCGCCGTCGTCCGCCGGCGTGCCGGAAGACGTGGTCAAGCACACGATGGTGCTGCCGTACAACGACGTTGCCGCGCTGCGCGAAGCGTTTGCGCGCCATGGCAACGAGATCGCCGCCGTGATCGTCGAGCCAGTGGCCGGCAACATGAACCTGGTGCGTGGCAGCACCGAGTTCCACCAGGCCATGCGCTCGCTGTGCACTGAGAACGGCGCCGTGCTGATCTTCGACGAGGTGATGACGGGCTTCCGCGTGGCGCTGGGTTGCGCGCAGGCGCTGTACGGCATCACGCCGGACCTGACGTGCCTGGGCAAAGTCATCGGTGGCGGCATGCCGGCCGCAGCCTTTGGCGGGCGCCGCGACATCATGGGCTTCCTCGCGCCGCTGGGCAGCGTGTATCAGGCAGGGACGTTGTCGGGTAACCCGCTGGCGGTGGCGGCTGGCCTCACCACGCTGCGACTGGTTGCTGCGGATGGTTTCCACGACCGCCTGGCTGCACAGACGCGCAAGCTGGTGGATGGGCTGTCCGACATTGCCCGCGAAGCTGGCGTGCCGTTTGCCGCTGACAGCGTCGGCGGAATGTTCGGCATCTACTTCCGAGAAGGTGTGCCGACCAGCTTTGCTGAAGTGACCAAGAGTGATGTGGGGCGCTTCAATGCGTTCTTCCATGCCATGTTGGCTGAGGGCGTTTATCTGGCGCCGTCTGCGTTTGAGGCTGGATTTGTTTCGGCCACGCATGACGATGCGATTCTGGATGCGACTTTTGCTGCGGCTCGCAAGGCGTTTAAGGCGGTTTGATTTTTGGGTCTTCGGGATGCGCCCTGATGGTGCATCCCTGGTTTCATCCCCTGCCGGGGATGGACCCGATTCAAAAACTCAAACCCGCCCAACCACCTCCACCAACTCCCGCCCCAACGCTTCAGAAGCCGCCACCATCGGCGCCCGCAGCACATTCTTCACCTGCCCTTCAGCGGCCAGCCAAGCCTTCAACGGCCCAGGATTGGTCTGCGCAAACAACAACCGAATCACCGGCGCCAACGCATGATGCAACCGCCGTGCATCATTCAACCGCTGCTCCTGCACCGCGCGCACCATCTCCACAAACAGCTCAGTACGAACATGCGCGGCCGCAATGATGGCCCCCACACCGCCCGCGCACAGCGTGCCGAACACCTGCGCATCCTCCCCTGCCAACACCTGCAACCGCCCATCGGCAATCACGCGCTGCGTCTTGTCGGCATCGCCGCCGCAATCCTTGATGCCGTGGATGTTGGGATGCGCGGCCAGCGCAAGCAGCGTTTCGGCATCGATGCTCGCGCCCGTGCGATACGGAATGTCGTACAGCAGCACCGGCACGGGCGAGGCATCAGCCAGGGCCGTGAAATATTCGATGATCCCCTCCTGCGACGGGCGGATGTAGGAAGGCGCCGGTATCAGGAATGCGGCGGGCTGGTGCCCGGCAAGCCTGAGCACGCGCTCACGCACGGGCGCCAGGGCGCTGCCTGAGACGCCCATCACCACGGGCAACCTGTCAGCCGCAGCGCGTACCGTATCGAGCACGTCAGCCTGTTCCTGATCGGTGAGCGCAGCAGCCTCGCCCGTACTGCCACAGGCTACAAAGCCGGCGACACCCTGCGCGCGATATCGCGCCACTAATGTATACAGCGCACCGTAGTCGACGGACCGTGTCGCATCATTGGCAAACGGCGTGACGATGGGCACCCAGATGCCGGCATACGACGGGCGCGCGCTGGCAGACAGATTGGTGGATGAATTTTCAAGCACGACAACACTCCTGGACGAATCAACGACCGATCAAGAACCATCAGGAGAGCATCGGGAATGCTAGGCCCGCGAGATGCGGGTAGAGGTCAACCGTGTCCAACGTGGCGGTCAGCCGCTGTTCCGTCGCCCATCTGACGGAACAGCACTCCGGTCAGACGAGCGGCTGTTTGGAGGCTTTTTTGGCATGCGCGCGCGCCGACGCGACCGACAGGCTATGTGCCGGTGCGATGCAGATCGACGAAGCAAGGGAAATTGCGCGCATGGAAATTGTCAAAAAAGTCCCCACACCGTACTGATGTGTGACTGAAGCGTCAAGCGTATAGGCTAGAGTTCGCCGGAACACCATGAGACGATGTCGGTCTCATGCCACATTGTTTGTCTGACTGTCTGATCACGAGGTATTCATGACCCTTGCCCTGTCCATTCGCTCGACGCGTTTTTCGGTGCTGCGCTGGCTGGCGCTGTCGCTGGCCGTGCTGGCCGCGCCGTTCCTGTCCGCCTGCGGCTACAACGATTTCCAGGCCAAGGATGAAGCCACCAAGGCCGCCTGGGCCGAGGTCGTCAACCAATACCAACGCCGTGCTGATCTGATCCCGAACCTGGTGAACACGGTCAAGGGCTACGCCTCGCACGAGAAAGACACGCTCGAAGCCGTGACCAAGGCCCGCGCCGCAGCCACCAGCTTCCAGATCACGCCCGAGGTGCTTAACGATCCGGCGGCGTTCCAGAAATTCCAGGAGTTGCAGGGGCAGCTTTCCAGCGCACTGTCGCGCCTGATGGCGGTGTCGGAAAACTATCCGCAGCTCAAGGCCGATCAGTCGTTCCGCGATCTGCAATCGCAACTGGAAGGCACCGAGAACCGCATTACCGTGGCGCGCCAGCGTTACATCAAGTCGGTGCAGGACTACAACGTGCTGGCCCGCAGCTTCCCGACCAACCTGACGGCCAAGGTGATGGGCTACCAGGTCAAACCGAACTTCACGGTCGAGAACGAGAAGGGCATCTCCACCGCCCCGGCGGTGAAGTTCTGACGAGTTGACGATCATGTCGATGCGCGCGCGTGCTTTCTTTGCCTTCCTGCTGACAGCGGCCCTTTGGCTGGCCGCCGCGTTGCCTGCGCGCGCGCAGAGTGACATGGTGGCCGTACCGCCACTGGCGGCGCGCGTGACCGACCTGACGGGCACGCTCTCTGCCCAACAGCGCAGCGCGCTCGAGCAGGTACTGGCCGACTACGAGCAGCAGCGCGGCAGCCAGATCTTCGTGCTGATGGTGCCGTCCACGGCGCCCGAACCCATCGAGGCCTACGGCATTCGCGTGGCGGATGCCTGGAAGGCCGGCCGCAAGGGCGTGGACGATGGCGCCATCATCCTCATCGCCAAGGACAACCCGGCATCGCTGCGCAAGATGCGCATCGAGGTCGGGCGTGGGCTGGAAGGCGCACTAACGGACGCACAATCGAAACGCGTCCTGCAGGATGTGATGGCGCCGCACTTCCGTCAGGGTGATTTTTACGGCGGCTTGTCAGCGGGCATCTCTGCCATCCAGACCATCGTTGCGCAAGAGAGTCTGCCGCCGGCCGAGCGCGCCAAGCACCAGCAAGCCAGCGGCGGCATCGGCGATTGGCTGCCGGTGCTGTTTCCGCTGGCGATCATCGTGTTCTTCGTGCTGAGCGCGGCCATGCGCTCGGGCGGGCGCGTGACGGGCAGCCTGCCCGGTGGCCGGCCCGGCACGCGCGTGGTGATGGGCAACCGTGGCTGGGGCCCGGGCACCATCGGTGGACTTGGCGGTGGCATTGGTGGCGGACTTGGTGGTGGCTGGGGACGCGGCGGCGGCGGTTTCGGTGGCGGCGATTCCGGCGGCGGCTTTGGTGGCGGCGGCGGTGGCGATTTCGGTGGCGGCGGTGCCTCCGGCAACTGGTAAAAGCGGGTGAGCGCAATCACGACCATGGCATCTCAAACCCGACACCCTCGCGGCGCACGCCGTGCCCTTACCCACCTGCTGACCACCTCGTCGCACGCCAAGCGTGCCTTTCCGCCGGCCGAGCTGCAAAAGCTTGAGGCCGCTGTGCGCGAAGGCGAACAACGCCATCGCGGTGAAGTACGCGTCGTCATTGAAAGCTCACTGCCAGTGCGCGATGCATGGGCGGGCGTCACGCCGCGCCACCGCGCGCGTACGCTGTTCGGCCTGCTGGAGGTATGGAACACGCGCGAACACGTGGGCGTGCTGCTCTACATCAACCTGGCCGACCACGCGGTCGAGATCCTGGCCGATCACGGTATCGCCGCCAAGGTCGATGCGCATGCCTGGCGCGCGGCCTGCGAGACCATCACGCGTGGCTTTGCGCAACGCGTGACGATGGCGCCGGTGCTGGAAGCGCTGGCGCAGATCAACGACCTTCTCGCCTCCCATGCTCCTGCCGACGGCACCCCGCGCGCCAATGAGCTGAGCGACCGTCCGCTGGTGCTGTAGCCGTTCTCATTTGCAGCGGCAGCGATGCCCGTTCGGGTGTCGCATTGCCCACGTTCTTCGGGCCATGTTTCAAGACTGAAACGGTTTTGATACCCCTGAGAACGCCGGCCTTGTCGGCCAGCCACCTAATCCTTCCGTACGACACGCCTGCCGCGCGGCCATCGGGCATCAAGATCAGGTGGCCGTTCCGCTGTAGGCCGCCTGTCCGATAAAGCACTCCTCTCTTCCTGCAAGACAGGCAGCAAGTCACGTTGCGCTCACATCGCGCCAGACGACTGCGGCGGGCGGCATCTTGTCCCGGCAAGATCCCCCATGTTTCAGCAATGCACGAACGGCCATCGCTGGCACGGCAGCGGGGTTTCCCCTGCCTTTTTTGCATTGCACAACACGCATACGCCACTTTTACGTTTGCTATTTGCGCAAAGAAGATGTGCAGCATCGTTTGCTGTGTCGTGTGCGGCACAAAGTGTCCGTAACGCGTGGGATACAAGCGCGGGCCGATTGCCTGGGCTGGAGGCTGGCATGCCTGCCCAGCCTAGGAAAATCAAGGACTTAGCGGCAATGGCACGGTCATCGCTCATATGTCCGCGCCAACATCGCTGAGCACTGTTCCGGAATGTCTGGACCATCCTCTGGCAATCACCCCTCCACAGGAGAGCTGACGTGCAGACCAAGACAGCAGGGAGCAAACGCAAGAGCCTCGGCGCCGCCGGCATTGAATACGCGTTGTTGCTGACGTTCGTCGCCCTGGCAATGGCCGGGTTTCGTCTGAGCGTCAAAACGTCGACCGGCACGATCTGGAACAACACGGCGACGGGGTTGTCGTCTGTGGCCAGCTCAAGTCAATCCGGAGGTGACGGCGGCGATGACGGAAACGGAAACGGAAACGGAAACGGAAACGGAAACGGAAACGGAAACGGAAACGGAAACGGCAACGGCAACGGCAACGGCAACGGCAACGGCAACGGCAACGGCAACGGCAACGGCAACGGCAACGGCAACGGCCATGGTCATGGCCACGGCGGCTGACCTATGCGGTATGCGGCACGTCCAGCCCTAGTGGGCTGAGGGGGCCAACGTAGCAAAAGAATTCGGCGCCAAGTGCGGCGTCTTGGGGAAGTTCAAAACAGGGCGAGTGGCATCGAACACATGCCCACCGCGGTGCACCGGCACTGTTGCCGGACAACCGCAAGCAGTGGTTTAGCAGTACGCCCGGGGTGTGAACCGGTTCCTGAAGGTCATACGGATCGATTCACCGCACCCATGGCGCAGCCGTCGCATCTGCGGCGATGCGTCCGGCGAAGCGGCGATGGTGGCTGGCCCACTCGCGCTGCTCCCGGGCAACGGTGAAGTCGGGGGAGCCATCTATCACGTTGCGATCCGGAACGTGCCGATCTTGGTCGGCATGCTGACGGCACTCGCTCGCGAAATCCCGGAACCCCTGATTCGGCCCTAGCCGGCTTGCCGGCTAAAACGCGCCCGATCTTCAGCGGAGCGCATTTCCTTGAACCATGACGCAAAGGAGTTGGACATGAAAGCCATGATCAAGCGTTTCGTGCGCGAAGAAGACGGCGCAGCCGGCGTGGAATACGCACTGCTGCTGGCATTTGTGGCACTGGTGATGGTGGCCTCGGGCGGTACCGTCAAGACTGCCGTCGGCGCTATCTGGAGCACCATCGCGACCCAGCTGTCGACGGCCGCCGCCTGAGCAGCTTTTCTGTGCCCAGGTCAGGTCCGGCACATCCGGACCTGATCCGGCCGAATCCATCCTGGCCCGCGACGCCACCGGCATCGCGCGGACAGAGAAGCAAGACACGGCACCCGCGAGGACATTGACATGACCACCTCAGCCAACCTAGCCAATCTCTGCCTCACCCTGCTCGTGGTGACGGCGGCGGCGTACGACGTGCGGACGCGCCGCGTGCCGAACTGGCTGGTCGGTGTGGGCTTGGTGGCGGCGCTCGTCGCGCAAGGCATGACGATGGGCGCGGGGGCCGGCAGCCTGGCTTGGCTCGGCGGCGCGGCTGTCGGCATGGGGCTGTGCTTCGGGCTCTACGCGCTCGGTGGCATGGGTGCGGGCGACGTGAAGTTGATGGGCGCAATCGGCGCGTTCATGGGGCCATTCGGCGCCTTTCACGTGGCCCTGGTGAGCTTTCTTGCGGGCGGTGTTCTGGCGCTCGTCATGGTGATGCTGCGCAAGGAGGCGCGCCGTTCGGCGGCGGGTGTCTCGGCGTTGCTGCTATCGCTGCCGATGTTGCATGCATCCGGTAGCAAAGCCGTGCACACAGAGGCGCAAGCGCCCAAGCACGGCGGAACGATCCAGTTGCCCTATGCGGTGGCGTTTGCAGCGGGCACGTTGTTGGTGAAGTGGGGAGCGATGTAGTTGAGGGGAGCAACACTGGTGCGTGCCCAAGCGCTGCGCAAACACAAGCAGCAGACGGCCACCGCTCAAGCCTGATCGGTCAACAACGTCCCAGGCACGCATCAGCATCACGAAGACATTCAGAGCCGCGTAACAGCGGCCCGGGCGAGGGGAAGAGCCATGCGTCAATGCAGTCGCACCAATGGGCAAGCCAGGACCTGCGCGGCACCGCCTCGCCATACATGCGGCCCACGTGCGTCCTGGCATGCGCCCCCCGTGTCCACACGCCACGCGGCCGACCGGCGACTTGGCCGGCCCTGTCTGCCCATCGCCTGCCTGCGGTCCAAATGGCGCTGGGATTGAGGATTGACTGAAGGGGTTGGGAAATGAAAAACCTGCGCATCCTTTCCATGCTGTTCATTGCCACGATTGCCGCGCTGGCAGCGGTGGTATTCGCATCGCGCTGGCTCACGCAGCAGAGCAGCAATGGCATCACCAAGGTAGCAGTGGCTACCGCAGACATTGACCTGGGCCAACGCCTTTCACCCGATTTCGTCAAGCTGGTCGATTGGCCAACGTCAAGCCTGCCACCCGGCGCAATCAGCGACTCGCACGCGCTCGACGGCCGTGTGGTGCGTGCCAGCCTCACGCGCGGCGAGCCCGTGCTCGAATCCAAGCTCACCCCGGTGGGAACAGCCGGCGGATTGTCCGCAGTCATTGGCGAAGGCAAGCGCGCTATCACCGTGCGCGTGAACGACGTGGTGGGCGTGGCTGGCTTTGCGCTGCCCGGCAGCTACGTCGACATCATCGTCAACACGCTGCAGGACGCCAAGGATGTCAGGCCGGGCACCGACCGCAATGACCAGTCAATTTCGAAGATCGTACTGGAGAAAATTCTTGTGCTGGCGGTTGCACAGGAAGTCAACCGCGACGACACCAAACCCAAGGTCGTCAACGCCGTCACGCTGGAAGTCACGCCTGAGCAAGCCGAGAAGATCGACCTGGCACGCAGCGTGGGCAACCTCTCTCTGGTGCTGCGCAATCAGGTTGATCCACGCCCCGTGGATACGGCCGGCGCCACGAAGAGCACGCTGCTCAAAGAACCCGTCATGACAGCGGCGGTGGCCGTGCCGGTGGTCAAGACGGTACAGGTGGTGCGTCGCGTTGCGGAACACCGTGCAGCCGGGAACTGCGTGGGTGTGATCAGCGGCGTGCAGCACAGTCAGGAGTGCTTCTAGACAAGCGCAAACCACGCCGGGCAGCACAGTAAAACGCGAGTAACGGAAGAAAGGCTCCACGTAGAGAGCCAGACACGGCAACCGCCCTTGTCATGCAGAACAACCAATCTGGGGGATCGACATGGACCAACTCGTTGATCGCGGCGCCAAGCGCTGCATGGGACCGTACCTGAAAGCTACCGCGCTGGCGGTGGCCACGCTGGGCGCACTGTGTGCAGGTGCCGCACACGCTCAGGTTGGCGTCGAGAGCGCCATCCTGACCAACAACGCTGCGGCCCCCAACAAGCCGATGAAGGTGTCGGCAAATGGGCCGATCCAAGTCACCATCGGCAGTGCTGCCACAGCAGAATCCAACCGCGACACATCGGCAAAGGGCCCGAGCTGTGCCGGCGCCATGCGCTCACACAGCGAGGTGACGGTACCAGTGGGCAAGTCAACGATGGTGCAATTGCCCGAACCCGTGCGCAGCCGCACCGTTGGCAACCCGAACGTCGTACAAGCGATGCTCGTCTCTCCGCAGACGCTGTATGTGCTGGGGTTGGAAGTGGGTTCCACCAACATGATTGTGCAGGGCCGCAGCGGCTCATGCAGCGTCGTTGATGTGGCCGTGGGCGCGGACCCGGGCGGACTGCAAACCACCCTGCGGCAACTGATGCCCGAGGCCAAGAACGTGAGGGTGTCGGCGGCGGCCGACAGCCTGGTGCTTGGTGGCTCGGTGAGCGATTCGGTGCAGGCGCAAAAGGTGGTGGACATTGCCAACGCCTTCGTCACACGCACCACGCGCGGCCCCAATCAGGGAGATCAGCAAGCGGGCGCAGGCCAGGCAAGCACCGCGCAAAACACGGTTGGCGGCCCGGGCGGGCCACTGCGCAGCCCGCGCATCATCAACATGATGGCAGTCGAGGCGCCGCAGCAGGTGATGCTGGAAGTGAAGGTGGCGGAGGTCTCCAAAACGCTGATTGACCAGATGGGCGCCGCCTTCAACGCGAATAGCGCATTCGGTAGCTGGTCGTTCGGGGCGATTGCCAACTTCCTCTCGGGCTCGAACGACATCATCAACTTCAGCAAGAACAACAACCTGCCACTCAAGTTTTCACTCGATGCGCAACGCGGTGATGGCTTGGTGAAGGTGCTTGCCGAGCCGAGCCTGATGGCCATCAGCGGCCAGGAAGCCAGCTTTCTGGCGGGCGGCAAGGTCTTCATTCCAGTGGCGCAAGGCGCTGCCGCAAATGGCGTGGGAACCATCGTGCTGCAGGAAGAGACCTTTGGTGTGGGCCTACGCTTTACCCCCACCGTGATGGAGAACGGCCGCATCAATCTGAAGGTATCGCCAGAAGTGTCGGAGTTGTCGCCTACCGGTGTGGCCGTTACCGCGCCCAACAGCAACAACACGTCAATCCTGCCGCTCATCACGACGCGCCGCGCATCGACCACGCTGCAGGTGCATGACGGCCAGAGCTTTGCGATTGGCGGGCTCATCAAGAACAACATCACTGGCAGCCTCAAGGCGTTGCCGGGCATTGGTGAACTGCCAGTGATCGGTGCACTTGCGCGCAGCACCAGCTTCCAGCAAGACCAGACCGAGCTTTTGTTCGTCGTCACGCCGCACCTGGTCAAGCCACTGCCAGAACAGTATCCGCTGCCAACCGATAGCTTTGGTCCGGTCAACCGTGGTGAGCTGTACATGAACGGCAACATGGAGGGTCACGTGCCCACGCCAGCTCCGGCACCTGCCAACACCCCGGCTCCCGCTGCGCCGACCGCCCCCGCGGCACCGGCAGCCAGCACTACACCGCTCAACACCTGGCGCTTTGCGGCGACGGGTGAGCAACCCTCCGGCAACTGAATTCGGCACCCGGAATCGTCAAGGAGAGAACCATGAACACCATCTCGATGCTGGCGCGTGCGGGACTCTGCAGCGGACTCGCCATCGCTCTCGCCGGCTGCATGACTTCAACGCCGGTCTACGACAAGCACTTCGGTGAAGCCGTACGCACGGTGCAAGCCATGCAGACGCTGAATCCGGATGCGGCGAAGAACACTGACACGGTGGCTGGCGTGGACGGGCGTGCCGCAACCGCCGCCATGGACCGCTACAGCGGCCAATTCCGCAACCCGCAGGCCGACACCAGCGCATTCACCGTGGGCGTCGGTACGGGCAACAGCCTGGATGCTCAGGCTCGGTAACCTGAACCGCGCACCACCAGACGCCCATACAGGAGCCAGGCCATGGCCAAGATCGCTCTCGTCTCTGCCGATGAATCGCACCTGCAATACCTGGCAGGGCTGATCACGCAGGCTGCCAATCACGTTGTGCAACGCACGTGTACTGCACCATCGCGCGCGCTGACTCAACCCGGCCTCGGGCAAGGGGTTGACCTGCTGATCCTGGACGCCGCCACTTTCAGCGCAGACGACCTTCAGCAAGTGCGCCGCCTGACCAGCGAACACCCGGACACGCTCTGCATGCTGTTGACCGAGGCGCCGTCCGCCGATCTACTGATGCGTGCGATGCGCGCCGGTGTGCAGTGCGTACTGCCCTGGCCGCCGGACGCACAGGAGTTTCGCGACGAGCTGCAGCGCTGCACCAGCCACGCCCTCTCCAGCGCACGCAACGACGGCCAGGTGGTGTCGTTCCTGTCGTGCCGGGGCGGCAGCGGCACCACGTTCACCGCGGCCAACTTCGCACACATCCTGAGTGCCCGCCACGGCAAGCACGTGTTGCTGGTCGATCTCTGCCAACAG
Organism: Ralstonia sp. AU12-08; assembly: GCF_000442475.1. Classification (NCBI taxonomy): domain Bacteria; kingdom Pseudomonadati; phylum Pseudomonadota; class Betaproteobacteria; order Burkholderiales; family Burkholderiaceae; genus Ralstonia; species Ralstonia sp. AU12-08. The sequence goes on along the minus strand of NZ_ASZV01000046.1, from coordinate 338,522 downwards.
TACGGCGACGCCGCTTTCCTGGTGACAGACCAATCGCCGCCGGCCACGTTGGCCAATGTCTGCAACCAGATCGACCGGCTCGATGCCGCCTTGTTTGATGCATGTCTCACGCATGTATCGCAGGGCTTCGATGTGTTGGCCGGTGCCGGAGATCCGATCAAGGGCGGCGAAATCAAGGCCGTCCATCTTGAGCGCATCCTGACGTTGGCTGCGTCGATGTACGACGTGGTCGTCTTCGACGTGGGGCAGGACATCAACCCGGCGTCCATCGTTGTGCTGGATCACAGCAACCTGATCTATGCGGTGCTGCAGCTCAACCTCTCGTACCTGCGCGCGGGGCGTCGGCTGATGGAGATCTGCCATTCACTGGGCTACCGCGCCGAGCGCCTGCGGCTGGTACTCAATCAGCTCGACAAACGCTTGCCGATCAGCCAGCACACGATGGAAGCCGCCTTTGGCATGTCGGTGGCCCACATGCTGCCTTACGACCCGGGCCCCGTGCGCGATGCGGTAACCCAAGGCTTGCCCGTGCTTCAAGTGGCTGAAAACAGCCCGATTGCCCGCGCCCTGACCGACATGGCACGCCATCTCTTTCCTGACACGCAACACCGGCGCGACGGGTTGCTGCGCAAGCTGTTCGGCCAGACCAGCCAGGTGCCTGCCCCCGCTCGGGCCTAACCCCAAGATCACGCGGAGCCCATCATGTCCCTGCGAGAACAACTCTTTCAGCAAGCCGGTGAAGCCCTGCCGCAACGTGTCGCGCAGGCCAACGGCTCGGGCGCTCCGCTCAGCCCGGCCTATCAACAGGTGGCAATGGACGTTCACCAGATCATCATTGACCGCGTGGAACTGGGCCGCTTGCAGCAGCTCACACCTGACCAGATCAAGCGCGAGCTGGCGCTGCTGGTTGAGCGCATCGTTGACGAAGGTAAGCATCAGCTCAACGAGGTGGAGCGCCGCCGTCTGGTGAACGACGTACAGGACGAGATGCTTGGTTATGGCCCGCTGGAAAGCTTGCTGGCCGACCCCACCGTCTCCGACATCCTCGTCAACACGCACAAGCATGTGTATGTGGAGCGTCGCGGCAAGCTGGAGTTGACCAGCGTGACCTTCCACGATGATGCGCACCTGATGCGCGTGATCGAAAAAATGGTATCGCGGGTCGGCCGCCGCATTGACGAATCCAGCCCGATGGTGGATGCGCGCCTGCCCGATGGCTCGCGCATCAACGCCATCATTCCGCCCTCCGCCATTGATGGGCCGCTGTTATCGATCCGGCGTTTCTCGGTGAACCCCCTCACCATTGACGACCTGGTGGGTTTCAATACGCTCACACCCGCCATGGCGCAGCTGCTGGATGCCATGGTCAAAGCCAAACTCAACATCCTGATCTCGGGTGGCACGGGCAGCGGCAAGACCACGCTGTTGAACATCCTGTCCGGCTACATTCCGGCCGACGAGCGCATTGTCACCATTGAAGACGCGGCCGAGCTGCAACTGCGCCAGAACCACGTGCTGCGCCTGGAAACACGCCCCGCCAACATCGAGGGCCGCGGCGAGATCACGCAGCGCTCGCTGGTCAAGAATGCCCTGCGCATGCGCCCCGACCGCATCATCCTGGGCGAAGTACGCGGCGCTGAAGCGCTCGACATGCTGCACGCGATGAACACCGGCCACGAAGGGTCGCTCGCCACCATTCACGCCAACACACCGCGCGATGCGCTGACCCGACTGGAAAACATGATCAGCATGGCTGGCCTGCAGCTGCCGCCGCGCACGATGCGCCAGCAGATCACCTCGGCGCTGACGGTGGTGCTGCAGGTCTCCCGCCTGACCGATGGTTTTCGCAAGCTCATGAGCGTGCAGGAAATCACCGGCATGGAAGGCGAGGTGGTGAACATGCAGGAGATTTTCACCTTCCGCCGAAAGGGCGTGGACCGCGACGGCCATATCCGCGGCCACTTCTGCGCCACGGGCGTACGCCCCAAGTTTTCGGAACGTCTGCACATGTTCGGCATCGCCCTGCCCGAGACACTGTACGACCCGTCCGTGCTGCATGAAATTTGAGGAGTACCGACATGGAACCCATGGTGATCGGCTTTGCGGTGTCGGTGTTCGTTGCCATGCTGCTAGGTGTCTCCGCCGTCTACCTGTGGTGGGATAGCCGCCACAGCCAGGCCGCGCGGCGCCTGAGCCAACGCTTGAAGTTGGCGTTGATCAGCAGCGTCAGTCACGGAGGCAGCGACAGCATCCTCAAGCAACGCGTGCTCAGCGAATCGCCCGACATGGCCGCGCTGCTCGGCCGGCTACCACGCATCCAGACGCTGGACCTGATGTTGCTGCAGTCGGGGCTGGATTGGTCAGTGGGGCGACTCCTGACCTGGACGCTGATCGTGCCTGCAGTCATCGCCATCCTGTGCTCGCTGTTCAATCCCCCGGCGCTGACGCTGCTCGTGTTCGTGCTGGCGGGCGCAGCGCTGCCCGTGCTCTATGTGAGGCATCGTCGTACGCGGCGCCTGCTCAAACTTGAGGCCCAACTGCCCGAAGCCACCGACCTCATTGGCCGTGCGCTGCGCGCAGGCCACTCCTTGCCGGCTGCGCTGGAGATGGCCGGTGATGAACTGCCGGCGCCCATCGGCGCGGAACTGGCCATCGTCTTCAACCAGATCAACTTTGGCGTTTCCATGAACGATGCGTTTGCCGGGTTGACCGATCGCGTGCCGGTCGACGACCTGCGCTACCTCGTCATCGCCATCCTGATCCAGCGCGAGTCAGGCGGGAACCTGGCGGAGATCCTGGACAACGTGGGCACGCTCATCCGCAAGCGCCTGCAGCTGTTGGACAAGGTGCGCGTGCTGTCAGCCGAAGGGCGGCTGGGCGGCTGGATCCTGGTCTTGCTGCCGCCGGTAATGGGCGTGGTCATCTACCTGCTCAGCCCCGATCTGATCTCGACGCTGTGGACCACTGATTCAGGCCTGCGCTTGCTGTGGTTCGCCATCACCATGACGTGCCTCGGCATGCTGTGGATTCGGCAGATCATCCGCATCCATATCTGAACGGAATGTCACCCGGAGGCGGGAAACCCATCCCGAACGAACATGCAGATTGCGCACACTGTATTGCTGGCCGGCACATTCCTTGTCGTGTTCGGCGCCGTGCTGGTGGCACTGTTCATCTTGCGTCCGAGCATCCTGCAACAACGCCTTGGGCAGATCGACCGTGAGGCTCCCAGCTTCCTACCGCAGCAGGCCCCCTCTGACTGGGTGCACAGGATCGGGCAACTGGCCAAGCCGCTGGCCCGCGCTTCGTTGCCCAAGGAAGGCTGGGAGGACTCGACACTACGCGCCCGCTTCGTGCATGCCGGGTGGCGCTCGCCGGATGCGATCCCCATCTACTTTGGCATCAAGACCGCGCTGGCCGCAGGCATTCCGCTTGCGCTATCAGTATTGCTCTTCGATCGCTTTGACGCCAGCCACCAGACCGCCTACCTCGCCACGTTGCTCGGTGGTGCGCTGTTTGGCTTCTACCTGCCCAACGTCGTCCTGGCGCTCAAGATCAAACGGCGCAAGCGCGACATCTTCGAGGCATTTCCTGACAGCCTGGACCTCATCATGGTGTGCGTGGAAGCGGGCCTGGGCCTGGATGCCGCCGTGCTGCGCGTCGTGGAAGACATGCGCAGCGCCCGCCCGGCCATGGCTGAAGAGTACGAGCTGCTGACGCTGGAGCTGCGTGCCGGTCTGGCACGCGAAAAGGCGCTCCGCAATTTCGCTGCGCGTACCGGCGTGGATGACGTAGAGATGCTGGTCGCCATGCTCATCCAGGCGGATCGCTTTGGTACCAGTGTGGCCGAGTCCCTTCGCGTGCACTCCGACATGCTGCGCACCAAGCGCCAGATGCTGGCCGAAGAGCGTGCCGCCAAGATCGGCACCAAGGTTCTCTTCCCGCTGATCTTCTGCCTCTTTCCCGCGCTCTACGTCGTACTGCTCGGACCGGCAGGCATTCAGATCGTGGCGGGCCTGCGCTCGGTGATCAACAACTAGGATCGGATGGAGCCAGCAATGAACGAACACACGCTCCGCACAGGCAACCATGCCAATCCACCGGAGGCTGCGGCAACACGCTATTGGGTCAATGCGCATACCGTGCGCATCGGCAGCACAATCATGCTGTTTCTCATCCTCGTGATCTTCGCAGCGGGTGCTTGGGTCAGTGACGGTTTTACCGATAAGCGCATTACAGGTGTGGGGTCGGATTTCTCCGTGTTCTGGAGCGCCTCGTACATCGCGCTGCACGACAGCGCCCTGCAGGCGTACAACCTAGATCGGATGATGGTGGTCATCCATCAATTCGGCACATTGGCCTCAGGTAGCGATCGGCTCCTGCCCTGGCTGTATCCGCCGACCTTCCTGCTGGTCGTACTGCCGCTGGCGCTGCTGCCGTTCTGGGCAAGCTATCTGCTGTTCATGCTGGCCACCGGTGTGTTCTACGTCAAGGCGACACTTGGCCTGCTGGGTGATCGCGTTCTACCCCGCCACCGTGCGTGGGTAACGGTGGTGGGCTCCCCCGCCGTGTTCGTGAGCGTGCTGATGGGGCAGAACTCCATGCTGACCGCGGGGCTGGCCGCAACGGCCGTCACATGCCTGGACAAGCGCCCGGTGCTGGCAGGTGTCGCCGTTGGCCTGCTGGCGATCAAGCCGCAGTTGGCAATCCTCTTTCCGGTGGTGCTGCTCGTGGCACGTGCGTGGAAAACGCTGGCCAGCGCCGCCGTCACCGCACTCGCGTTTGCCGGCATCAGCATTGCCGTCTGTGGCTGGAAAACCGTCCCCGCTTTTGTGGAAAGCGTGCGTTGGGCACAGGCCAACATGATCGACGATGGCGGCACGGCCTGGTACGTCATGCCGACCTTCCTCGCCGCCGCACGCGCAGCCGGCGTCGGCGTCTCTGCTGCACACGCCGTGCAGATGAGCGCGGCGGTGCTGGCCGTTTGCGCCCTGATCTATGTGTGGCGGCGCACCACCGATAGCGGCCTGCGCATCGCCATGCTGGCAACCGCCACGATGCTGACATCACCGTACCTGCGCGTGTATGAGCTGACGTGGTTGCTCATTGCGGTGGCGGGACTGGTCAGTCATGGCACCCGCTTCGGGCTATCGAGTGGCGAACGTCTGGTGCTGGTGCTGGCGTGGCTGCTGCCGCTGTATGAATTCGCCAACCCGCTGGTCAAGCTGCCGCAGATCGGTCCGCTCGTGTTCGTTGCCGTGGCGGTGATCGTTGTGCGACGTGCGGTGCAGTTTGGCAAATGCAGCGCGCCCGCTACCAATGCACGGCCGGCAAACCTGCACGCAAGCACCACACAGCCTGCGCCATCTCGCCGATAAGTCACAACAGACCACCAAGCGTCTGCACCGGAAAGCGCAACAAAGGGGGAAGTCATGCAGCCGAATCACCAAGGTCATCACGACACACCGCTGCTCTCGCTGGTGGTGCCGTTCTACAACGAGAGCCTCGCCATCGATGCGTTCTTCGCCCGCGTGGTGCCGATTCTCGAATCCGTTGCTGACATGCATTTCGAGATCGTGTGCGTGAACGACGGCAGCGCTGACGACACACTCGCCCGGCTCATCAACGTCTCGCACCTCGATGCGCGCGTGCGCGTGATCGATCTCACGCGCAACTTCGGCAAGGAAGCCGCGCTCACCGCCGGGCTGGATGAAGCGATGGGCGATGCAGTCATCCCCATCGATGCTGACCTGCAAGACCCGCCTGAGCTGATCCCCACCCTCGTCGCCCACTGGCGCAAGGGCGCGGAAGTCGTGCTCGCCCAACGCAGCAGCCGCGCATGCGACCCCTGGCTCAAGCGCGTGACGGCGAAAGCCTACTACCGTATTCACAACCGGCTCTCGGACCTGAAGCTGCCCGAGAACGTGGGCGATTTCCGCCTGATGGATCGCGTGGTCGTCAATGCGATCAAGCAATTGCCCGAGCGGCATCGCTTCATGAAGGGCCTGTTTGCGTGGGTGGGCTACACCACGGTGGTGGTGCAATACGAACGCGAGCCGCGCAGTGCGGGGCAATCCAAATTCTCGGGCTGGCGCCTGTGGAACTTCGCGCTGGAAGGCATCACCAGCTTCAGCACATTGCCGCTGCGTAGCTGGACTTACCTCGGTGCAGTGATCGCGTCGCTCGCCTTCTTCTATGGCACGTACATCGTTGCGCGCACGTTGATCTTTGGCGTGGATGTGCCGGGCTATGCGTCGGTGCTGTCACTGCTGCTCTTCTTCGGCGGCCTGCAGTTGATCGGGCTGGGCGTGGTGGGCGAGTACATCGGCCGCATCTACGACGAGGCCAAGGGGCGCCCGATCTACCTCGTCAAGCGGCGCTACCAGGTGCGCCGCCCGCGCGAGCGTGTGTTGGGCAACCGCGATGTGATCTCCTTGGCCAGCGTGAAGTTGCGCATGGCACAGAGCGATCGTCAGCGCGCCCACGCTGGCCGGCGCTAGCGCGTCGCGGGGCTCCACGCTGCACAAACCCGCAAGGAGACATCATGCGACCAGCACAACCCGGCAGCGCAGGCACCTTCGCTGCCGCACGCCCCCGCACAATCGCGCACCGGCTCCCGGACCGCATGGCAATGGTGCGCGTGCTTCGCTTCGGCGTATCCGGCGTGGTCGCCACCGGCGTGCATGTCGCCATTGCGACGACGTTGATCAACGGCTTCTCCACGACGCAGGTCACAGCAAACGGCGTGGCCTTCGTCTGCGCCAATGTGTGCTCCTACCTGCTCAACGCGCTGTGGAGCTTTTCGGCCAAACCTGGGGGCGCAAACTTCCTGCGCTTCTATTGCGTCTCGCTGTTCGGGCTGGCGCTGACACTGGCAATCTCGTGGCTCGCGCAGACGTTGGGGCTCAGCTACTGGGCAGGCCTGGCGTGCATTCTGGCGATCGTGCCGCCAATCGCGTTCGTCCTGCATCGGTTCTGGACGTTCCGGTAGCCACGCGATCGCTCTTGCACAAACAACAACGGCCATCTGTTACGAATGGCCGTCACTCCCGAAGATGGGAATGCCAACAGATCAGTCCGTATCCGTGCCGCTGGCGCCGTGCGTACGATCAAAACGGCGCAGCGTGTCGATCCGTTCACGCGTGAGCGGATGCGATGAGAAAAACGCCGAGGCGTCGTCATCACTGGCTGTGTCGGACTTCTTCACACCGTCAGCCTTGCGCGTGCCGCCGTGCGTGTCTTCCAGAGCCTGCAGCACATCCGCAAACGCACCGACAGACAGGCCGTTGTCCTGGAGCAGCAGCGCAGCATAGTGGTCTGCATCGCGCTCGTAGTCACGCGAATAGCGCAGCGTGAGCATCGCCGCTGGCACGCCCGACAGAATGGTCGACACGTCACCAAAGAGCAGCGCTGCAGTCGCCCCAATGGCAGACGATTGAATCAGCTGGCGCAGCCCGTGGCGGTATTCGACGTGCCCCGCCTCGTGCGCCAGCACACCCGTGAGGCCATCGCCCTCGCCCACCAGCTTGACCAGTGCATCGGTCACGATGATGTCGCCGCCTGGCAGCGCAAAGGCGTTGGCACCCAGCGAGCCCGCATCCCGAAAGACGATGTTGTAGGTGTGCGTGGCCTGCGGTGCACGCAGGGCCACAAAGCGTGCACGAATGCGCGCCTGCTGCGCCTCCGGCAGCTTGCTGGGCTTGAGCCAACGCTCGTCCAGCGCGCGCAGCGTACCGCGCCCGAGCTGCAACTCCACGCGTTGCGGCACCATGTTTGCCACCACTTTGGCGCCCCACGGCAAGCCGTAGCGATACCCGATCACCAGCACCAGTACCGTCACGATCAGCGCGCCCAAGGCGAGCTTCCAGCTGTTCTGCGCGCGCACCACCAGACCCTCCTGGTGGCCGGTACGCTGCAGCAACGTGTTGAGCGCCGCCTGCTCTGCTGGGTCAGCAATCTCGCAGAAGGCACCGTCTTCAAACGTGATCAGGCGCGGCGCATGCTTGACGCGCTCCGACACACGCAGCGTCGGCAGTGCGGCCCGGCGCAACAGCGTGCCGTCGGTGTCGAACAGCACCGCCTCGCCCGCCTCGACGGCAAGACGCACGGGCTGCGCGCGCGAAGTTCGACCGTCGAAGTAGGTGGCGAGAATCATGAACGTGACCTTCCGGCGTGCTTACAGCGCAATGTCGATGTCGTACCAATCCACCGCGGCGTCGCCCAGGGCGCCCACCTTGGTGGTCTCGCCCGCCACGAACGTGTCGAGCGAGCCGGATGCAAACAGCGTCATCGAGTCGATCTTGTAGCGCAGCGTACGCACGCGAGCAAACGGCGTGAACAGGCCGATGGTGATGGCGATCAGCACCGCGTTCGACACGTAGATCCAGAACAGCTTGCCGGCCGCCACCTGGCTTTGGAAGCGATGCGGGCCCAGCGTGGTGTGGTTCCACACCACGTTCTGCAAACGCGACATGAAGTACGGTGCCAGGAACAGCATCGCCACGTACATCAGCACCACCGCAATGGCGATGGCGATGGCGCGGCCGGCGCTGCTTTCCGCCTTGCCGATCGACACGCCCAGCACTGCGATCACCGCAACCGCTACCACGAGGGCCAGCACCGCCAGCCCGAACGTGCGCAGATACACGCCATAGAAGTTGCCCGGCGTGCCCGAGAAATCGAACGGCGTGGTGCCGAAGCGCGTGTTGCGATGCTGATAGCGCTTGAAGCGCTGGTGCGCCAGCGGCGCCAGCAGGTACGCGGTGAAGACACTCAGGATCGGCCAGACCAGAAACACCATGTAGCCTTCTGCATCCTTACCCGTGAAGGCAAAGCGCAGACCGCGATAGCTGGAGTTGGCCATGCGGAAGCGCAACGAGCGCACCAGCAGCCACGGAAACGCCCCAGCCAGCAGTGCCAGGAACAGCAGCGACAGCGCCGGCGACGAATGGCTGAGCAGGTTGAACGCCAGCGCCAGCACGAAGATGATCGCGCGGCCCTTGAGAATGGCAGTCGGGCTACCGTGATAGTCGAAGCTCGATCCGGCCAACTGCGTGTTGCGGTAGAAGTACTGCATCGTGCGCACCTTCGCCCAGGCCGAGTAGATACCCAGCGTGACGATGGTCAGCAGCAGGTTGACGATCCAGATACGGAAGTATTCCGAGCCGCTGCCGATAAAGCGCATCCGCAAGGGTTGCGGGGCAGCCGCGGACGGACCACTGGGGGCGCCGCCCAGGACAGGCTCGCGTGCGATGTCGTTCATCTGTTTTCCCTTCCCTGTGTTGTTGTCGTGCCCGCTCAGAAACAGAGGCTCGCGGGTGGGCCGATTGTATCGAAGCCCGCCGCAATGCAACGTTAACGGTGCGTTAACAAACCAGAAAGGGAGGTTCGCCCCATTCGCCAGGATCAGCCGAACAGCGAGCGTGATCGTGATGCGAATCCCGCCGACGTACTGCAACGCGCCGACGGGATTGCCGGAAGACAAATCAAGCCACGCCTACGTAGCGTTGGGCGGGACCAGGCGCGGCTTCGTGAGTGAGTATGAAATGGCACTGAATGCAGCGTTCAGGTTGTTGACTGCCCCTCCCGCTGCATTCGGGCAGGTGTCTGAGAAGAAGTACGACGGCCCCGTGGCGATCTGCTGCATGGTGCTGCACGGCGTCAGATCGCTATTGCCATCGCTGCAGCTTGACGAAGTCGAGCCTCCGCCAATGTAGGCAACCGTGTAGATCAGTGTTCCCGTCTTCTGCACAGTACTGGCCGCGCTGACGGCCGCTTTGCATTCCTGCCCGTAGGTGCTCTTGTACGTGTTGCCAAGTTGGCCCTGGGATGACGACGCATCGCCATCGCTGAGCAGCACGATCACGTTTTGCCCGGGTGGGTTCTGTCCTTGCGACATGTTCAACAATGCCGCCTGCGCCGAAGCAATGGCTTGAGCGTAGAACGTACCCAGCCCCCCAATGGCCTGGATGCCGCCACAACTGCCGCCGCCGAGCGCCTGAACGATGCTGGATCCCGTATTTGCGGCACCGTTCTTAAGAAACCCGGAAGCCAAACCCGATACTTGGTATGTGGCACCGCTCGTCACCACACCGGTAGCAACCGCTGAATAGCTGCTTGCGATCGATTGCTGTGAAGAGCCACATGAAAAATCCGTTTCCTTGCTGCTGCCGGCCACGGGCGGAAACACCATCAAGCCGACGTTGTCACCAGCATTCGTCAGATTGGTCAGCAATGTCATCGCGGCCTGCTGCGCGCATTGAAGGCGTGACAGTGACTGCTTCTTCGGCCCCGGGCAATTCGAATCGGTGGTGTTCATCGATGCGGTGGTGTCGAGGATGATCATGACGTTGTACTTGGCAGGGCCACCGGCCCCGCCCGCAGCCGCCTTTGAACTGGCGGCAATCTGGATGGACTTGAACCCGAACACGCTTGCAAACGTCAGCGGTACCGTCGCTTGCTGAGCAACCTGGATAGCGTTGTACTTCGACACGGCTCCCGATGCCGGCAGCTGCGCATTGGTCAATTGCAAACCGGTGATGGTGGCCGCCGAAACCGTCACGCCTGGCGGCATCGAATTGTTGCCTTGACCGGCTGTGTACGCCTTGGCGTTGGCTTGCGCTGTGGCAAACGAGTTGGTCCACAGGTCAACGGCACCCGCCAGGGCAGCCGCATCTGTGGCTGTCTGCAAGCGCTTTTGGCAGTAGAAGAGATACCCGGCATCGACCGCGAGACCAATGACCCCGAGCAGCAGAATGATGGAGAACGCCGCCATGACGCCGACGGCGCCACGTTGCCGCTTCATTGCGCCCGTCCTTTCAGAGAGTCGATTCATGGCACATGGCTCCTCACAAAAGTGGCACGCTCACTGAACGCGCTCTACGGCGGTGGCGCTAAGCGACTGCGGCAGTAAATTGGACACGCCAGGAAAAGCCCCCGCGAGCAGCGGTTTGTAAGCGCTGTAGGTGACGGTGACCGTCGCACTGGTCACCGCCCCGTTTTTCACAGCGTTGTTCAGGTCGAGCGCGCAGGTTGCGTCCGTGCTGCAAGAAGCGTTGCCCACAGAGGTGGCGTAACTCAGGTTGGATGGCTTGAGACTCGATGCCGACGCCTTGATCTGCGTGTTGGTATCTGAATACGGTGTGGTGGTACCCCTCTGACCGGCAAAGAAGCGGGCCCCCGACGCGGCGACATTGGTCACCATGACGGAGTTAATAATCAACCAGCCAAACTCGGCCACACCCAGTGCCAGCAGGAGAAGAAACGGCGATAGCAACGCAAACTCCACTGTCGCGGTACCTCGGTGCTTCCGGTCGATTCTCAGCACACTGCGCATCATCGCCCCCGTACTCAATTGTGCTCAGCGTTGAGGCACAACAGCCGCCCCAGCCTGCTTGCTGATTGCATCGGCTGGCGCGATGCAGCTACTGCACCAGTTCGGACATGCTGGTTTGCAATGCGGTCGGCAAAAGAGAGGCACGTACTACCAGCGCCCCACCCGCCATCGGAACAAACGGATAGCTGATAGAAACGCTGGCCTGCGTCCCGGCAGTCGGCGCCTGGCTCCCCGTCCCCAGGGCGGCGGAGCAGAGCGCATCGCTTTGGCAAGATGTTCCGCCAACCGTCATGCTGATCGTCATGTTGCTTGCCAACGCCGTCGCTGACGCAATCGGCGCAGCAGCAGCCAGAATCGCGTTCTTGGTGTTGGTATAGGGCGCGCTATAGCCGCGCTGCGAGGCGAGAACATGCGCTCCCGTAGAGGCAGCTGTGGTCAGTACGACATAGCTATAGAGCAACCAGCCGAACTGAACCGTCCCAAGCACAAGCGCCAAGAAGATGAGCACGACGAGTGCAAACTCCACAGCCGCCGCCCCGGCTTGATGGATGGTCTTCATACCGCCCCCACTTGCTCTTGATTCTTCTTTTCGGGTCGATGGATAGCACCATCGCCACGTATTTGTGCCGGCACAGTTGCGCTCTATCACCGCTCGCCAAGATGTGAACGGAACGAACAAACGCTGCCGCCTGAGGATGTTTTAGCACACGCCCCATCAGCGGATATCGGCCAAACGAGTGAGGAAAGCGCCATGCATATGGAGCGTTGTTTCAAGCCCGAAACATGGTGAAATCGAGAACGCACGCGCCTGGCCAATCAGCGGCTGCTTTCACGCCTTGCCGGGCTTCACAGGAATGCGGCGCAGCTTCTGATGCAAACAAAAAACCCCGCAGGCTCGCACCCACGGGGTTTTTTGTTTGGAACAGCCGCCGGAAGAACCAGCGGCCGGGCCAGGTTGCCAGACGGGCAAATTACATCATGCCGTCCATGCCGCCCATGCCACCCATGCCGCCCGGCATTGCCGGAGCTGCATCGTCCTTCGGCAGTTCTGCAACGGCGCAATCCGTCGTCAGCATCAGCGAAGCGACCGAAGCGGCGTTCTGCAGCGCGGTGCGGGTCACCTTGGTCGGGTCCAGCACGCCCATTTCCACCAGATCACCGTACTCGCCGGTGGCGGCGTTGTAGCCGTAGTTGCCGCTTCCTTCGATCACCTTCGACACCACAACCGAAGCCTCGTCGCCAGCGTTGGTGACGATCTGGCGCAGCGGCTCTTCCATGGCGCGCAGCACGATCTTGATACCGGCGTCTTGGTCAGCGTTGGCACCCTTCAGGCCGGAGATCAGTGCACGGGCACGCAGCAGTGCAACACCGCCGCCAGCCACGATGCCTTCTTCCACAGCAGCGCGCGTTGCGTGCAGTGCATCTTCCACGCGGGCCTTCTTTTCCTTCATTTCGACTTCGGTGGCAGCGCCAACCTTGATCACGGCAACACCGCCGGCCAGCTTGGCCACGCGCTCTTGCAGCTTTTCACGGTCGTAGTCCGAGGTCGCTTCTTCGATCTGGGCACGCACTTGCTTCACGCGCGCTTCGATGTTGTGGGCATCGCCTGCGCCATCGATGATCGTGGTGTTTTCCTTGCCGATTTCAACGCGCTTGGCTTGGCCCAGGTCGTTCAGGGTTGCCTTTTCCAGCGTCAGGCCGACTTCTTCAGCGATGACTTGGCCGCCCGTCAGGATGGCGATGTCTTCCAGCATGGCCTTGCGGCGGTCGCCGAAGCCCGGTGCCTTCACAGCAGCCGTCTTCAGGATGCCGCGGATGTTGTTGACCACCAGCGTTGCCAGGGCTTCGCCTTCGACGTCTTCAGCGATGATCAGCAGCGGACGGCCAGCCTTGGCCACTTGCTCCAGCACCGGCAGCAGGTCGCGGATGTTGCTGATCTTCTTGTCGAACAGCAGCACGAACGGGTTGTCCAGCTGGACAACTTGCTTTTCCGGGTTGTTGATGAAGTACGGCGACAGGTAGCCGCGGTCGAACTGCATGCCTTCCACGACGTCCAGCTCGTCGGCCAGCGACTTGCCGTCTTCCACCGTGATCACGCCTTCCTTGCCGACCTTGTCCATGGCTTCAGCGATGCGCTGGCCGATGGATTCGTCGCTGTTGGCCGAGATGGCGCCAACTTGAGCGATTTCCTTGCTGGTGGTCGTCGGCTTGCTGATCTTCTTCAGCTCTTCAACAGCGGCCGTCACAGCCTTGTCGATGCCGCGCTTCAGGTCCATCGGGTTCATGCCGGCGGCAACGTACTTCATGCCTTCGCGCACGATCGACTGGGCCAGCACCGTTGCGGTGGTGGTGCCGTCACCGGCGTTGTCGCTGGTCTTGGAAGCGACTTCCTTGACCATTTGCGCGCCCATGTTCTGCAGCTTGTCCTTCAGCTCGATTTCCTTGGCGACCGACACACCGTCCTTGGTCACGGTCGGGCCACCGAAGCTGCGCTCCAGCACCACGTTGCGGCCCTTCGGGCCCAGGGTCACCTTCACTGCGTTGGCGAGAATGTTCACGCCTTCGACCATCTTGGCACGTGCGGCGTCGCCGAACACTACGTCTTTAGCTGCCATCTTGAGAATCTCCGAGATCTTTGGATGTTGCCCGCGCAAGCTCAATAGGCTGCGCCGGCAATGAGGATTGGGTTACAGGTAAGCGTTGCGAACGTTATGAACGAGCGCGTGCTTACTTTTGCACCACGGCCATGATGTCTTCTTCGCGCATGACCAGGACTTCCTGACCATCCACCTTGACGCTCTGGCCGGCGTACTTGCCGAACAGCACGCGGTCGCCGACCTTCACGTCCAGCGCGATCGCATTGCCCTTGTCGTCTTTCTTGCCCGGGCCAACGGCCAGGACTTCACCTTGATCCGGCTTTTCAGCAGCGGCGTCAGGGATGACGATGCCCGAAGCGGTCTTGGTTTCGTTGTCCAGGCGCTTCACGATCACGCGGTCGTGCAAAGGACGCAGGTTCATACACAACTCCTCAATGCAAAGTGAGTGTTTATTCACAAAACACGCCGCAAGACGCGGCGCATCGGGAAAGCATCGGGGGTCGGAGGCGTTGTTAGCACTCCTGCCCGGCGAGTGCTAATTATAGGGACGGGGTATTACGATTTCAAGAATGGAAATGTCGACCTGCCGAGTGTCGGTGTCGAGATTCACGCAACTCTGAACTTTGTTCACTCAACTCTGAACTCCTGGAAGTCCCCGCCCTCGTCATTTCCAAAAAATTGTCTTTCCCTTCAATGCTTTAGCTGAAGGAACCCATGGAAGTCGGAACAGCGGATGGGAGCTACTCTCGCCGTAAAAGGCACGAACCTCGCTCTAAAACCACGAAAAACATGCGCTATGCATCACAAAAAATGCATGGATGAGCATCCAAGACTGCTAGAAGGCGAGAAGAGGCGGAGATGGTGCTTATCTTAGATGGGCCCACACACCTCGCTGCGTTCGCAGACAGTGGCGTGATCGCCGCGGGCGCCCTTGTTCACTCTTAGTTTTCATAGGAGAGTGCCGCTCGGCACTCCAATCGTTGCAGCGAAGTCATCGCCAGCGTCTTCAATTTCCACCAGCGGGTCACCGTACCCAACAATGCACCCGTCTTTTGCAATGTGGCCGCGAACGTTGCCCCGGCAAGGCGCATAAACGGCGCGGACCACCGAAGCAACGCTGATATACCCCACGTGCTGTCCCTTCGCAACGAGATCGCCTTCCACCACTGGCGGCACATCACTAAGCGGGTGGCACCACGTATAGAAGCCCACCGCCTGCGCACGCACGACCGATGTCTGTCGAGCGATATCCGCCTCAACAGCGACTGTCCCGGCGGCACCGTAGGAGGCGTGTGCAATTGCCGGCGATCTGGAGAAAATGACGCGAAGACCTTCCGATCCGCGCCTGTACTCGAACTCCCCGATAGGCGTAGCGTCGAGGCGCTCGACTAGGGTCCTGATGTCTTCGATATGCATTGCAACAACGTTAAGTGAAACCGCACTCAGCTGAACGATTTGACGCTGATACCCGCTTGTTCCAGCGCATAACGAACCTTGCCCGCCATCTCAATTGCCCCGGGCGTGTCGCTGTGCACGCAGATCGTATCGATCTGTACCGGCAGCATGCGCCCTGAGATCGTCTCAATGCCGCCAGCCTGAACCATTCGCAGCATCCTGCTCGCAACGTGATCCGAATCATGCAGCACGGCGCCGGGCGTCTTGCGATGCACGAGATGTCCTTCTTCGTCATAGGCGCGATCGGCAAACACTTCCCGACGCACCTCGAGCCCCAGTTCGCCGCTGACCCTCTCCATCACCGAACCGGCAAACGTCATGCAGATCAATTCCGGGTTGACAGCCTTGATCGCGCGCGCGATGGCCGTTGCAACCTCAGCATCGGTTTGTGTCAAGTTGCCCAAGGCACCATGGGCCTTTACGTAGGTGATACGGTGGCCGGCATACCTGGCGAGCGCCTCGGCTGCGCCGATTTGATATGCCACCAGCCGTTCGATCTCGCCCGGCGTATAAGGAATCACCCGGCGCCCGAAGCCCCAGAGGTCCGGGAACCCCGGGTGAGCGCCGATCGCCACGCCTCGCTCCTTCGCGAGCCGGAAGGTTTTAACCATGATCTCCGGATCGCCAGCATGCATGCCACATGCGACGTTGGCCGAGGTGACGATGTCAAGAATCGCCTCATCGTCCCCCATGCGATATGCGCCATAGCCCTCCCCCATGTCGGAGTTGAGATCGACTTCAAGCGGTTTGCCGAGTGCGTTCATAGGTGAGCCCTCTTTGATATGTAATGTTTGGATGCGTCGCGGTCATCCGCGCTGCGCCATGAGAGCCAGGGTTCTGCGAAGCTTGGCCTGCTCTTCTCTTTGTGTGCGCAGCGCAGACAGTGCGGAGTCGATATCCGTCATGGAAAACCGGATTCGACAACCGATAGGCGCCTGCGCCAGTCGCCACAGGTCGGCCTCGATGATGGTCGCGATCTTGGGATAGCCGCCGCAGGTGTTCGCATCGGCGAGTTGCACGATCGGCTGCCCGGATGGAGGAACCTGCAACGTTCCAGGAACAATGCCGTGCGAAAGCAACTCCACCGGTGCCACCAGTGGCAGGCATGGACCCGCCAGCCGATAGCCGACCCGGTTGGCATCAGGAGTCACTTCATAGTCGGCGTGTTCGAACGCGTGTCGCGCTTCAGAGGTGAAGAGTCCGTACTCCGCCGCAGGCAACGTCCGCACCGTCACGCAACCCGATGCCAACTCCTGCCACAACGCGGGAACGTCTCGAGGAACAACGCCCAGGTCCGTGGCGCGTTGGTCGCGGCTCTGCACGGCGTTCAACTTGAGTGTGTCCCCTCGACGCAAACCTCGTCCTCCAAGGCCGCCGAAGCCTGCTTTCAGGTCGGTGGACCTGGAGCCTAGGACGGGTTCGACGTCGATGCCTCCGCGCAGCGCAACGTAAGCCCGTGCCCCGCGCTTCGGCCGTTCAATTGAAAGGGACTGCCCAGCTCGTGCGCTGCGCCCCCACCAGGGGGCCACGAGTTCACCATCCAGCCGGACGGTGCAATCGGCCCCGGTCACGGCAAACTCTGTATCCGCTTCGAACCGTGCGCGGAACGGAAACAGGCAGACTTCTATGGCTGCGGCACTCGCCTCGTTGCCAATCAGTGCGTTGGCAAGTGAAATGGCCAGTGTGTCCATTGCCCCGTTCCGGCTCACGCCCAATGCCATTGTCCCCGGACGCCCCAAGTCTTGGATGACGTTGGGCGCTCCGTTTGTGAGGATCTCAATCACAGCTCGATTCCCTTCACTAGAAACCGGACGCGGTCGCCGGGCGACAGCAGGCAAGCATGCTCTCGATGAGGGTTGAACATTTCGAGCTGCGTTGTCCCCACGACGTGCCAACCCGATGGCGCGGTGCAGGGCATTACGCCAGCCTGATTGCCGCCCACAATGACGGCGCCCGCCGTTACCTTCATGCGCGGCACCTTTCGCCTTGGGACAGCCAGCTCCGGTGGCAAGCCAGTCATGTAGGCAAAGCCCGGCATCGAGCCGACGCAAGCGACGGTATAGAGGGCTGAACTGTGGCGGTCCACATATTCCTCGACCGATAACGATGCGCCCGACGCGAGGCTGGTCAGGTCCTCTCCCACCGCACCACCATAGATGACCGGGATTTCAATGTCGCGGCCCGCGCTCGCAAGCGGTTCGGTGGTCTCCCACAACTGCCGGAGCCACCGCTCAGCTTGGGCAGGATGTAATGCGAGCGGATTGAAGATAAACAGCAAGTTGTTGACACCAGGCACGAGTTCGCAAGTGTCATCGTCGCCAAGCTCCATGCGCATGCGATGGACAAGAGCGAACAAGCGCTGCTGGACCGCTGCATCAAAAGCGCCTGTTGAGGGATCGAACAGAATCGCGCCCGAACCCGCGGCATGCACGCGGGGCCCTGTCGTCAGTGCGGGGACGTCGTTCGCTCCTTCAAGCGTCAATGTGTCGGCAGAAGCGCGTTGCTTAACGCGCTGCCCCACGCGAACCGTAGCGATGTCAGTCATGCTTTGGCAAGCGGGCGTAGACAGCGTGATGCCGATTGCGCGTGTGTGGACGAACCTGAGCCGCCCACCGCCCCTCTTCAACCGCACGCGCCCATTCCAGGCTGGTGAGCACGCTTGGATCATCTATTTCATAGACAGCCGTGTAGATGGGAGCCGGTGCCTCCTTGTCCATCACACCGGAGCCGATGGCCATCGAGAACGGCTCGCCCTTGAAGCGCTGAATGCTGCGTACGCCCGGCACTGTGAGCAGCGAAGGCGTGTGCTCCGTGTCATAGACCTCGTTGAAGAGTGCCTCATATTCGGGGGCGACATCCATGGAGGAGATCAAGATGTAATTGGTTTGAATGGTCATGCAGTACCTCATGCGGTGGTGTCTTGTTTCACTAACGGCAGTGGCTGTCCAATCCCTTGGCATCCGACAAGCGCGTTGTCGTGCTCAATACCGCGCCGGCTCCTGGCGCAGCGCCGCAGCACCAAGCGCATCGTGGGTTGCCTCCGCGCCGTGCACCCCACCCGCAAGCGCAAGGTCCTCCTTGTAGTCGGGGTCGCGGCATAGCACCAGGCCAATGCCGGTCACGACGGCGGTCAGCACGATGTAAGCCGCCAGCGCTTGCCAGTTCCCGTAGGTCCCGAGCAGATACATGAAGAGCCATGGCGCGATCGCGGCGCCGATGACGCCACCAAAGGTGTAGGCAAGCGAGCTGCCTGCGTAGCGAAGCCGAGGGCTGAACTGCTCCGATACGAGGGCCGCCTGCGGGCCATACATCAGTGAATTGGTGAAAAGTCCTCCAATCACCGCAAGCACGATCCCGGCGTACCCCATGCTTTCCATGAGGGGGAAGAAGATGAAAGGCCATGCAACAGCGCACAAGGCACCCGCCGCATAGATGGAGCGTCGCCGGACACGATCGGACAGAAAGCCGAACGCCGGGATCATGAACGTCTGGAACAAAGATCCGATCACAACAGCAAGCATCGCTTCGCTGGCCTTGAGCCCATGGACGCGCGTCGCATAGGTCAGTACGAAAACGGTGGACATCGCGTACATGACATCGGGGCACATCCGAATCATCGTGGCGGCAAGGAGCCGTTTCGGTTCGTGCTTCAACACGTCGAGCATTGGCGAGTGGGAGACCTTGCCCTGCTGCTTGATGGCTTCGAAGACGGGCGTTTCTTCCACTTTGATTCGAATCCAGATGCCCACGCCCACGAGTACGGCCGACATCAAGAAGGCAAGGCGCCAACCCCATGCGAGAAACGCCTCGCGCGACATCAACGCGGCAAGAAGCGCGAGAACACCATTTGCCATCAAGTTGCCAAGCGGCGGCCCCATCTGTGCAGCGGAGCCCGCGAAGCCGCGACGGCGTGGATCGCTGTGCTCGCACGAGATGAGAACGGCGCCAGCCCATTCACCGCCAACACCCACACCTTGAGCCATGCGCAACAGGACAAGGATGACCGGGGCGGCGATACCGATCGACGCATACGACGGAATCAATCCGACAAGGACAGTAGCAATGCCGATCAGTAGCAGCGTCCAGACGAGAATGTTCTTACGCCCAATGACATCGCCAAGCCGACCAAACAGGACACCACCGAGAGGTCTGGCCACATAGCCGACCGCATAGGTTCCGAACGCCAGCAAGGTGCCGGAGAGCGGATCGCCAGACGGGAAAAAGACGCTTCCAAAAATGAGGGCTGATGCCGATGAATATATGGCGAAGTCGTACCACTCCAGGCTTGTGCCTGACAGCGATACGATGAACGCCCGCGCACTCTGTTTTTTTGTGCGTCCAGCTTGTTCAGTGTTCATGAGTCTCCTCCGGTTCGGTGTCATTGATGCTACGCAGCACACCGTGTCGGCTCAAACGGGTTTGCTTTGGGCAGCCTGATAGATTTTTCTTTTGCAAAGCGCATTCGCATGCACCGTTCTGCAGCTTCCCGGCTTCAGCCTGGGGCGCGAAACCCTGCAACTGCGCCATGTCAGTAACGAATCCAAGGGTTTATGCCCATGCGGTGTATATGCCAGTGCAATCGCGAAGTGCGAGAGGCTGCAAGGAGATCGCGTACCGATGGATTAGGGAAAGTCCGGGGCTCGCGATTTGCCTAGATTCGTCTCGCATAGGTTGTCCAAGTCGCGCGCGCCGCGCACACTAGATGTTTTATCAAGGCATAGTTGGCGATGAACACGCGCTTTCTTCAGAGCTTCATCCTTGTCGTGAAACTCGGAAGTTTCCGTGCAGCAGCGGAGCGCCTGCATATCACTCAAGCGGCAATCTCCAACCGCATTGCTTCGCTCGAAGAGGAGATCGGGGCACGTGTGTTCGACCGCGATGCGCGAGACCTCAGACTGACGCCCGTGGGTTTACGGCTGATTGGCTATGGCGAGCGGATGCTCGAACTGCAGGAATACATCATGCAGCTGGGCCGCACGGATCAGGCGATTCTGGGCAATGTGCGCATCGGCGCGATTGACAGCATCGTCCACACGTGGCTCGTTGGTTTCATCGAGCATTTGCAGACTTCAAATCCTGGCATCGAGGTCCAGCTCAGTTCCGAGTCGACCGAGCGCCTGCACAAAAGCCTGCGGGACGAAGAGATTGATATCGCCCTCCAGACAGATCAGTTGGTGGGTGACGGCATTGTCAGCATCACGTGCCTGCCTATGGCTCTCGGCTGGGTCGGGCGTCCGGAGTTGGGTGCACCCGCCCCGGATATTCGGGTATTGCTGTCCCAACCGGTTGTGACGATGAGTCGAGGTTCACAACCGTATCTTGTGCTGAAGGATGTCTACCGTCGGGTGGGACTTCCAATGGGGACGGTCCACTGCGTCAATTCGATCGCGGCCATCGCCCGATTCGTGAAATGCGGCTTCGGCAACGCGTTTGTGCCACTGCCGCCAATGAGAGATGACGTTGAGCGAGGCGAGCTGAGAGTCATCCCCACGGATTTGCCGTTACCACCGCAGGGGCTCGTGGTGAGCTATCTCGAAAGCCGGGCGTCCGACGCGATTCGCCTGGTTGCGGAACTGGCCTGTCAGGAGGCGGATCGGTTCATGCGCTCCATGCCGCCGCCGTTTACACCAACGTGAGGCGGATTGGGTGCGTCGTAGAAGTCGGTGCTGTCGCCCAGGGGGGGGCAGATCATGCGGCGATGCCCCCCCCGGCCGATATGTCCACGACCGCCCATCCTGGCCAAGCTTGGGCAGAAAACCGGCGAATGCGCGTTACTCCGCTTGCGCCTGAAACTCAGCGATCGCCCGCCACATCAGAACCGGATTCGAGTACATGGGAAAGTGCCCACACTCCGGAATCTCCGCCAGCGCGACGCCCCGCTCGCGAATGTGGCCGAGATAGGAAAGCGATGCATTCTGTTCGCCGTACATGAACATGCGCGGAAACGGTAGCGCGAGGAATTTCTCCATCAACTTGCCGTTGTCCGACAGATCGACCATCGACCGGAAGATGCCGCCCACGGCACCAGCCCTGACCTTGTGACGCAGGCTTGCGGCATACAGTGCGCTCGCGTAGGCGGGGGCATGTCGCGTGCGCTCGATGAAGTCATCGAAGAAGCGCTCGGCATCATCATCACGCGGATAGTCGACGATCTGCCGGCTGAGAAAGCAGTCCTCAGGGGCAAGGTTACCTTCAATGTCGGTAAAGCTGATGACCCGATGCCGATGTGCGTGTGCAAGCATCAACGCTGTCAGTCCACCCATTGAATGCCCGACCAGATGGAACCGATCGAAGCCCACGCGGTCCAGCACAGCCAGCGCCGTGCTCACCAGGAACGGGATGCTGATCTTCGACAGGTCCGCGCAGCGCGTTTCACCACAACCCGGAGCGTCATAGGCGACAAATGGGTGGCCGGCGAATTCCGCATGGCGGACGATATCGGCGTAGTCCTCTTTGGTGGAACCAAAGCCGTGCAGGAACACGATCGGTGCCTTGCCGCCATCGCGATGGATAGCGGAGACGTCGACCGCCGTGTCGCCGACGGCGAAAGAGAACTGCGACTTGAGAAATTCCTTAGACATCGGATTCATGCTCCCGAAGTGGCTCACGCAACGAGCGGGCGACAGAACTCTTGAATGGCCGTGCATGCCTTCTGCAGTGACGAGTCATCCAGTGCGTAGGCGATCCGAATGTATGGACCGAGGCCGAAAGCGCTCCCATGGACGGTAGCCACACCGGCTTCGTCGAGTAGTGCGTTGACGACGGCTTCGTCACTGTCCAAATGCGTCCCCGTCGGCGTAGTCTTGCCAATCAGATCCTGGCATGACGCGAAAGCGTAGAACGCACCCTGCGGCACAGCACAGTGCAAGCCTGGCGCCTGATTGAGCAATTCGACAACCATGTCACGCCGGCGCTGAAAAGCCACGCGCGATTGCACAATGAAGTCCTGCGGCCCGGTTAGGGCGGCGAGCGCCGCATGCTGCGAAATGGAGCAAGCACCGGAAGTTTGCTGGCCCTGCAGTTTTTCCATTGCTTCGATCAACCAAGCGGGCCCGGTACCGAAACCGATTCGCCAGCCTGTCATCGCGTAAGCCTTCGACACGCCATTCATGGTCAAGATACGGTCGCGCAGTCGGGGCTCGACCTGCGCGATGGTGAAGAATGGCAGATCGTCGAAGATCAGGTGCTCGTAAATGTCGTCGGACAACACGAGCACGTCAGGATGCTCAAGCAGGACACCCGCCAGCGCGAGAAGCTCCTCGCGCGTGTACACAGCCCCGGTCGGGTTGGAAGGCGAGTTCAGGATCAGCCAACGCGTTTTGCGCGTCAGCGCCTGCGCAAGCGCCTGCGGGGTCAGCTTGAAACCTGTCTGCGCGCCGCACTCCACGATGACCGGGCGTGCCCCGCATAGCTGCACGATCTCGGGGTAGCTCACCCAATACGGCGCCGGAACGATGACTTCGTCGCCTTCATTGAGGGTGGCTGCCAGCGCGTTGAAGATCACCTGTTTGCCGCCACTGCACACAAGCGTGTTGCGCCAGTCCACATCGAGGTCGTTTTCGCGCTGAAACTTGGCGGCAATCGCCTCGCGCAGTACACGTAGCCCAGCCACTTGCGTATACCGGGTGTGTCCAGCACGGATGGCGGCAATGCCAGCTTCGCGCACGTGCTCAGGGGTATCGAAATCCGGCTCCCCCGCGCTCAGCGAGATGACGTTGGCACCGCTGGCGCGCCGCGCGGCCACGCGGTCCATCACGCGGTAGGTGGCTGACGGCCTTGCGGCGGCGAGAAAGCGGTTCAATCCGTAGGCGGCATCGGTCATTACGCAGCCCTCCAGCTTGTGAGGCCCATCAACTCCAGCGTGCTCTTGCCCTGCTGTAGTGCCTCCATCATCTTTGCCTCTTTGTCGGCACGCGCCTGGCCCTGCGCGAGCGTATGTTCAACCTGTGCGGCAGGAATGATGAGAACGCCATCGTCGTCGGCAACCACCAGATCGCCAGCCACCACCGGTGTACCGGCGAAGCTGATCGGCTGACCGATCGAAGGTGCACTGGCCTTGATCGTGCCGCGCATGCAGACGCCGCGCGTGAACACCGGAAAGCGGCGCGCTGTCAGCGCAGCAATGTCGCGCACGCCACCGTCAATGATCAGACCAACCACGCCCGCCGCCTCTGCCGCCACGGTCAGCACTTCGCCCCAATAACCCGCAACAAAACCCCCGGTCGAGATGACCAGCACGCTGCCGCGCGGCACCTTCTCCATTGCGATGTGGATGGACAGGTTATCTCCTGGCGAGCATTCGAGCGGATAGGCCGGGCCCGCGACCGACGCACCAGCCCATACCGTGCGAATCGCCGGATCAACTGCACTGGTGGGAACGCCAGACGCCTCGAACAGGGTGGAGGTACCAAGCTTGCACGCCTGCGCGCGTTGCACATCGCTGTAGGTTGTGGCCATGGCGCTTACTCCTTGGTTTGCAGCTTGTGGTAGCCCAGTGCCGCGCGGGCCTCGCCCAGCGACTTGCTCTGCGCGATCTGTTCGCGGATACGCGACTCGATCTCCTCGATCTTGCGCGCGGTCTCGGCCACTTCACGTGCGCGGCCGCGCGGAACGATGACGACGCCGTTCGCGTCGGCCACCACGATGTCGCGCGGAGCCACCCTGGCGGACCCGACTGCAACCGTGGTATTCACCGCCTCCACCTGCACGCGATCCTTACCGGTCCGCATGAAGCGGCCCGCCGAGAACATCGGGTAGCTGTCGCCCAGCGCCTTGGTCACGTCGCGGCAGACGCCGTCGATGACGGTGCCGGCGATACCGCGCAAGCCAGCGTACTGGGTCATGATGTCGCCCCAAACCGTACAGTCGGTGCGGCCATCGTTGTCGAGCACGACGACATCGCCTTCGGCAACGTCGTCAATGAAGTCGCCCACAGTGCCGGGCGGGTTGCTGGCCGGCACGTACTTCACCGTGAAAGCGGGACCGACGACAGCTTTGCGATAGTTGTCCAACGGCATGATGCCGAGCGCCTGGCCGTGTAGACCGAGCTTGTCCATCGCGTCGGACACGCCGGGGGTGTCCAATCCCTCAAAGAGGGCCACCAGTTCGCGGTCTTCCGTGCTGGCTTTGTGGGGATTCGTCATATGCAGAGTTCCAAAAGGAGTGGATCTTTCGCTCAGGAGGCGGCGATCGCTTCGAATTCCTTGTCGTGCATCACCTCGGCCACAGAACGGCCCGTCCGCACGGCGGCCACCATGCCGTCCTGCCTGCGCGCGATACGTTCGCCCAAGCTAAGTACCTCTTCGATGCGCGTCGCCGGCACAAAGACGGTGCCGCAGCGGTCGGCGATCACATAGTCGTCTTCGTTGACAGTCACGCCCGCCATCTGCACGGGCGTGCCCGAGTCGATCTGAATGACACGATTGCGCGCGCTGATCATCGTGACGCCGCGCCCGTAGACCGGGTAACCGATTGACTCGCTTCCCTCGATATCTCGGCTCAGACCATCAATGACCGAGCCCCGGATCTGCTTGGCCGTGGCAGCGTTGGCCAGGATGTCGCCCCAGCACGAAATGCCTTCCGCTCCACCCGCGATGACGAGGACGCGGTCGTCCGTCTGCACCGCGTCAATGACCGGAGAAATCAAATGCACCGTGGGCTTGGCGTCAGCCTTTGGACCAAGTTGGATGGTGCTGGCGCGGCCGACGATCTTGGGGCAGTCCCACAATGGGCGCAGCCCGTAAGTAGCGCCAGGCAGGCCAAGAAAATCGAGCGCATCGGACACCGTGTTGGTGTCAAGCGATGCAAGACGGTTGAGGAGCGAAGTCTGGTTCATCACGCTGAATCCGGTTGACAGTTTCGAGCATCGTCGCGGCACTCAGCTGATATGTAAATTTCCCATTTCGTATCTCGCTGATACGATATTCGGAACAGAAGAGGCATCCGTTCTCGGCGTAATCATTCGCTGATGGCCGTGGCTGGATTCGCACCGTGCCCCTCAAATCATTCGTCAGGAGATACGCCGACATGAGCAACGCAATCGACTTCCGGCTGATACGCCAGCTATGGATGTTCCTGACGGTCGCCGAAGAACAGCATTTCGGGCGGGCGGCAAAGCGGTTGAACATGTCGCAGCCGCCATTGACGGAGCAAATCAAGGTGCTGGAGCAATCGCTCAAGCTGCAGCTGTTCTATCGCTCACGGCGGGGGACCCAGCTGAGTCCGGCAGGGGCGGCGATTCTGCCCGCGGTGCGCCAGTTCGCCAGTCAGGTTGAACGTCTGGAACAAGTCGTGCGGGAGGTGGCGGCGGGCCAATCGGGCGTGCTGCATGTCGGCGCCATCACATCGGCCATGCTCGACACGGTTCCGCCGTTGCTCGATCAACTCCGTCAGATGCACCCTCAGCTGACGGTGTTCGTGCGCGAGATCGATAGCGTGGAGGCTGTTCCTGGCCTGGAAGCCGGGGAGCTGGATCTTGCATTTGCAAGGCTGGATGGCCCTGTCGGCAGTGGGATTGCGACCCTACCCCTGTCGGAGGATCGGCTCGCAGTAGCCCTGCAGAAAAATCATCCGCTGGCCGAATTGCCGCGGATACGATTGCGATCGCTGGCAAGCGAACAGTTGGTGATGTCGTCACGGCAGGTGAGCCCCGTGTACTTCGACATGCTGGCGGCCGTTTGCCGAAGCCACGGTTTTGCACCACGCGTCCATCACGAGGTGCGATCCGTCGCGTCCCAGATTGCGTACGTGAGTTGCGGCCAGGGCGTTGCACTCGTTCCCTCATCCATGCGCAAGCTGGCACCCGACAACGTAGTGATACGACCACTACTGGAGCGCGTGATGGTCGTGACCGCAGCCGCAGTGTGGAAAGCCGACCGCCCTCACCCGATGATGGATTCCATCGTGTCGTTGCTTCGAACTCAAAATCGAGGAAAGTCTCGCGCAGTCGCCTCACGATGAGACTTGTCTGTCAAGTGACGCGGCAATTGGCCGGATATTGTCGGCGCGCTGACTACAGGAATGAGCTGGCTATTTCATCGTCTACTCGCCCACCGTGATGGCAATGCTCCCCGAAAACAAAGTGAGGAAACATTCTTGCCCGAGCAGCGGCCGCCTCGAAGTCGCGTCTCCACGCTTAGATCGTCGTAGAAGACCACTACGACAGTAAGTTCCGCTGTCAGGAACGGCCGTTACCGGCTTTGAAGAGCCTTGACTTTGCGTCACGCGCGCCAGTATTGACACGGATCGCACCAGTTGTTTCAGACCTTCGCATTCAAGAACTGGACGCGATCAATACTCAATCTGACCCCGCCTTCATCTGTGGCGCACCGTCGGCCACGAACGCATCCCAGCTTTTGCTGTGGTAACCCTTGGTGTCCACGCCCGCATTGGCGAGCGCTTCCAGCGCGAACGGGTTGATACGGCCGCTCGGCGCACTGCCTGCGCTGTAGGCGCGGACATCCTTGTTGAGCATCTGCGCCCAGTGGTTGAGCATGCCCTCGCTCAGCACGCTGCGCGCGGAGTTGTGGGTGCAGAGAAACAGTACGTTGGTGGTCATTGATGCACAGGCCTCAGCACTGACAAGCCGTGGAACTGACATCGAGACATGGCTCGCCCTTGCAGCAGTTCTCACTCAGAAAGCCAAGCAGCGCGCTCATGTGAGCAAATTCGGCGCGATAGATGAGGTTCCGGCCATCACGCTCCTGCGTCACGAGTTGCGCATGCATCAACTCCTTCAGATGGAACGACAGCGTGGCGCCCGGCACATCGAGTTGCTCGGCAATGGCGCCGGGCGTCAGGCCCGCAGGCCCCGCGACCACGAGCATGCGGAACACCCGCAGGCGCAGGTTGTGCGCGAGGGCGGCCAGGGAACGGATGGCGATGTCTTCTTCCATATTTCCAATTTACTGGAAATATGGAATAAATGAAAGAGCCATCGCTTGAGTGGATCTCGACGGCCAGACATGTAGCGATATCTACAGCATTGCTGCGATTCATACGCCCACCTATTCTGCTGTCATGACACGTCTTTCAGACTCTTGGCTCTTGCTAATCGTCAGCTTGCCGACCTCCAGCGCGACCGTGCGCATGCGAGTGTGGCGCGCCGTCAAAGTGCTTGGCTGTGTCGCCCTGCGCGACGGGGCCTACCTGCTGCCCGCGCATGCGAAGCAGGCTTCCCAGCTCAATGCACTTGCGGACGAAGCCGTGCAGGAGAACGGGCAAGCCTGGCTTCTGCGCGTCCAAGCTCAAGGGCCCGACGAGACAGCCGCCTACCAGGCACTGTTCGATCGCACGTCTGATTACACGGATTGGCTCGCTGAACTGGCCGAGGCCCGCAAAACACTGCCTGACTTGGCAGCGGCCGACCTCAAGCGACTGCGTCGCAGGCACGCACGCTCATACGAGGCCATTCACAGGATCGACTTCTTCCCCAATGAAGCCTCCATCCGCGCACAAGCGCAGTGGCGCGATTTTGCGGGCGCGATTGAGGCGATGCAGTCGACCGGTGAGCCTCGCTCAGCAACGGCCGGCAGCATCGCGCGACGCGACCCCACGCAGTATCAAGGGCGTGTGTGGGCCACGCGCCAACACCTCTGGGTGGACCGCGTCGCCAGCGCCTGGCTGATCCAGCGTTTCATCGATCCGCATGCGCGCTTCCTTTGGTTGGAAAGCCCAACCGATTGCCCCGCCGACGCACTGGGCTTCGACTTTGACGGTGCGACCTTCACCCACGTTGGCGACAAGGTGTCGTTCGAGGTGCTGCTCGCG
The DNA here is from genome assembly GCF_000442475.1 of Ralstonia sp. AU12-08. Taxonomy (NCBI): domain Bacteria; kingdom Pseudomonadati; phylum Pseudomonadota; class Betaproteobacteria; order Burkholderiales; family Burkholderiaceae; genus Ralstonia; species Ralstonia sp. AU12-08. The sequence goes on along the minus strand of NZ_ASZV01000046.1, from coordinate 310,367 downwards.
AGCTTCGGTCTGGACGACAACGCAGGGCTTGCCCGCATTGGTGCCGTGGTGCACGCGCTTGATGTGGGCGGAACCACCGCCCCCGAAGCCAGTGGATTCGAGGCCATCCTGGCCGGCGCTCGCAAGCGGTTGGCCAATGACGATGTCCTTCTTACGGAATTCAGCGTCGTTCTTGACTCCCTATATGCCCACTTCTCGGGTAGCCGCAAACCAAACTAGCTCCGCTCAAAAGCGATGACAAACGCGCCCCGCACCATTGCACCAATGCCACCATCCCTCCATGAGCGCCCAAGGTACGCGCTCCGGCAACTGGTGCTGTACTTCCTTCGACTCGGCACCTTTGGTTTTGGCGGTCCCGTTGCGCTTGCTGGCTACATGCGTCGTGATCTGGTGGAAGCGCGCCAATGGATTACGGAGGCCGACTACAAAGAGGGCCTTGCACTAGCACAGCTCGCGCCCGGGCCGCTGGCCGCGCAGTTGGCCATCTACTTGGGCTACGTTCACTACCGCATCCTCGGGGCGACCCTGGTTGGCATCGCCTTCGTGATTCCGTCGTTCCTGATGGTTGTGGCGTTGGGTTGGGCCTACGTGCGCTTTGGCGGGCTAACGTGGATGCAGTCGGTATTCTACGGTGTCGGCGCGGCGGTGATTGGCATCATCGCTATCAGCGCCTACAAACTCACGACAAAGAGTGTCGGCAAGGACAAGCTACTGTGGCTCATCTATCTGGCTCTGGCGGCGGTGACAGTCGCCACCGAGTCGGAGGTGGCCTGGCTGTTCCTTGCGGGCGGCATACTCGTCTGGTTTTGGCGCGCGCCGCCCAAGTGGATACGCCAGGGCAAGGTGAACGCGTTTGCCGCGACACCCATCGCCGCAGGCAGCGGCATGCTGAGCATGATCGACTGGCCGCTGCTGTCCCAGATAGGTGTGTTCTTCGCCAAAGCTGGCGCTTTCGTGTTCGGCTCGGGGTTGGCCATCGTGCCATTTCTGTATGGCGGCGTCGTCACCGAGCACCACTGGCTCAGCGAGAAGCAGTTTGTCGATGCAGTGGCCGTGGCCATGATCACACCCGGGCCGGTCGTGATCACCGTTGGCTTTATCGGCTATCTCATCGCGGGCTTGCCGGGTGCCTGCGTAGCAGCGGCTGGCACGTTTCTGCCGTGCTACCTGTTCACCATCCTGCCGGCACCGTACTTTAAGAAATACGGCAAGCTGCCGGCCATCCTGGCATTCGTGGATGGCGTGACCGCAGCGGCCGTAGGCGCCATCACCGGTGCAGTGATCGTGCTAGCCAAGCGCTCCATCGTTGACGTGCCGACCGCGCTGCTGGCGCTGGTCACGGTGGCGTTGCTGCTCAAGTTCAAAAAGCTGTCGGAGCCAATCATCGTTGCTGGCGCAGCCTTGATCGGCCTAGCCGTCTATCCGCTGCTCCATCATTGAGCTGGCGGCTGTCATGCGATGGATCACCGACCCTGCACCGGACCACGAATGGCAATGCCAACGGATTCAGCCACACTCAATGCTGCTTGGCATCGAGCATGTAGCCTTCGCCGCGAATCGTGCGAATCAGCTTGGGCTCCTTGATGTCTTCTCTCAGCTTGTGACGCAAGCGCGAGATCTGCACGTCGATGCTGCGATCAAATGCATCGGTTGACTTGCCGCGCGCGGCATCCATCAGGTATTCGCGGCTGAGTACGCGCCCCGGGGCGGCAAGGAACGCATTGAGGAGGCGGAACTCGGCGTTCGACAGCGGGATCACCGTGTTGTCGGCAGCGATCAAATGGCGGCCAATCAGGTTCAGCCGCCAGTTTGCGAACCGGCACTCTTCCTGGGTATCGGCATGCGCATGCAATTGGGCGCGCGTGCGGCGCAGGATGGTCTGGATGCGCGCCACCAGCTCACGGGGCTCAAACGGTTTGACGACGTAGTCGTCTGCGCCCAGTTCGAGTCCTACGATTCTGTCTGTCATCTCACCGCGCGCCGTCAGGATGATGATCGGGATATCCGACTTCGCGCGAATTTCGCGACACAGATCGAGCCCATCGCCATCCGGCAACATCAGATCCAGCACGACAATATCGGCGGTGCCGTCTGCAAGCGCACGATGCATATCGGCACCGTTGGCGGCTTGCGTGGTGACCATGCCGAAATCGGCCAGGCAATCACACAGCAAGCCCCTGATCTGCGCGTCGTCGTCGACCGCGAGAACATGAATCGATTTGGTCACGGTGTCTCCCCCTTTCCGGTGTCGTAGCAGCTGCGTGCCGCCCTCGCGCCCATGGAATTATGAGCCGCCAATATAAGGGCTTTTTTGTACGGATTATTTCAAGCTTGAAATAATCGATCTGGGTGCTGTTGCGCATACGTCCGTGGCCAAGCGCCCCGCAAGATTCCGGTCACGCCGGTAGCGCAACGGGATGCGCGCTTCACACGCGCCATCGCGCCACGCTCGGGCGCTACCTCCCGCGCATCCAGCTTCGTATCAACCTCGATACAAAGTCGAGATGAAGTGGAAATGCCCAGGCTTTAACGTGCTCCTCAACAAGACCTATCAAGGCAGGAGACACGTGGCATATGAACTACGCCCAACCCAAACCGCACGCTCGTCGAATGGCCGGCATCGCATTCGTGATCGCATTGCATGTGGTGATCCTGTACGCGCTGCTAAGCGGTATCGCAACCAACGTCGTGAAGATCATCACGACGCCGATCGAAACGCGTCTGATTGAAGAGGTCAAGCCTCCGCCCCCGCCTCCGCCGCCCCCCAAGAAGCTGGTAGAGCCCCCGCCGCGGCCGAAGCACGTTGCACCACCGCCGTTTGTGCCGCCGCCGGAAGTCCATACCGCTATACCACCGTCGCAAAACACCATCACCGCGCAGTCGGCCGCACCAACGCCGTCTGCACCAGTCGCACCTCCAGCACCGGCGGCGGCACCCGCGCCCGTTGCCGCAAGCGTGGGCGTTGTGTGTCCGAACTCGACGCAGGTGCGCGCGGGCATCCGCTACCCGCGTGAAGCGATCAAAGACAGCCTCACGGGCGACGTTGTCGTGGCGTTCACGGTCGGTACCGACGGCAACGTGAAAGACCTGCGTGTCACGACATCCGCCGCACCTGTGTTGGATCGCGCGGCTGAGAACGCCGTGCGGCAGTTCCACTGCATCGCGCAAGGCCAGGAGGTGCGCGTGCAGGTGCCTTTCTCTTTCAAGCTCGATTGAGGCTGCAACCGACAGCCGATGCCATCACGTTGTTCCAACACGTTCCAGGAGACAAATATGTTCAAACGCTTCTACCCAGCTGCTGCCGCCATCGCTCTGACGCTGGCAACCAGCGCAGCGCATGCCGCCACCGATGCGGTCACGAATCCATACGGCCTCGAAGCGCTTTGGAAAGGTGGCGATCTGATTGCCCGCGGTACGCTGCTGATCCTCATCGTGATGTCGATGGGCAGCTGGTACATCATCGTCGCGAAGCTGCTTGAACAGGCGCGCGTGCTCCGCCGTGCAAAAGCTGCCGAAGAGGTCTTCTGGACCGCGCCCACACTTGCAGAGGGCGCACGCGCGCTCAACGAGGACTGCCCCTTCCGCTTCATTGCACATGCCGGCCTCTCTGCATGGGATCACCACGATGGCGCGATGCTTGAGCAGATCAACCTGGATACGTGGGTCACCACCGCCGTTGAGCGTGCAACCAACACCGTTTCCAATCGCCTGCAGGACGGCCTCTCCTTCCTGGGTACCGTCGGGTCAACCGCGCCATTCGTGGGGCTGTTCGGGACGGTGTGGGGCATCTATCACGCGCTGACGGCCATCGGCATTGCCGGCCAGGCATCGATCGACAAAGTGGCCGGCCCCGTGGGTGAAGCCTTGATCATGACCGCCATCGGCCTGGCCGTGGCCGTGCCGGCTGTGCTCGGCTACAACTGGCTGGTCCGGCGCAACAAGGCGGTGATGGAGCGCGTGCGCGGCTTCTCCGCCGAACTGCATACCGTTCTCTTCACAGGCAAGACCACGGCTGCCGCTGCCGCCGCAACGCGGTCCATGGCCATTGCGCGCGTGGGGTGAGCCATGGCCATGTCCGTCGGAACTGGCAGCAGTGACGAGCACGATGAGGTGATGTCCACCATCAACACGACGCCATTGGTGGACGTGATGCTGGTGCTGCTGATCATCTTCCTGATCACCATTCCGGTGGTCTCACACACCGTGCCGGTCACGCTTCCCAAAGAAGCCGTCCACCCGCTGCAAACCACAGCCCAGAACGTGATCCTCGCGGTCACGAAAGACGGCGACGTGTTCTGGAATGAAGGCCATGTGCCGGACACCCAAGCGCTTGTCGACAGGCTCAAGACGGTGGCCGTGCAGACACCGCAGCCGGAAGTGCACATCCGTGGCGACCTGGATGCACGTTACGCGGCCATCGGACGTGTCGTGCTCGCCTGTCAACGCGCCGGTATCGCGAAGGTGGACTTCATTACCGAAGCACCACCGCGCCAATAACCAGTCACCCATTCACACCACAAGGAGGCCCGTCATGGCAATGACGATGCATGGCGGCAACGGCGATGAGGCCGAGGTCCTGGTCGAGATCAACACCACCCCGTTGATCGACGTGATGCTCGTGCTGCTCATCATGCTCATCCTCACGATCCCCATCCAAACGCATGCGGTAAAGCTGGACATGCCGACCGACGCGCCGGCGCAGCCCCAGCAGACAACGCCGACCATCGTGCAGATCGACGTCGCACCCGATGGCTCGCTCGCCTGGAATGGCGAGCCGGTGGCCACCCGCGCGCAACTGGAAAGCCGGCTTGAGGCGGTCAGCGCGGACCCGGCACCAACTGAGCTGCATCTGCGTCCGGACAAGGCGGCGCCGTATCGGGCCGTTGCCATGGTCATGGCGTCCGCCCAGCGGCTGGGTGTGAAGCGCATCGGGCTGGTCGGCAACGAGCAGTACATGCCGTAAGCGGCACTGCGCGGTCACCCGGTCACCTTCTCGCACCCTCCTCACTTGTCGGCTCCGCCATGTTCGACTCGAAACTCGACTTACCTTCCCCCGCCATGGGGATCTCCCCGCCAAGGGAAGCGTCCGCTGGCGCGCTTGCCTGGTTCGGCCTCGCAGTACTCGTGATCGTCGCGTTCTTTGCCAATATCGACCGGCAGATACTGGTCCTCCTTACCGAACCCATCCGGCAGGATTTCGGTCTCTCGGACCTGCAGATCGGCCTGCTGCAGGGCGCCGGCATCGCGCTCTTTGCGGGCGCGGCGGCGCTGCCAATTGGGTGGGTGGCCGACCGCGTCGACCGCCGCCTCGTGCTGGCGGTGTGCATCTTGGTCTGGAGCGCAGCGACTGCCACCTGCGGGCTCACCACTGGCTTCTGGCAACTCTTCATCGCCTCGATCGGATTGGGCATCGGAGAAGCCGGATTGATGCCCATCATCTACGGCATGATTCCCGACCTGTTTCCCGCACGACAGCGCGTGCTCGCCAACTCGGTGTTCGCGCTGGTCAATCTGCTCGGCGCCGGTGCGGGCATGGCGTTGGGGGGCGCGCTACTGCAGGGTGTCACGACGATGCACGGCACGCTACCCAGTGCGCTGGCGAGCTTCTCGCCCTGGCGCCTGGCGTTCTTTGCCGTTGCCATCCCTGCGCCGCTGCTGGTCATTCTGGTCGCCATGATCCGGCCCAAGCACGGCGACCCCGGCAGGCATCTGCAAGCCGCCGGGCAAGTCGCTACGTCGCCCCTGACCGCGCGTGTCTACTTCCGACGCGAATGGACCATGATGGCGAAATTCTTCGGCGCGATTGCGTTGGTCAACATGGCGTTCGCCGGCATCACCACGTGGATGCCGATTGTTGCCGTGCGGAACTTTGGCGCGGCCCCAGCCGCGGCTGGTGGTGGATTGGGGGCCGCAGCCAGCATCGGCAGCATCGTTGGCTGCATCCTGGGCTGGCTGATCGCTCGCCGCATCGGGCCTCGCTTCGGCGTTTTGGCCCCGATGCGTGTGTGTGAGTGGGGCGCCCTTGCCGCCGGTCTGGTCTCTCTCCTCTACCTGACCGCCGGTTCGGTGACGCTCGTCTACGGCCTCTTCGGTCTGCAGTTCGCTTGCGTAGTCGCCGGCATGGTGCTGTTCCCCGCGATCATGCAAAGCATCTGCCCAGCCCATCTGCGCTCGCGCGTGGCCGCCATCGGCGTGCTGACAACCATCGTCGTCCAAGCTGGTAGCCCGGTATTCATCGGCGTGATGTCGGACCACCTGCATGCGGTCAACCACGGTCTCCTGCTGACGATCATTGGCGTCGCCCTAGTTGGCTTCTTTTCCGCGTGCGTGCTGATGCGCGCAGCCGGCAAAGGCGTGCGCGACGCCATCGAACGCTACGCATAGCCCCCACCGTCCACCGATCACCATGACATCCTGCTCTCTCTCGATTCAGATCGAGCGCTGGCCGCTGGCTGCGCCGTTCCAGATCACCGGATATCTCATCGACGCGGCAAAAGTGGTTGTCGTGACCATCGCCGACGCGCACCATGAAGGCGTGGGTGAGGCGGCCGGCGTCTTCTATCTTGGCGAGACGCCCGAATCGATCGTGGCGCAGATCGAGTCAGTACGGCCCTCCGTCGAACGCGGCATCACCCGTGCGCAGTTGCTGGCGCTACTGCCGTCGGGCGGTGCGCGCAATGCGGTCGACGCGGCGCTTTGGGCATTGGAATCGAAGCGCGAAGCCCGACCGGTCTGGCACATCGCGCAGCTTCCGCCACCGCGCCCCCTGCTCACCACGATGACGATCGGCGTCGATACCCCACAGGCGATGGCGAGCAAGGCGCGTAGCCTGCGCCAAGCCCGCGCGCTCAAGATCAAGCTCGATGGCAGTGTGCGCGATGCCAGCCGCCTGTTATCGATTCGTGAGGCGAGACCTGACATCCCGCTCTCCGTCGATGCCAACCAGGGCTGGTCACGCGCGCACCTCGACGCGATGCTCCCGGTGTTGCAGCAAGTCGGCATCGACATGCTGGAACAGCCGTTCGCCATCGGAGCCGACACCTGCCTCGACACGCTGGACTACCCGATTCCGCTGGCCGCCGATGAGTCGTTCCAGGATGTGCAAGACCTGCCCAGCGTCGCTCGTCGGTACGACATCGTCAACATCAAGCTCGACAAGTGCGGCGGGCTTACCCGCGCGCTTGAACTCGCTGCCAGCGCACGGGCTGCGGGCCTCTCCGTCATGGTTGGATGCATGCCAGGGACGTCATTGGCGATTGCACCCGCCTTCCTTATTGGGCAGCTGTGCGACCGCATTGACCTCGATGGCCCGCTGTTCCTCGCCAAGGATCGTGCTGTTGGTGCCCACTACGCGGACGGGCTTTTGCTATGTCCGGACGCTGCCTGGGGATCCGCCGTCGACAACGCTGTGCTCCCATAACGCCCGCCATGCAGCACATTGCCTCTTCACTTGCCGCAAGGCTCGACGCCCTCTTTTCCCCCTATCAGCGTAGTGACGCACCGGGCCTCGTCGTGGGCATTGCCTACGGTGGCGCGTTGCGCTATCGCCGTGGCTTTGGCATGGCCAGCTTGGAGCACAACGTTGCCAATACGCCATGCACACGCATGCGCATCGGGTCTGTCACCAAGCATTTCGCTTGCCTGGCCGCCATGCTGCTTGTGGAAGCCGGCAAGCTCGACATTGACGCGCCGGCGCGCCGCTACCTCTCTGAGCTTCCCGCACGGGACAACGATCCCACGCTTCGCCAGCTCATGAATCATTCCGGCGGAGAGCGGTGCTTCCTTGACCTCTTCATGCTCACACAAGGATTGAGCATGGTGCCCATCGGTGCGCCACTGGCCATGCAGGCGCGCCAGTCCGAGGGCAACTTCCCCGCAGGCGAGCGCGCCATGTACACCAACGGCGGCTACCAGATGCTGTCGCTCGTGATTGAACGCATCAGTGGCATGTCGTTCGAGGCGTTCCTGGCAGAACACCTCTTCGGCCCGATGGGCATGATCAACACCATTGCGGCGCCCCACGACCTGCAGATTCTGCCTGGCATGGCGACGCTGCATGTACGGGGTGCCACCGGCGGCTGGGAACGCGGGCTACTGCCTGGATGGCGTTGCCTGGGTGAGGGCGCCATCGTTTCGACTGTGGATGACATGCTGCACTGGATCGCACACCTGCGCGGCAAGAAAGGCATTGGTTGCGCTGCCACCTGGCATGAAATGCTCACCCCTGTCCGTTTCAATAGCGGGGAGGTCGGCATTTACTCGCTCGGCCTGATGCAGACAACCTATCGCGGCGTCCCGATGCTGCACCACTCCGGTGGCTCGATCGGCGGTGCATGCCAGATGTTGACGGTGCCTGAGCATGGCCTCGACATCGTGATCATGACGAATGCAGACACGATCAATCCGATCGCGTTGTCCAAGCGTGTGATCGACATCGTGCTGGAGGCGCATCTCTCGCCAGTGGAATGCCGCCCGGCAACGTCTGTTGAGTATCCCGCGTGGTTGGGGACGTACTACTCACACGAAACCGGCGCCTATTGCGAGATTGTTGACCGCGATGGCGCGCTGCATCTCATTCACCACAATCTCGTCATTCACCCCTTGCCGCTCAAAACGGTGCCAGACAGGCCGAGAACGTTGGCGCTGGATGAAGGCCCGGAGGGCGCGCTTTACCTGAAACTCCACAGCGACGGAACGCGTCTCGACATGACGCAGTGCGGGCAAAGCCAGACGCTGGACCGCCTCGCCAATACGGCACCCCATGCAGCCGACGCGGCCAACGGATTGGTCGGACGTTACGTCAGCTCGGATGCCGATGCGCTTGCAGTCATCAAGCAGGAAGGCGATGCACTGGCGATGCGTGTCCAAGGCAAACACGGCGCGGCGCACTACCGTCTCGACCCCAAGTCGAACGACATGCTTGCCTTCACACCGCACGACCCCAGCAGCATGGCGTATGGCGCCATGCGCCTCTCACGCGACGGCTTTGGCAACACCAAGTGTTTCCGGCTTGACACCTGGCGCACACGCCACTTGCTGTTCACTCGCGTTGACGACGATACAACCCCATGACAAGCACCTCAGAAAACCGCATGTACGAAGCGCTGTCGGCGCTTTTTCGCCCCTACGCGTGCAGCAATAGTCCGGGCGTGGTGGTCGGCATCGCGCAGCATGGTGAACGGCTCTACCGGAAGGCATTCGGCATGGCGAGTCTGGAGCATGCACGAGCGCTGACCACCGCCACGCGCCTGCGTATCGGCTCTGTCAGCAAACACTTCACTTGCCTGGCGGTATTGCTGCTCTGCGAGGACGGTCTTCTTGATGCGGATGCTGGCATCGGAACCTATGTTCCTGAGCTGTCGCGCGCTGGCGGTGCGCCAACGCTGCGTCAGCTGATGTCGCATCGAGGCGGGCAACGCTGTGCGCTCGATCTGGCCTTGTTGACGCAAGGGCTGGCCATCCCGCCGCGCGGCGCAACGCTTGCCGCGCAGACCCGGCAACGCGATGAGAATTTCCGCCCGGGTGAACGCATGATGTATTCGAACGGCGGGTATCACCTGTTGTCGCTCGCCATTGAACGTGCCAGCGGCATGCCGTTTGACGCGTTCCTGCAAGCGCGGATCTTTACCCCGATGGGTATGCACCAAACGGCTTCCGTCGACAGCGACATGACGGTTGTGCCGGGTATCGCCAGCTTTCATCTGCCCGACGGCAACAGCGGGTACCTGCGCGGCATCTTTCCCTCGAAAGAGATCCTGGGTGAAGGCGGCATTGTTTCGACGGTCGATGACATGCTGCGATGGACCGCGCACATGCATGGTGAAAAGATCATCGGCACCGACGCAACGTGGGCGCAGATGCTGGAGATGCCCGTGTTTTCCAGCGGACAGCGCAGCCACTACGCCCTGGGCCTCAAGCAAACCAACTATCGCGGTGTCGAGCTCACCCATCATTCGGGTGGTGTCATCGGGGGCACCAGCCATATGCTGTTCTCAGCCGCACACGGGCTGGATGTGGTGCTCCTCAGCAACGGCGCACTCGATACCCCAATCGACCTTGCCCATCGCATCGTCGACATCGTCCTCGCCGATGTACTGAGCGGCGACGGGCCGCCGATGCCAGCGCGTGCGTCCGCACACGCGGCGCGGCTGGGCTGCTATCGCGCATTGGAGAGCGATGCGGTGTATGCACTGGAGGACCGCGACGGTGCACTGGCGCTGGGCGGTTGGCTCTGCGCGGGGAAGCCCCTGCCGCTGTATCCGATCGAAGGGAGCCCCACCAACGATGTCGCCATCGAAGCCGGCTCCGACGGCGCGTTCTCCGTGCACTGGGGCACACACAACGCGCCCGATGATCTCGATCATCTGCGGATCGCCCATTGCGGTCATGCCGAGACGTTCCAACGCCTTGCAGAACCACCGCTGATGACGGCCGAACTCGCCGCTGCGGTGTGCGGCATCTATGAGAGCCACGATGCCAACGCGCGGGCCACCATCGAACCCGATCCGGCTGACCGCTATGCGCTGATGCTTCGTATGCAAGGCTCGGCTGGCGGTTGTGATTACCGACTGACACCCATCGCAGAGAACGTCTTTGGCATGGCCCCCATTGCTCCCCTGGGTTTCATCGACGGCATCGTGACGCTATCGCACGACCCATCCCAGCCGATGACGACGGGCTTCCGCATTGATACCCAACGGAGCCGGCGTGTCGCATTCACGCGGGTAGCTGGCAGTTGGGCCCGATACCCCGCCCCCTGCATCTAAGAGAAGACAGCTAACCCCGGAAAAAAACGGAGCGGCACGGCTGCCGCTCCGCCCGTTCTCATATCTCCCGCGAGAACGCGAGGTTGCGCGTGCGCGCGGTATCCAGCCAGAAGCGCGAAACACGTCCATTGATACGATCGACGGTCAGCACGCCGGTGGAGAAGCCTTGCGCATCAGCCGGCTCAAACATGAAGACGTCTTCGCTGACGGGGACAAGCCGGTAGTTGACGCCACCCATCGTGCCCTCAAGCCGCATCGACATGGCGCCGTTCGAGAGGGTCAGCCCGGCATGGCCTGCGGCATCGCCGCTGAAGTAAGCGCCCTCCATGCCGGCGAAGGCATCGGAGACCGGCGGCGCGTCATCCGGCAGCCTGGCCAGCACCGATGCATGGCCGCAATCCATGAGTTCGATCGCCGTCACGCGGCCAGCTGACGTTTCGACGGATCGGATCATCAACGCGCCACCAGTACCGTCCTCAATGTGCAAGCCCTCTGGCGTCTCGATCAGCGGTAACGCCAGGTGCTTCTGGTTGTGGATCACGGCGGCAAGGTGCCCATCCCGATCGACAACCTCACAGTACGCGCGATCGGCACGCGAGAAGTATCGGCCCAGCAGCGCTTCATGGCCATGAGTGATCAGTGGCTCGGCGCGCGGTGCGCCGAGTACGTCGTCACCCAGGACAACGTCGACGATTTGCGTTGCCAGTGCAATCGGGTCCACCGGCGCGCCGTTGGTAAGAATCACCACATCGAGCGCATGCGCCGCCACGGTCAACATCTGGCATGAGCCGCCGAACACGCCGCCGGCGTGGTGCAGCAGTTCAACATTGCGATGCGGGGTGCGCATCAGCCCAAGCGCGTACACGCCCTCGGCCCCGCTGGAATAGCGCGGTTTGGTCAGCATCTGCCGCCACATGTCTTGGGTGCCGAGCCTGTCAGGCGCGCGCAGATGGGCCGTCCAACGGAGCATGTCATCGATGGTGGACACGATACCGCCTTCACCCCGCACTTCCCACGAAGGGAACAGGCCGCGAATAAAGCCACCCTTTCCGTCCGGTACATGCTGGGTGGCCATGCGGAGCCGAATCTGCATATCGTCGGCAACGGCCTCGGTATCGACCATGCCCATCACACGGAAGATGCGTTCCGACAGGAAGGTCTCGAATGGCACGCCGCTGACGCGCTCAATGGCGAGCGACAGGAGGTGGTAGCCACCGTTGCAGTAGATCATCCGCTCTCCGGGGCGGAAGTTGACGTCGCGTTGGCGAACCTCGGCCGCCAACGCCGCGCCCCGAGGCATGGTCACCACGCCCTGCGTCAACACCCATAGGTCCAGGTAACAGCGGTAACCACCCGTGTGGGTCATCAACTGACGGAGCGTGGGATTGCCGGCGAGGAACGGTAGCTCCGGAATGTACGTACGGATGCCCGCGTCAACATCCAGCTTGCCCTCCTCTGCCAGGAGCAACGCGGCGAGGCACGTGAAGTGCTTGCTCGTCGAGCCGATCCGCATGCGCGTTGCGGGCGTGTTGATGGTGCCGTGCTCAATACTGGCCAGCCCGAAGCCGCGCCGGTACAGCGCATCCCCGCGCAACGCAACGCCGACCACGAGGCCCGGCTGGTCCGCCTTGTTGTACGGCTCCAGCAACGCGTCGAGTTGCTTCCTGATATCCAATCGATCGTGTGTCATGCCAAGTGATGTGCGTTAGAAGGGAACCGTCAGCGTTGCACCGATCGTGCGAGGCTGTGCCACGCTGACCAGCGCCGGGCCACCCATCGGAACCAGAGACGTACCTGCCGCAAGCAATGCACGGCGGTCAAACAAGTTGCGGACGTAGAACGCGAGGCTGAACTTCTTGAAGTCGAGCCCTGCCTGCAGATCCGTCATGGCATAGCCCGGCAAGGGGTAGTCGGGGCGACCTGTATTGTTTCCAAAGCCAGCATGGCGACTGCCGACAAACCGTTGGCTGATACCTGCGTAGGCGGGATACCCGTTCACAGCAAAGAGGTAGCTGGCCGATAGCGTGGCGGCAACCCGGGCCGAGTTCGGAAGCGGATCACCCGCATTGGTGCCCGTGCTGGCATTACCCGTGGTCAGTTTTGCGTCGATGAGCGACACGCTCAGCCCGAGGTTCCAGTGGCGATTCGGGCGAAACGCGCTGGAGAGCTCCAACCCTCTGATCCTTGCATCGCCGGCATTGAGCACCTGGTTGACGCCATTGACCGCGCCGAACTGCTGGATGTTCTTCCACTGGATGTCGTACACCGTTGCCGCGACCGACATGCGCTTGTCCAACAGATCGGCCTTGTAGCCGGCCTCGTAGGTCCACAGCGTATCGGGGCGGAACGTGGGATTCCCGGACGAAGGCAACCCCGTGACGGGGTCGACCAGCAGCGCATTCGGCCCACCTGGGCGATACCCGCTGGCCGCACGCAGATAGACGTTGCTGTCCTTCGTCAGCGCATAGCTCGCCGTAAGCATGTACGTCTTGCTGGTATCCGACGAGGGTGCGGTGATGGTCTGCGTCGGCCCTGCCAGCGCGCCAAACGTGGTCTGCTGGTACTCCTGCGTGTTGTGGGCGACACGCAAGCCACCCGTCAACGACAGACGCGAGGTCAGGTGATAGGTCAGATCGCCGTAGGCCGCGTACTCGCTATAGGTGCTCGGGGCTTCAAGCGCAGTCAGGTTCGGGCCGATGGTTCCGTCGGACAACGTCGTGATGAGCCCTTGGCTCGCGTCACTGCGCTCGCGCGTGTAGAACACTCCGGCAAGCCATTCCAGCGTCCGGTTGCCGGGCGAAGTCAGGCGAAACTCCTGTGTGAACTTGTTCGTCGTCGCCACGTTCTTGGCGACAACGGAGTTCACATTGAGCCCCAGGCCGTTGAGCAACGGGACGTACACCACCGACAGGTCTTGCGGTGCGTCAGATCGCATCGACTGGTATGACGTGATCGAATTCGCGCGTGCCCAGCCGAACTCGTACTCAACCCCGGCGGAATAGAGTTGGACGTTCTGATGAAAGGGCTCTGTCGCAAAGAGCCGCGTTGTCAGATCACCATCCACTGGTTGCCCATTTTTGCCATAGGCAACGTAGTTCGGTGCATTGCGGTTGATGTTCTGCGTCAACGCAGTCAGGCGCAGCGTCAACTCACTCGTGGGCGTCAACAGGAACGACGCGCGCGCGCCGTAGGTATCGCTGCGGTCAACACGTGAACCCGCCTGTGGCCCCACGGCATTGACATAGCCCGCGTCGTGTTGGCTGAACATCGAGATCCGTGCCGCCGCAACATCGGTCTTCAGCGGAAGGTTCAACACGGCGTTGGCAGAGTTGTTCACGCCGCCGTGCTTTGTCACGGAAAGGCCTGCAGACGCCTGGCCCGAGAACTCGCTGGAATCCGGCTCGTTGGTCACGTACTTGAGCAGACCGCCCATCGCGCCCGCACCGTACAGTGTTCCTTGCGGGCCCCGCAGAATCTCGATGTGGTTGAGGTCCAGCAGGCTCATGTCGAGCGCGAACGTCGCGCCCTGGGAGAACACCGTGCTCCCGCCAAATGCCACGTCATCGACATACACGCCAACGGTCGGCCCGGTCTGCTCGCCTGTCGTCACGCCGCGCATGCTGATCTGCCCGGAGCCGGCGCCGCCTGCCGTGTTCAGATCCACACCGGGTTCCGAAGACAGGAAGTCGGACATCGTCTTCGCGCCACCTTTCTGCAGCTCTTCAGCCGAGACCACGTTGATCTGCATCGGCACTTCACGTGCGGGCTCCCGGCGGCGCGTTGCGGTCACCACCACCGTGTTGAGGGTGGCGCCCTCCTTACCCTGCGACACGGAAGTCTCCGCTGCTGGTGCAGGCTTATCCGCTGGGGTCGGTGCGCTTGCGGGCTTCACTCCGGATGTCGTATCCGACGCGGCATCGGGCGCCGCAACCTGCACCGTCTCTTGTGAAGGCTTCACCGTTTGTGCCTGCGTGTACAGAGAAGCCAAACCAAGTACCGGTCCAGCAAACCACGTTATGTATCGTCCACGCTGGCGAAACAACGACGCGGTTGCATCCGCTCTACGTGTCCTTCGATTGTTCATTTTCACTGTCGTCTCCTCCGAGTTTTCCGCTTTCTGTTAGCGGTGTTCAAAGCACTGCTCCACTTCGCAACTCATCGGCAACGGTAAGTGCATGGCATTTCTGTTTCGTGTGTACTTTGTATCGGCCTTGAAACAAGCGGAGGTGTGAAAGCGTTTCACGCATGCATTGTTTCAACGTTGAAATGGAATACAAACAAAGTCGATACAGTCGAGCGCGATAATCCCGCTACGTTTACCCGTATTCGAGATCCTCCCAATAGGACGCCTATGCACAAGCCATCATTTGATTCCGCGTTCTATCGTTTGCTGTTCGTGATGCTGACGATGGTGCTGATGACGCAGGTCGGCGCCAGTCTCGCCGTGTGGCGGCTCTACAGCGATGCGGCGTTCAAGCCGCCTCCGGGCATGAGCGTTCCGTTACAGGTATTTCTGGCCGTGCTGATCCAGTTGGTGCCGCTATTGATCTCGGCCTGGATCGGCGCACGCATGCTCGCGGCACCCTTTCGTTCGTTGGCCCATGGGGCTGCCGAATTGGCGAACAACATCGACGCACCGCCCATCCGCGAAGCCGGCCCCATCGAAGCGCGACAGGCAGCCCAGGTTTTCAACTCGATGCAAGCGGCCATACGGCGCCAGATGAGTGAGCGGAACCGATTCCTAGCCGCCGTCTCGCATGATTTGCGCACGCCATTGACACGCATGCGGCTACGCCTTCGCACGCTGGAAGACCGGGAGTTGAATGACCGGCTGCAGAGCGACATCGACGAGATGACGCAGTTGCTGGACGCCACGTTGTCGTTCTTGCGGAATGCGGAAGTCGTTGAAGCCTCCAGCCCGGTCGATATCAACGCGCTGGTGGACGCGATAGCGGAAGATGCCGCCGAACGCGGGCAGCGCGTCACCATCAGCGGCGAGATACGCGCGGTGATGGCGCAACCGCTTGGTTTGAAGCGATGCCTGACGAATCTGGTGACCAACGCCATCCGGTACGGTGAGGAAGCGCACATTCGCCTGACCGACGGACCCTCGTTCATCTGCATTGATGTGGCCGACCGTGGCCCAGGCATCCCCGAGGCGCAGTTGGCACGCGTGCTTGAGCCGTTCTACCGGCTTGAGAGCTCACGCAACAAGGACACCGGCGGCACGGGCCTCGGACTCGCCATCGCGAGCGACATCGTCAAGCGACACAACGGGTCGCTTGAGCTGCACAACGATCCGGCGGGCGGATTGATCGCGACGGTGAAACTGCCGCGCAGATAGCTTGACTGCTGCACAGCGCGGCTGCGCTCCCGTGTCGAACGCGATACAGAGTGCTCACAAACCAGCAACAGCGTGTGCCTACAGTGAGGTTTCGATCTCGACGCCTCCCGTAGGATTCACGATGAAGCTATTCACCGCGCAACTTTCGACCGAAACGAATACGTTCGCGCCCTGCCCCACCGGCTGGGGCGGCTTTGAGGAATCGGGCATATTCCACGGCGACGCAAGCCTGCGGGCCCCACAAGGCATGGGGTTCGCCCTTGCGGAAGCGCGACGCCTTGCAGAGCGCGATGGGCACGAGATCGTCGAGGGCATCTGTGCAGAGGCCCAACCGTCGGGCCCCACGATTCGCGCCGTCTATGAATCGTTGCGAGACGAGATCCTTGGCAAGCTCGAAGCAGCCCAGCCGCTAGATGGTGTGCTCCTGCTGCTGCACGGCGCGATGGTGGCCGAGGGATACGACGACTGTGAAGGCGATCTGCTATCCCGGGTGCGCGCCATTGTCGGCCCCGAAGTGCCGATTGCCGCCACACTCGATCCGCACTGCCATTTCACGGAGCGCATGCGGCGCTCGGCGGACATCCTGATCGCCTACAAGGAGTATCCGCACACCGACCCCATCGACCGTTTGCGCGAAGCGTATCAACTGCTGCTCGACACCGCGGCAGGCAAGATCCGCCCCACGACAGGGGTCTACGACTGCCGCATGGTGGGGGCCTGGCACACCACGAGCGAGCCCATGGCTACGTTCGTTCGGCGCATGAAATCGCTGGAAGGACGGGACGGCGTGTTGTCCGTGTCGTTCGGGCATGGGTTTCCGTGGGGCGATGTTCCGGAGGCCGGCGCAAAGTTCTGGGTGGTGACCGACAACAACCTCGCCGCTGCGACGGCGCTGGCCACCCAGCTTGGCCACGAATTCTGGGCCCTGCGCGAAGCCACGCGGCCTGCATGGCTCGACGTCGATACGGGACTGGACCGTGCCCTGGCGGTTGGCAGCGGCCCCGTCGTGATTGGCGATGTTGCCGACAATCCGGGAGGCGGGGCACCAGGAGACAACACGGTCATCCTGCGCCGGATCATTGAGCGACAGATTGCCAACGTCGCCATCGGGTGCTTCTGGGATCTCGGTGCCATCCAGATCTGTCACGACGCCGGCGTGGGCGCAACGTTCGACTTGCGCCTGGGTGGCAAATGCGGCGTGGCCTCGGCAGACCCGTTGGACCTGCGCGTGACCGTGCGTGCGCTATCCGACCAACACACGCAAAGCATTTCGGGGCTGACCATTCCGTTTGGGCGCGCCGTTTGGCTCGAAGCCGCCAATGGGGTCGATATCGTTCTGGCCTCGGTACGCAACCAAGTGGTTAGCGTCGACGCGTTCACTGGTCTGGGGATCGATTTTGAAAGCAAGCGGCTGGTTGTCGTGAAATCGACCCAGCACTTTCAAGCCGAGTTCGCCCCGCGCGCCAAGGCAATCTTCCACATCGCAGCGCCAGGAGCTGTCACACCGAGCTTCGCCGATCTGCACTATCGGCATCGCGACCTCAACTACTGGCCCCGCGTGTCGAACCCCTTCGAGGCGTAAGTCCGCAACCCAAGGGCATATCCGCCAGAAGCGCAAGAACATCTGCGGCCATCAAACGGCCACGCCTTCCAATACGTCGGGCAGTCAGATCCATGAACATTGTCGTCGTGGGTGCCGGAATCTCAGGCACCGTCACCGCGTTGACCCTTGCACGCGAAGGTCATCACGTGCAGCTCGTCGAGCGCGCAGATGCTGCGGCTACCGGTGCCAGCTTCGCCAACGCCGGCCTGATCTCACCAGGACACAGCTTCAGTTGGGCGGAGCCTGGAATCATCCAAGTCGCGCTGCGCTCTTTGTTGCGCTCCAACGAAGGCCTGGGCATCTGCGCCCCTTGGAAGCCGGCGCTCCTGCGATGGGCGTGGCTATTCGCTCGCGAGGCGACGCTGGAGCGGTGGCTGGACAACTCCCGAGCTGCGCTGGCGCTCGCCGCGTACTCGCGCGATCTGCAATTTGGCGATCCGCTGGTACTGACTGAAGCGTATGGCGGCAAGCAGGCCGGCATCCTGTATCTGTACGGGAACAGGGCGCAACCCGGCCAGCATGATTCAGAACTGCTCGCTGCAGCCGGTGAGCCGTTTGAGAGGGTCGACACCACGCGGTTGTTGGACATTGAGCCCATGCTGCGCACTGCGTCAGAGCAGTTTGCACACGCAATCTACTGTCCAATGGACGGGACGGGCGATGCTGCACGCTACGCACAGGCAGCCTTGGCAGAGGCGGTGCGTCTTGGTGCGGTGGTGCGATTTTCCGAGACGGTACGCACGTTGAAAACGCGCGGTGATCGCATCGTCGGTGTCGAGACGGACCGTGGTTGCATCCAGGCAGACGCCGTCGTGATCACAACCGGTTTGGCTTCGCGCCGGCTGCTGGCGCCCTTGGGATACGACCTGCCGATCTACCCCGTCACGGGCTACTCGATCTCTTACACAGGTGTTCGCGATGCATCGCCTCGCGTGGGCGCCGTCTCGATCCCCCACAAGATCGCGTGGGCATCGTTTGCACCCGAAACCGTTCGGTTCACGGGATTCGCCGACATCGGCAGGCCCAGTGCACAACGCATCGCCAAACGTCTTGCCGCCCTTGAGGCCTTTGCCGCGCGCATCTGCACGCGCCTGAACCGCGCACAACCCAGCCGGTGGGTCGGCTATCGCCCCATGACACCCGACAACCTGCCGTTTCTCGGCGCCACCCGCCATACCAACCTTTGGCTCAACTGCGGGCACGGTGCGATGGGCTGGACGATGGCGTGCGGCTCCGCGCGCACCGTAGCCGACCTCATCCGCCAACGACAACCTGTGTTGGATCCATCGCCGTATCGCTGGGATCGCTATCGCCTTCTGAGCCGGCGCCCGGCACACGCTTGATCCTCTCCGCATCTAAACCAACTCCATCAACTCCGATGACGACCTCCCCTGCTTACGTGCCTGCACCTCCTGGCCTACCTTTCTCGACGGCGGTACGTGCTGGCGGCTTCTTGCTGCTGTCCGGACACATTCCCTTCGATGCCGAAAACAAGCCGCATGGCGGAACCATCGAAGAACAGACGCACGCCGTCCTGCAAAGCATTTCCACCACGCTTGGAGGCCTGGGAAGCTCTCTGCACCGCGTCGTGAAGACCACCGTCTGGTTGAGCGATCTCGCGAACGTTGCCGCGTTTAACCAGATCTACCTGAGCTACTTTCAAGAGGGTGCTTACCCCGCTCGGAGTCTGGTCGAGGCCAAGCTGGCTTTTGGCGTCGCCGTCGAAATTGAGGTGCTGGCCATCGATGACAGCGTGAGTCCGTAGCGCATCAATTCAGCCACCACATACGCAAGCCACGCGTTACGAAATACCCCTGCATTTCAGCGTCGACACCATCGAGACGCGATATGAATGCGGGTCGTTCTCGGCCACAAGCTGGAGAACGGTCCCGTTCCCCTCAGGCTTCGCTCGAACAGAGGCATGGCGGCGCAGTATTGATCCTGACCAATGGAGGCGGCAAACTCGAGCTTCTTTCCTGGTCAATCCTGGAGGTTCGCCATGCGTGTGCTGATCGTCCTGCTTGCCGCGGTACTCAACACCTATGCGTGGGCGGATTGCCGCAGCCAAGTGGACCACGCCCAGCTGTCAGGCAAAGGCGCGCTGTGCCTTCTGGGCTTCTGCCTCTACGACGCACAGCTCTGGAGCACACAGACGCCACCCAGCTACGACACGCCGTTTGCGCTGGAGATCACATACCGGCGTGCCATCACCCGCGCAAAGCTCATCGAGACGGCGCTCGATGAAATCCGCCGCCTGAACGTGCCCCCGCCGCCCGACTCGACCTTGCTGCAGTGGCAGGAAGCCATGACGCCGGCCTTCATCGACGTGAAGCCCGGTGACACACTGTGCGGCGTCTACTTGCCGGGCCGCGGCGCACGCTTTTATGCCAATGGGCAACTGACAACCGAGGTGGACGACACCGCCTTCGCGCACGCGTTTTTCGATATCTGGCTGGCACCTGGCACCCGTGCTCCCGGGTTGCGCCGCCGTCTTCTGGGGGAGTCCCATTGATGCATATACGACTGCACGCTGGAAGCGCTTGATGTCGTAGCGCACCGCCTCAAGCGGAGCAGGCGTTCTGGATGCCTGTACGGGTGCGGCTTGCACAACGCAGTGACGGCATCAACGCGCGTGGCTAAACAGACCTAGCGCTTTTCAAACCGGTAGTGCACCACGCCCCATTCATTGCCGCGCGCATAACCAAACAGTTCCGACACCGCCATATAAAACATGCGCCAACGCTGAAACCACACCGCCGCATCGCGCTCGCCATAGGTCTGCATAAACACTGGCATCAGCCTGTGGCGCGCAGCGTCCAGGTTGGCGAGCCAATGATTGGCTGTACGTGCGTAGTGTGTGCCATTCACCCACCATTGGCGCGTCACGCGCAGATCGTCCTGAAACTGCAGCAGCAGATTCTCCGAAGGCATGGTGCCGCCGGTAAAGAAATACTTCGACATCCAATCCGTGCCGCCCTGTACCTGGAAGTGATACGCCAGCGTGCGATGCGCGAAGAGGTGCGCAAACAGCACGGCATCGGGCCGCATCCAGCGCGCGATCTTGCTGAGCAGCTGGCCGTAGTTCTTCATGTGCTCGAACATCTCGATCGACACCACGCGGTCGAAGCACCCGCGCGCCGGCACGTCGGCAAACTCGAAGTCGGCAATGTTGCCGGTGTGCACGGTCAAGTTTGCAATGCGGCGCTCGGCCGCCCGCGCGCGAATCCACGCGCGTTGGCTGTGCGAATTCGACAGCGCCACAATGCGCGCCTTCGGATACTGTGCCGCCATCCATAGCGACAGCGAACCCCAGCCACAACCCAGATCGAGAATGCACTGCCCGTCCGCCAGACCCGCGCGCTCTGCATAACACGCAAACATCGCGTCTTCGGCCTGTGCGAGCGTCTCTTCGCCCGTTGGGTACAGCGCGCACGAATACTTCAAGCGCGGGCCAAGATGCGCCGCAAAGAAGGCTGCCGGCAATTCGTAGTGTTGCGTGTTTGCCTTGTCCGTTTCAATGGCGATGGGGCTGACGCGCAACGCGTCGAGCAACGTGTTGAAACGCCGCGCACGTAACTCCCCATCGTGAATCCCCTCGTCTTGCAAGCGCTGCCGCATCAGCGTGCGCATGCCCATGCGGATGAGCGGGTCTGGCACCCAGCCCCGCTCACAGCATTGGATCAGCCAACCATCGCGCGGGTCCGGGGTGGCCTGGGCGGGTGCGGATGGTGTTGACGGCGTGCTCAGCGTGGTCATGCAGGTCTCCTCACGATTGGCAGATCAGCGGCGCGGCGGCCAGGGGATCAGAACACTTGGGGTGCGTGCGTAGTCCGCGCGCGTGGCGTTGAACACGGCCACCAGCATCCGCAACACAACGAGAGCAGCAGCGCGCGGCGACAGGCTCACACCCGCTCCAGCAGGAACTGCGACACACCGATCCGGCCCTCATCAAATCCCGCTTCGCAATACGCAAAGTACAAGCGCCAGATACGGATAAAGGCGTCATCAAACCCGAGCGCGCGCACCGCATCGAGCTGGGCTTCAAAGCGCTGGCTCCAGCGGCGCAAGGTCTCTGCGTAATCGCTGCCGAAATCCAGACGATCGAGCACGCGCATACCGTGTTGTTCTGCCAACTGGATAAAGCGTTCGCGGCTCGGCAGCATGCCGCCCGGAAAAATGAACTGCTGGATGAAGTCGGTGCCGGCGCGGTAGCGTTCGAACTGCGCTTCGTCGATGGTGATGCTCTGCACGAGTGCGCGGCCGCCATGGCGCAGGCAGCGCGCCAGCGTCTGAAAGTAAGTTGGCCAGTAGGCCTCGCCCACAGCCTCGAACATCTCGATGGAGACAACGGCGTCGTAGGCGCTATCGATGTCACGGTAGTCGCGCAATTCAACGCGGGCGCGTGGTTCATCCGCCAACCGCTGTGCGGTGTAGCCACGCTGGGCTTCCGATAGCGTGATGCCATGCACATGCGCGCCGCGTTCGCAGGCCATTTCCATCAGGCCGCCCCAGCCACAGCCGATCTCCAGCACATCCACGCCGGGCCCCAGCCGGAGCTGGTCGCACACGCGCTGGTACTTGGCCGTTTGCGCATCGGCCAGCGTCTGGTGCGGGTGGCCGTTGAACCAGCCGGCCGAGTACGTCATTCCCTCGTCCAGCCACAGCCGGTAGAAGTCGTTGCCCAGGTCGTAATGCAAGTGGATATTGCGGCGACTGCCTTTGCGGGTGTTCCGGCGCAGCAGATGGCGCACACGCAACCAGGTCCGCGCAAGGGCATGCCCGAAGATGGCCTGCTCCAGCGTGGCGGCGTTGACAATGGCCAACCGCAGCAGGTTGGTCAGATTGCTCGTGTCGATCCATCCGTCCCGATAGGCCTCGGCAAAGCCCACGTCGCCGCTGCGCAGGATACGGGCACAGGCACGCCAGTCGAGGATGCGCAGATCCGCATGCAACGGCGATGCCGCATCGCCAACCTGCACTTCGCCATCGGGCGTGGCGAGATGGAGAAAGCCGTGGCGCAGGCGCCCAGCCAGCGCCAACAGCAAGCGCCCAGCGGCGGGAACGTGGGGTGGCACCCAGGCAAGAGAATGCGTGGCTGTCATTGGGTGTTCTCCAGAGAAGAAGCCTCATGCGCAGCGCGGCCGAAAAACGGCACGCCCTTGAACCACAGCCGCAGCGCCTGCCAGTGAATGCGCCCGATCACCTGCAGCGCCAGCAACGGCTGGCGCAGGAGCGCACGGCGCAGATGCGAGGCATCGAACGGCTGCAGTCGCCCGCCGATGGCGGTGTGCAGCAGCAGGCCGTCGTGGTCGTGGTAGTCAATGCGCGCGAGTGCCGTGGTTGCCGTCTCAGCAAAGCGGAATTGATAGCCCCCTTCGACCCGACAGAACGGAGAGACATGCAGTTCCTTTCGGCAACGCAGCACCGTGTGCGCACCAATGGCACCGCCATCCGCCGCACACAGCAGGTAGCGGTGGTGCTGGCCAAACGTGTTGTTGACCTCGGCCAGCACCGCGCGCAGCTGGCCAGCCGCATCGTGGCAGTACCAGAACGACACGGGGTTAAACATCCAGCCCGCAATGCGCGGAAACGTCTGCAGCCAGACCTCGCCATCGGCGGCTAAGCCGGCATCACGCAGCACGCCGCGAATCCACACGAGCAGATCAGAGCCGTCGCGCGGACCGTAGTCACGCGTGCGCAGCGACAGCGGCCGCCAGCAGTTCACGCCAAACCACGTGCCCGTCAGCCGCTCCAGCGCCGACAGCTTCACGCGCACCGCAAACACTGGGTAGACGAAGCGATTGGCCACGGGCCGCAAGCGGCGGTGCATGACCTGGCCGACGAGGAGCTGTGCGTCTTCGCTCATGACGCCACCTGCGCCCAGGCGGGTGGGCAACCAAAATCGGCAGCCACGCGCAGGGCAGATTTCAAGCCGTCTTCATGAAAGCCATACCCCGTCCATGCACCGGCAAACCACGTGCGGCGTTGCCCTTGCAGCGCGGGCAGGCGGGCCTGCGCGTCGATGGCCGGCTGGTCGAACACCGGGTGCTCATACGCGAAGCGCTGGTACTCCAGTTCAGGTGCGGGCGGTGCTGGTGGGTTGAGCGTGACCACAACCGGAGTCGATACCGGCAGCGGCTGCAGTTGGTTGAGCAGATAGCTCACGCAGGGTGCGCCGCCGGCTGCCCCAGCTTGCGATGCGTCAATGTAGTTCCAGGCCGACCAGACCCGCCGCCGGCGCGGCAGCAGGCGGGTATCGCGGTGCAGAAAGGCGGTGTTGGGCTGATAGCGGAATGCCCCGAGCACGGCACGCTCGTCATCCGTTGCATCGTCGAGCATGCGCAACGTCTGGGGCGCATGCGTGGCCAGCACCACGGCATCGTAGCGCTCGCTGCCTGCATCAGTCAGCACATCAACATGGGTGGCCGCCCGGCGAATGCCGCGCACGGGTGTGGCAACACGGACATCGGCCAACCGGCTGGCGATGGCGTGCACGTAGCTGCGCGCGCCCCCTTTGACCGTGCGCCAGCGTGGCCGGTCGAAGATCTGCAGCAAGCCGTGGTTGAGGCAGAAGCGCAGAAATGTTTCGGCGGGAAACGAAAGGATGTCGCGGCTGGGGGTGGACCAGATGGCAGCCGCCATCGGGAGCAGATAGTGCGCGCAAAAGGGCTCGCCATAGCGGCCCGCGGCCAGCAACGCGCCAAGGCTGTGGCGGGCACGCCGTGCGGCCGCCAGGTTGGCGTGCGCCTGCCGGTTGAAGCGCAGGATGTCGCCCAGCATCGACAGAAACGGGGCAGACACCAAGTTGCGCGGCTGTGCAAACACCGTGCGCAGACTCGTGCCCGCCCACTCCAGCGCACCATTGCCCACCGATACGCTGAACGACATGTCACTCTCACAATGCGCCACGCCCAGCGCATCAAACAGGGCAATCAGGTTCGGATAGGTGCGCGCGTTGAATACCAGAAAGCCCGTGTCCACCCCAAACACGTGTCCGCTGTCTTCAATGTCGACGGTGTTGGTGTGCCCACCCAATCTGGGCGCCGCTTCAAACAGCGTGACGGCATGGCGCTGCGCAAGACAGTGCGCCGCAGCCAAGCCTGAGATGCCCGAGCCCACCACCGCAATGCGTTGGCCGGACGCCGGCACAACCGAAGGCCGTACGCCGTCAGCCGCCCCGGTATTGCCGGGTGGATCCAAGGACCATTCCATTGAAATTGTCTCCAAGTGCGGGCGATGCGCGCATCACCCCTACCGGTTCATGTGACGCTTACCGGCATATACGCGGCTAAGGCTCCGGTGGATGCAGCGTTTCAACGCGGATGGCGTATTCCATCGCGTCTTCGAGCATCAGGCGGGCACGGTTGGTGACTCGCCCAGGTGCCGGTGCAGTTGTTCATCCACCGGGGAGCGCACCGCGCAGGCATCACGGCGCATTCTTTGCCTGTGCCACGCGCGTCCCCTTGAATCACAGATTGCATCCAATGAAATGACAGAGCGCCAATCGGGTCAACAGAATGAACAGGAAAACACGGGGCAACCCCACTCATGAATCGCAATTGAGTTGAGTTGAGCTCACTTTTACGTGTCAAACGGAAGCGCAGCGCGTAGCCGACCGTGACCCAACGCGGCTGGGTGGATTGCACGCACGGCAACGCGTTCCGGGCGCTTGCGGCACATTGGCAGGCGGTGCACGTTGAAACAGGCGTGTCTTACAGTTATGCGGCCAACTCGATCTCAACAGTACGCCGCATTGCCGGAGGGGAAGCCGTGCAATCCCAAGCGACGCTTATCCCCCTGCCCACTCCCGCCGAATCAGCTCCAGCCCTTCGCGATAGCTCGTTACCTTGAACTCCGGGAACCGACGCTTGAACCGGGTGGAATCAAACAGGTTGTCCTGCTCGTACCGCGGCAGCAGTTCGCGAATCTCCCGCACCGGCTTGGAGAAGAGGCCGGCAGCAGTCATGGCCCATTTGCCAATGACCGTGTAGGACGTCTCCCGGCCAAACACGTCGCTGGCCATGGCGACGAACTGCCTGTACGTCAGCCGGTCATCATCGCAGGGCAGATGCCAGGTCTGCCCGAACGCGTCGGGCGTGTTGCCCAGTGCGGCCAGCGCGCGGCTTGCGTCGGGGGTCCAGATGAGCGTGCGCCGGGTGTCGTCGCGCACCGGCACGCGGGGCTTCTTGCCGGTCTCCAGGTTTTCGATGATGAGCGCGTTGGTGAAGCTCTGCGTCCTACCCGGGCCATAGAACTCGGGGGCCCGGCCGATGAGCACGGGAATCTCTCCGCGCGCCATCTCGTCCAGCACCATGGACGCCATCGCCGCCCGCACCCGACCCTTGCGCCCCACCGGCGCGAACGGCGTGGCCTCCGTCTGCAGCCGGGCATCCTGCGGATACATGTAGGTGTTGTCGAAATAGGCGAACTTGGCGCCCGCTGCCCGACTGGCATCCAGCGCGTTCTTCAACATGACGGGAAACTGCGTTTCCCACAGGTGCGTGTCCGGCGGCAAGCCAGCGGTGAAATAGACAACGCTGCTTCCCTTCACGGCCTCGGTCGTCTGCTCTGCATCGAGGAGGTTGGCCGACACCAGGCTGTCGGTGTCATTCACCTTGCGCGGCGTGCGGCTCACGAGCCGTAGTTCGCTTGTGTAGTTGCGGTGCAACTCCCGCGCCAGTTCCATGGCGATCTGACCGTTCGCTCCCAATATCGTCTGCATTTCTTCCGCCTTTGAGAAGTGGCTTCTCGTGGTTGTTGGCAGGAGACTAACGTTGAAGGCAACTTAAAGGTCAAGCCCGTCGCTGTACCGAATTCAAACGCCTTGACCTTCAAGTTGAGTTCAATCTTAGAGTGTGTTCGCTGGTCAACCCACAGAGGAAAGGTCAACGCACATGGATACGCGGTTTACACAGGTCGAATTCGGGCCGCACACGGTCGACGTGCTGAAAGGCGGCTATTACGACCGCTATCGGATGAACCCGAATCTGGATGAGGTGGCGCTGGCCCCTGCCGCAGGCAATATCGATTTCTTCCGCCGGATTCCCAAACGCCTGGCCGCCTCGCGCGTTGGCCCAACCTGGGCGCCCAACTTCTACTACCGCTCCAGCAGCATTCAACTGCTGTTTCTGGCGCCGCTCTCGCGGTTGCGAGCGACGCTGCCTGAGCCGCTCGAACCATTGCGGGCATTCCCTGGCTATGGGCTCGTTGCGCTGACCTTCTTCTCCTATGCGGTGTGCGACAACGATCCGTACGACGAAGTGTCCGTTGCCGTGGTGATCCGCCGGCCCGGTGCGCGCGGGTCGCATGCGCTGGAGCTGTTCGATTCCATGCGCCGTCGCAGCTACGTCGCGCATGTGCTGGCCCTGCCCGTCACCACGGAAATTGCGCGGGTGCGCGGCGTGCATGGCTACCAATTGCCCAAGTGGCGCGCCGACATCAACATGCATATTGGGGATGCCGTGCAAGCCAGCATTGCTGCGCCCGGCGGCAAACCAGACCTGACCCTGCATGCGCCACTTCCGGCCTTGCACGACGTCGTGCCGCAGTCCCGCATGGGGACAGCGACCATGATCAACCAGGTCGATGGCGTATGGCATCAGAGCACGGTGCAAAGCAACACGCTGTCGTTCGCCCAACGCCTGTTTCCGCGCGGCATCAAGCTGGTGCGCAACGGTGGCCCACTGAGCCAGTTGCTGGACGGGCTCGGTGCATCTACCGTTCTTCGGTTGGACGTTGTCAAAGATGCGCAATTGGTTTTGAATCTGCCGACGCCGCTGCCGGCTTTTGATCATTCCGCACTGTGAGGACAACGGCGTTCATGCAGGCCCGCTCATCCGCCCAAGAAAGGAAGACCCCATGACCGCCCCGGACCATGACCTCGTCGTGTTTGGCGCCACCAGTTTTGTCGGCCAGATCCTGACCCGCTACCTGGCCGAGCAGTTCTCGGGCCAGGCGGAAACCCTGCGCTGGGCCATTGCAGGCCGGTCTGAAGCGAAGCTCAACGAACTCAAGCGCTCGCTGGGCGCAGCGGGTACCGCTCTGCCCATCATCGTGGCGGATGCGGCCAACGAAGCCCAGTTGCGCACGCTGTGCGCACAGACCCGGGTGGTGGTGTCCACGGTGGGCCCTTACGCGCTCTATGGCGAGCCACTCGTCAAGGTCTGCGCGGAAAGCGGCACCGACTACTGCGACCTCACTGGCGAGACCCAGTGGATCCAACGGATGATCGAGAAGTACGAGGCGACCGCGCAACGGTCAGGCGCACGCATCGTCCACTGCTGCGGCTTCGACTCGGTACCGTCGGACATGGGTGTCTACTTCCTGCAGCAACAGGCGATGCAGCAATGGGCCGCACCGGCCACCCACGTGAAGATGCGCGTCAAGACGCTCAAGGGCGGCGCATCGGGCGGCACCGTGGCCAGCCTGATCAACGTGGTGCAGGAGGCCGCCGCCGACCCCGCCTTGCGCAAGGCGCTGGCCAACCCGTATGCCCTCTGCCCCAACGGACATGGCTTCACGGCACGCCAGCACTCCACGAGGGGCGCGACATTCGATACCGATTTCGATGCGTGGATCGCCCCCTTTGTCATGGCGGCCATCAACGAGCGCGTGGTGCACCGCTCCAATGCGTTGTCCGGCAACGCCTATGGCAACCAGTTCACGTATGACGAAGCGGTAATCACCGGCAGCGGCCTGCAAGGCCGCCTGAGAGCCGTGACGATGGTCGCAGGCCTGGGGGCGTTCATGGTGGGCATCGTCATCAAGCCCACGCGACGCCTGATGGAGCGCTTCCTGCTGCCCAAACCCGGCGAGGGCCCCAGCCCCGCGGCCCAGTTGGCGGGCCGCTACGACATCCGCTTCTTCGCACGCACCGACGACGGCAAGACCTTGCGCGTGAAAGTGACGGGGGATCGCGATCCGGGCTACGGCTCCACCGGCAAGATGCTGGGCCAGGCCGCTGCCAGCCTCGCGCTGGACCATGTCAAGGACGGCATCAAGACCGGGCGCCCCGGCGGCTTCTGGACGCCGGCCACGATGTTCGATGACCGCTTCATCGCACGCCTGACCCGCTACGCAGGCTTGCGCTTCGAGCGCCTATGAGCGGCGCAGTAGAAGCGATGTAGAAGATAGAAGAAACAACACTGGAAGGCGGGCGACGCAGCAGAGCATCACCCGCTTCCAGTGGGTGGCGCAAGCGCTTAGTGGCTCGAAGCGCCGGCTGCACCAAGGCCCGTTTCCGAACGCACTTGCTGTGCCGCGAAGGAGGCCTTTTCAGCCTTGGCACGCGCGCTGGTATCCAGCACCGAGAACAGCCACACGCCCACAAAGCCGATCGTCATCGAGAACAACGCCGGCGAGGTGTATGGGAACCACGCCGAGCCCTTCGGATACCCCAGCGTGGCTTCCCACACCGACGGCGACACGATCGTCAGCCCCACCGACGAGATCAGCCCCAGGAACCCGCCGATGACCGCGCCACGCGTCGTGCAGCCCTTCCACAGCATCGACAGGAACAGCACCGGGAAGTTGGCCGACGCCGCCACCGCAAACGCCAGCGAGACCATGAAGGCGATGTTCTGCTTCTCGAAGGCGATGCCCAGCAGCACGGCGATCACGCCCAGCACCAGCGTGGTGATGCGCGACACCTTCAGTTCATCGGCGCTGTTGGCCTTGCCATGCTTGAAGACCGTGGCGTACAGATCGTGCGACACCGCCGACGCGCCGGACAGCGTGAGCCCTGCCACCACCGCCAGAATCGTGGCAAACGCCACCGCCGAAATGAAGCCGTAGAACACGTCACCGCCGACCGTCTTGGCGACCAGCACTGCAGCCATGTTGGCTGTGCCCGCGCCGCCCTTGATCACACCCTTGGCCACGTCGGACAACTCCGGGTTGGTCAGCACCAGCGTGATCGCACCAAAACCGATGATGAAGATCAGGACGTAGAAGTAGCCGATCCAGGTCGTGGCCCAGAACACCGACTTGCGCGCCTCCTTGGCATCCGGCACCGTGAAGAAACGCATCAGGATGTGCGGCAGCCCGGCCGTGCCGAACATCAGCGCCATACCGAACGAGATGGCCGAGATCGGGTCTTTGATAAAGCCGCCCGGCGACATCACCGACAGGCCGATCTTGGTGGCATCGTCCGGCGATTTGCCGGCATTTGCAGCAATGGCGGTCTTCACTTCAACGGCCTTGGCGAACAGCGCTTCCGGGCTGAAGCCGTACTGCGCCAGCACCATGATCGCCATGAACGTCACGCCGGCCAGCAGCAGGCACGCCTTGATGATCTGCACCCACGTCGTCGCCGTCATGCCGCCAAACAGTACGTAGACCATCATCAGCGCGCCGACGATGACCACGGCCACCCAGTAGTCGAGCCCGAACAGCAGCTTGATGAGTTGCCCCGCGCCGACCATCTGTGCGATCAGGTAGAAGGCCACGACCACCAGCGTGCCGACCGCGGCAAAGCTGCGGATCGGCCCTTGCTCAAAACGGTAGCCCGCCACATCGGCAAAGGTGAATTTGCCAAGGTTGCGCAGCCGCTCGGCCATCAGGAACGTGATGATGGGCCAGCCGACCAGAAACCCGATCGAATAGATCAGGCCGTCGTAACCGGAGGTCATGACGGCAGCAGAAATCCCCAGGAAGGACGCGGCCGACATGTAGTCGCCCGAGATCGCCAGGCCATTCTGGAAACCGGTGATGCCGCCGCCGGCATTGTAGAAATCCGCCGCAGAGCGCGTGCGCGAGGCCGCCCACTTGGTGATCCACAGCGTGCCGGCCACGAACAGCGCAAACAGCACGATGGCCGTGGTGTTGGTTGCCTGCTTGGCGGTCTCGCCAACATCGCCGCCCGCCGCGATGGCGACACCGCAGGCGCCGGCGGCCAGAAGCGCCACCAGCATCATGGAAAGTGTCTTCTTCATTTGGCGACATCCTGCAGGATGTCCTGCGTCAGTTGATCGTATTCGTTGTTTGCGCGGCGCACGTACAGGCCGGTGATGACGACGGTGAAAACGATCACCGCCATGCCGACGGGAACGCCGACACTCATCACACCCGCGCTCATCGGCTTGGCGAGAAACGGCTTATTGAATGCGATCAGTGCGATGTAGCCGTAGTACACGACCAGCATTGCCACTGTCAGAAAGAGGCCGAGCGCATTGCGTCGGCGCTTGAGCTGCGCGTACTTCGGATGCGCCGCGATTTTTGCTACCAAACCATCCTGCATCACCTGTCTCCTGAATTGCTCTTGAATGAGTGCGGCGATTCTGGATAGCGAAACTGACTGAACTCTTACTCGGGCCCTCGTGAGCGGTGTGGCAGGCACTATGGTTTTCCCTAGCGCTGTCGGGCTTGTTGCCGCGGCACGCGCTGCGGCGGCGATGGATGAATGCGCTCGCAACTGTGGTCACGTCAAAGCCGCACCACTCTTCACGAAATCGCGAGGGGTGGATGGTGACCGCCCTGTGGAGAGGACAGCGTTGCGTGAACCAGACGTGGAGGGAGGAGCGGTGAGCGATCTAACCGCTGCCGCAGGATCGGCGAGGTAACCGCGTGCGCGAGCCTGACGAAGACGCGCAAGCCGCCACGTGTCACATGGCCAGCACAGATCAAACCGATGGTCTGCGCCGCCTCAGATCAACTCACCGGTCTGAAGCGGCGCCCCGCGTTTTCGTTAGTTCTTGATGGATTGCTTTGCAGCCTGCTCAATAAGCTTCGCCACTTCGGCCGGATGCGAGATGTAGGCAACGTGGCTGGCGTTCTTGATCTCGATCGTCTTGCTGCCTGCACGTGAGGTCATGAAGCGCTCCAGGTCAGGATTGATCGCACGGTCTGCGGTGGCCACGAGGGCCCAGCTCGGCTTCGTCCTCCAGGCTGCCTGCTTGATCGGCACGCCAAACGACTGCGCAGCTGGTGTCACCTGCGAGATCGCCATGAACTTGGCTTCAGCGGCGGGCACGTCGGCGGCAAAGTCTGCATGGAAGGCCGCCGGGTCAAAGTACAGGAAGCCATCGGGGGTCGGCTTGATGGCCTGGGTGGCGGGCGGCATCTTCTTGGTCAGGTCGAGCGGGCTTTCGCCAGTGTCGGGCTGGAACGCGGCCACATAGACCAGACCTGCGACCTTCTCGTGGTTGCCAGCCTCCGTGATGACGGCGCCACCGTAGCTATGGCCGACCAGGATGCTGGGGCCGTCCTGCGCCTCAACCACGCGGGTGGTGGCCTTCACGTCTTCATCGAACGACGTCTCGGGTTGCTGCACGACGGAGACCTGGTAGCCATCGCGCATGAGAATCTTGGCCACGGCCTGCCAGCCCGAGCCATCGGCAAAGTAGCCGTGCACCAGCACGATGTTCTTGACGGGCGCGGCCGCCGCGGCGTTCGCGCTAAACGCCACTGCTGAGAAGGCGACTGCGGCGGCGCGGATGGCGTATGAAAGGGCTTTCATGGTGACACTCCTTGGGGCTGTGGAAAAAGGCACATCGTCTGAAGGCGAAGCGGGAGAACGAACGGCGGATCAGGGAAGAACAGCCGCGCATCAACGCATCGCCGGATATCCGTCTTGCGCACCACTTGTTCTACCTATGAACAGCTGTGCGCATAGCGGATGTGACCTGAATCCTAGGAATGCCACCAAAATTACGCAAATACATAGCACCGATATCGACTATCTTAATTTCAGATAGTGGTGGCGAGCCTGTTCAGCCCCCCACGTCGCGCCTATCGCGCCAACGCCTTATGCACCAGCAAACTCGATGACCGGTTCGCAACGGAAGGGGAAATTGGAAATTGACAGCGTTCGCCCGGTAGCACAGCGCATGCGCTTTGGGATGCAGTTCGTTAGCCAGCGCACGCTCGATGACCATCGCGCATCTCAATGCAGCCAGAGCCATCGTGGTGCAGCGCGTCGAAAACGACTGCGGAGGGAGACCGTGCGCGGCCTGATCCGCAGATCAGCGTTGTGGGCGTTCAGTGGAGTCTGCGGATGCCTGCCCGATCGCCTGCGCGGCAGACAGAGCAGCCCCGTCTGGCTCGGACGGGCGCTTTGCATGGCCGATGCGCTGCGCGTGATAGATACCGGCGTGGCCTGAGAAGAGGTAACTCACCACGCAGGCAATGCCGGCAAACGTGCCGACCTCGGGGCCGAAGAGCTCCATCGCCATCAGGGTCGATGCAATGGGCGTATTGGCTGCGCCCGCAAACACCGCAACAAACCCCAGCCCCGCCAACAGCGGGAATGGCAGCGGCAACACATAGCCAAGCGCATTGCCCAGCGTCGCGCCGATGTAGAACAGCGGCGTCACCTCCCCACCCTTGAAGCCGGAAGCCAGCGTCACGATGGTGAAGGCAGCCTTGCCGGCAAAGTCGTATGCCGGCAGCGGCGTGTGGAATGCATCAACGATGACGGAAATGCCCAGCCCGAGGTACCTGTCTGTCCCCAACGCCATTGCTCCCGCCACGACGACGCAGCCGCCCAGCACAGGGCGCAGCGGCCCGAACGGAATGTGGTGCTTCAGCAAGCGGCCGAGCTTGTGCGTAAGCGCGGCAAACGTCTTGCCCGCCAAACCGAAGACGATGCCGGCAAGCACCACCAGGCCAATCGCGACCGGCGTGAGATGCGGAACAAACGGAATCGCATACGGCGTGTGATGCACCCCCAGCAGTGGCGGCACCAGATCACCAACGATGACCGCAATCAAGCACGGCAGGATCGCGTCATACCGCAAACGCCCGATGGCGAGCACCTCCAAGCCAAACACGGCACCGGCCAGCGGCGTGCCAAACACGGAAGCAAACCCAGCACTGATGCCGGACATGAGCAAGATGCGACGGTCGCCAGGGTCAAGCTTGAACAAGCGCGTCAGATAGTCCGCAAAACTGCCACCCATCTGGACTGCCGTCCCCTCACGCCCGGCCGAGCCACCAAAGAGGTGGGTGACAACGGTACCGAGCAGGATCAGCGGCGCCATGCGCTTGGGCACCACGCGCTTTGGGTCGTGAATCTCGTCGATCAGCAGGTTGTTGCCGCCCTCCACCGAACGGCCCGTGTAGTGATACAGCAAGCCGACGGCAAGGCCGGCCACGGGCAACAACCAAAGCAGCCACGGGTGCGCGATGCGCGTATCGGTCGCCCAGTCCAGCGCCAGCAGCAGCACCGCAGAGCCCAGCCCGGCAAGCATGCCAACGAGCGACCCCAGCGAGAGCCAGCGCAACAGATACGCCAGCATAAGCAGCGGCTCGGAACGTGTGATCTTTGTCTTCATGATGGCCAGATTTGAAGAACGCAAACCTGGACGACAGGATGTCGTATGGACGTGTGCCTACAACTTCCCTGTCCAGGAACTTGTAGGCATCATCAGCTGGCAGTTGCTGCCGGCGGTTAAGGGAGGAATGCCATCTCCACAAGATCGCGAATTGTGCCTGAAATCAGCAACGCCGTGGGCATGCGCGTGACGCCCATCACGGCACAGCCCGTGTCACTCGGCCTGCCCGGAGCGCGCAAAGATGTCCCAGCTCGCCATGAACAGCGCGGCGACGAGCGGCCCGATCACAAAGCCGTTGATGCCGAACAGCGCCATCCCGCCCAGCGTTGAGATCAGCACGACCCAGTCGGGCATCTTCGTGTCCTTGCCGACGAGGATCGGGCGCAGCAGGTTGTCGACAAGCCCGATCACGCCCACGCAGAACACCACGAGGATCGCGCATTTCCCCAGCTCGCCCGTCGCCAGGAAGTACAGCGCGGCCGGCACCCAAACAATGCTCGCGCCAATCGCGGGCAGCAGGGAAAGAAATGCCATCAGTGCGCCCCACAGCACGACGCCCTCAATCCCCACGACCCAGAAGATGAAGCCGCCGAGTGCGCCCTGCACCAATGCCACCGCAATGTTGCCCTTCACGGTGGCACGCACGACAGTGGTGAACTTCGCCAGCAGCAGGTTCTTGTGCTCCTCATCGAGCGGCAGCGCGCGACGCACGCGACGGCCGATCTCGGCACCGTCACGCAGCAGGAAGAACACCATGTAAAGCATCACGCCAAAGCTGACGACGAACTGGAACGTGTTCTGACCGATGCTGAGCGCCTGGGTGGCGGCAAACTGGCTGATCTGCGCGGCACCGTCGCTAAGCTTGCGCTGGAGCGCAGGCAAGTTGGCCAGACCGTACTTGGCAAGCAACTGCTGGATCGACGTCGGCAGTACATGGATGGCGTCCTGGAAGTACTGCGAATAATTGGGCTGCGCGTTCTTGATTTCCTGATAGACGTAGGCCACTTCCTGCACGAGCGTGATCGCCACGAACAAGAGCGGCAGGATCACGATCAGGATGATGAGGGTGAGTGTGACAAGCGCGGCCAGATTGCGTCGCTTGTTAAACCGGGCGACCAGCCAGCGCTGCACGGGCTGGAACAGAATCGCCAGGATGCCCCCCCAGAACACCGCCCCAAAGAATGGCGAGAGTATCCAGCAAAGCCCGATGGTGACGATAAACAGCAGAAAGTAGAAAAAATACCGGCGGTCGTTTCCGCTATCCATGGTGCGCCTTCGCGTGCAGGTGAAGTCTGAAGGCCCCGGGCAAGGCCAGAGCCACGTGAGTTGAACCGGAGTATGCCCGCGACGGTGCTGTTGTCATAGCGGTTGCGCACGCCACCACCAGCGCAAACAAAGGTGCGGTTACACGGGCATCGGGTTGCGCAATCCGGAGACCATCAGCGCAACCAGGCGTTTCGCGCCGGCTTCCCAATCCGTGTCGACGCCGAACGTTGCAACACCGGCGATTGCGCATAGCAGTTCAAGCGGCTCGATCGGATGATGGATCTCGCCCGCCTCTCTTGCACGCTGCATCAGCAAGTTCAGTGCCTCGACGATCGCGTCGGCAGACAGGGTGCATACATCGCTCTCGCCGCCGGCCATGCAGTTGAGCACGTCGGCATGAATCTGCTTGTTGGCCAGATAGCCGATAAACAGGAGCAGCCAGGCCTGAATGGCGTCCAATGGCGCGCGCTCGGCGGACAGCTGCTGCGCAGCCTCCACGAGGCGATTGCCTTCATCCCGGTAGATCTCGTCGATCAGCGCCTCGCGCGTCGGAAAGTGCCGGTACAGCGTGCCGATCCCCAGGCCCGCCTCGCGCGCAATCTCTTCAAGGCTGGCGGAAACCCCCTTCTGCGCAAACGCCACCTTGGCCACGTCCAGCAGGCGTTGGCGGTTGCGTTCGGCATCGGCTCGGGGTTTTCGGTTTGTGATCTTCTCGGCCACTGAATCGGGTCTCACTTGACAAACGGAGGAAGCCTCCGCATATTAAACGGAGGCCGCCTCATGTTATGTCCTCCCATCCGGCGGCGCAAGGCATCATGCCAGCGGAGGACGCATCAGCCGGGGCTCGATGCCCTTGCCTGATCCGCTAGTCCCCTCGCTGTTGGAGTTCTCTCTCATGTCCGCTTCGCCCTCACCGTCTGCCGCCCCGAGTACACCGGCCGTCTCCGGCACGGATCGCGCTTTCCACAACGCAGCCCGCCGACCCAAGACCGGTTTCTGGGCAGGGCTGCGCTTGCTGTGGGCCTTTATCAACAAGCCGGCAGGTACGGTGCCGGACCAGCCGGTGCCAACCCAGGCGTTGACGCGTGACGCACTGCTGGCGGCGCCCGATCGTTCGCTGTTCCGCCTCGGCCACTCGACCGTGCTGCTCAAATTGCGTGGAGTCTTCTGGCTGACCGATCCGGTGTTTGCGGAGCGCGCCTCGCCGGTACAGTGGCTTGGTCCCAAGCGGTTCCATGCGCCGCCCATCGCGCTGGCAGACCTGCCGGAGATCGAGGCGGTCATCCTCTCGCATGACCACTACGACCATCTGGACCGCGCGACCGTCCTTACGCTGGCGCCCAAGGTGAAGCACTTCCTCACGCCATTGGGCGTGGGCGATCGGCTGATCGATTGGGGCATCGCCGCCCACAAGGTACGGCAACTCAACTGGTGGGAATCGACCACGGTAGGCGGCCTGCAATTCACCGCCACGCCCGCACAACACTTTTCGGGCCGCACACCGTTTGACAGCAACCGCACGCTGTGGGCGTCGTGGGTCATGATCGATGACGACCTGCGGCTCTTCTTCAGCGGCGACACCGGCTACTTCCCCGGCTTCAAGACCATCGGCGAACGCTTCGGGCCATTCGACCTGACCCTGATGGAAACCGGTGCCTACGACCCGCGCTGGGCCTACGTGCACATGCTGCCGGAGCAGACCGTTCAGGCGCATCTGGATTTGCGCGGGCGCCGGCTCGTGCCGATCCACAACGGCACGTTTGATCTGGCGTTCCATGCCTGGCAGGAACCGTTCGAACGCATTGCCGCGGCGGCGCGTGCTCACTCGGTGGAGGTGCTGACGCCAACCATCGGTGCGCGGCTCGACATGGTGCAGCCGGGTCCGACGCCCGCTTGGTGGCGCGCCCGGCCCGAAGCATCGCCGCTGGCTACCGAGCCTTCCACGGCAACCTGAGCTGCCCGCCACGCTACAAGTTCACCGGTCAATCATCGGCAGAACTTGCTCCCGCACCATCGCCATGATGTGCGATCGCTGTCGGCAGGTCGCCCATGACCTCCCGTTGTCGTAGGTCAAGTCGCGCACGAACCTGCTCGCGCGAAATCACGGGCAACGGGTTCACCGACAGCGCCAGTACTGCTGCCACGGCAGAAGTCTGTGACGCCAAGACCCCAACGTTCCGCTCCAGGCACGCCATCGGGAATCCGCCGCACACGCTAAAGGATCCGCAAGAATCCTTTTTCATTTGTTTGCAGTCTGGGGGCCGCACGCGCGTTCAATGGCGGCGTAAAGATGCCCTCCGTCCTGCCGTTAGGCTGGATGAGCATCGCGCACATCCGCTGCGCCGCCACCTTCGCCGATTTGTCCGCCAGGCCCGCCACGACGCCACTGCTCCCGCTCATGTCCTCAGAAACGTCGATGGACAGGCGCTTCGGCGCCAGTGTCGCCATCGTCCTCATCCCGGTGCTCTCGCTGTCATGCTGGCTGCTCGGCTATGCATGGCTTGCCTATGGCCGGGCAGATGACGCCGCGCGCAGCTTCCAGGCGCTGCGCGCCGTGCTGTTGACGATGGAGAGGGTCTCGGCCGAGCGCGGCCCCACCAACGGTGTGTTGGGCGAAGACCTGCCGCTGCCGGCCGAACGTACCGCCGCCCTGCAACGCATGCGCGCCGCCAGCGATGAACACCTCGCCACGCTACTCGCCACGCTGCAACCCGATCGCTGCCCCGGCTGCATTGCCGACGCCGATGCCGTGCGCCAGGCGCAGGCTGACCTGGCCAGCGCACGCCGGAACGTCGACAACCTCGTCGCCCTGCCCCTGCCGTCGCGCACCAACGGCGCGCTGGCGGATGCGGTGGACCGCATGATCGGGGTGATTCCCGAATTCATGCCGATCGTCAACGCGCGCACGGCCAACATCACGCGCGGCGACCCCGATGCGCTCAACTGCCTGACACTGGCCCGGCTGGCCGCCGACCTGCGCGAATATGCCGGCCAGCTCGGTTCGCGCTTCACCAGCGCGCTGGCCATGCGCCGCAAGCTCACGCTGGATGAACAGCTCGCCATTGCACGCACGCATGGCCGCATCGACCAGTTGCGCGCCATGATCGAAACGCGCATCGTGCGCGGACCCGCGCTGGGCCAGCACGCCATGGACACACTGAATGCACAGTACTTTGGCGATGGCTTGCGCTATGTCGAAGCCGTGCGCGCCGCCACCAGCCAACCCGGCGGCGCGGATATCACCACCGGCCAGTTCGCCGAGCGCTATGTGCCGACCATGCGCGCCATCACCGATTTTCGCGACAACGTGTTGCGCCTGGCCGAAGACGATATTCGCGAGCACCGGCGCGCCATGCTCTGGGTGCTGCTGGGCTCGGCGGCGGCGGTGCTGTCGGTGCTGGGGGCGCTGGCGTGGATGATCGTCTCGTTCCGCCGTGACGTGGTGCGCCCGTTCGTCAACGCCACGCGCCTGATCGATGCCATCGCAAGCGGCAACCTGAGCCTGCATATCCCGACCAGCTTCACGCGGCGCGAGATCCGCGCGATGTTCGAGGCGATCCGCGTGCTGCGCATCAACAGCATCGAGCGGCGCCGGCTTGAACTGGAGCGCGCGCACCTGATGCAGGAACTCGCGCGCATGGCCGAGACCGACCCGCTCACCCAACTGCTCAACCGCCGCGCCTTTGAAGATCAGTCGATTGCGATGTGCAGGGCGCCCACACCCAAGGCACCGCTCATCGCGCTGGTGATGTTTGACGTCGACCACTTCAAGCGCATCAACGATACCTACGGCCACGCAATCGGTGACGAGGCACTGCGCACCGTCGCGCGCCTGTGCCGCACCGATGGCCGTGCGGCCGACCTGGTGGCACGCATTGGCGGCGAGGAATTCGCGGTGATGGTGTGGGCGGAAAGCCCGGAGCAAGCACGCAGCGTGGCCGAGCGCCTACGCAAGCGCATTGCCGAGGTGACCGTACCAACCGGCACCGACGTACCCTGCCGCATGACGGCCAGCTTTGGCGTGGCCGTGGCGCAGGCGGTGGACCACCCTTCGCTCGAATCGCTGCTCAAGCGCGCTGACCGCCTGCTGTACGAGGCCAAGCTGGCCGGGCGCAACCGTGTGATGACCGATCCGCCGTCGCCTGTACACGACCTGTCGGCGGCGGCCGAGTAAGACGTATGGCGCGTCAGGGTTGATTGGCGCGCCGGTACTCCGCCGGCGCCTTGCCGACCAGACGACGGAAATCGCGCGTGAAGTGCGCCTGGTCGAAATAACCCAGCGCGTGCGCAAGTTCTGCCAGATCGACAGTCGCCCCGTTGGCAAGCTGATCGGCCGCTTCATGCAGGCGGTAACGGCGGATCACCCACTTGGGCGTCACGCCAACATACTCAGAAAACACCTGCTGCAGCGTGCGCTCACTCAGGGCCGCGCGTTCGGCAAGATCGCGCACCTGGGTCAAGCCTGCGTTCTGCTGCAGCATCTGCAGGATGGCGTGGATGCGCTCAACCTCCGGGTCGGGCGGCGGCAGCACGCGCTGCAGCAGCGTTTCTGCGGCGGACACCATGCCCACGTCATCCCGCGCGCTGAGCACGATGTCTTCGGCTTGCGCATCGTCGCAATCGAGCAGCGTGGAGACCGGCAGCACCTTGTCGGTCAGCAGGTGCACGGGCTTGCCGAAGAACGCACGGAAGGCGCCGGGCCGAAAGCGCAGGCCGATCACGCGGCCAGCTTCTGCCAGCGTGGTCTCGAAGGCGCCCGACACCACGCCAAAAATGCCCGTCTGCCGCCGGTCGAACACCACGTTTACGCACGGATACGGCAGTGTCCGCTGCGTAAATGGCGGCAGACCGCGCAAGTCCCATTCAACAATCCAGTGGTGATCCAGCACGCCGGCCAGCGCGGCACTCGGCTGATAGCGGTTCAAGCGAACGCGCTGACGAAAGGCCAGCGGATCGACCACGCCCTTGGGGCTGTCTGCAACGTCATGCAGGTCGGTCATGGAAGTGCCATCAGAAGCAATGCCGCGATGATGCACCGCCACAGCGGATTTTTCCAAGACGGTGCGGAATCGTCAGCCTACAGTGGCAATCTCAGATCCACGCACACACCGGAGACCACGATGTCGCAAGACCGCCACCTGATCCTCTACCACTCCCCGCGCAGCCGCTCGCGAGGCGTGCGCATGCTGCTCGAGGAACTGGGCGCCGACTATGAACTGCGCCCGTTCGACCTGACCACGGGCCAGCATCACACCCCCGAGTTTCTTGCCATCAACCCGCTGGGCAAAGTGCCGACGCTGCGTCACGGTGATGTGGTGGTGACCGAGCAAGCCGCCGTCTACATGTATGCGGCAGAGCTGTATCCGGAAGCCGGTCTGTCACCGGCAGTGGGCGATCCGCTGCGCGGCGCATACCTGCGTTGGATGGTGTTCTATGGCGCGTGCTTTGAGCCGGCCGTGGTGGACCGCTCGATGAACCGTCCGTCGGCCAACTACTCCATGTCACCGTATGGCGACTTTGACACCGTGATCAGCACGATCAACGCGCAGCTCGCAAAGGGTCCTTACCTGCTGGGGGAACGCTTCACGGCGGCAGACGTGCTGTGGGGTGCCGCGTTGGATTGGATCACGAAGTTCAAGCTGATGCCGGAAACACCCGTGGTACGCGCCTACATTGACCGCGTCATGGCACGCCCGGCCATACAACGTGCGCAAGCGGCCGATCTGGCGCTGGCGGAACAACAGGACGCAGCCAAGGCGGCCGCCAGCGCAGCCGCCCCGGGAGCCTGAGTCAGGCTCAGTGCGACAGACGGAACTGCCCCACGGCCTCGTTGAGGTTGTGGGCCTGTTCCTCGAGCGATTCCGCCGCAGCGGCAGCTTGCTCGACGAGCGCCGCATTCTGCTGTGTCACCTGGTCCATCTGGTTGACCGCCTGGTTGACCTGCTCGATGCCGCTGCTCTGCTCTTCCGACGCGGACGAAATCTCGCCCATGATGTCCGTCACGCGCTTCACCGCGTCAACAATCTCGGCCATCGTTACACCGGCCTGATCGACCAGCGCCGTGCCGTTGGAAACACGATCCACCGAGTCGCTGATCAACGCCTTGATCTCCTTGGCCGCACCGGCTGAGCGCTGCGCCAGGCTGCGCACTTCGCTGGCCACCACGGCAAAGCCGCGACCTTGTTCACCCGCGCGGGCGGCTTCCACCGCAGCGTTCAGCGCCAGGATGTTGGTCTGGAACGCGATGCTTTCGATCACGCCGATGATGTCGGCAATCTTCTTGCTGCTCTCGTTGATGCCGCCCATAGTCTGCACGACCTGGCCGACCACGTTGCCACCGCGCGTGGCGACGTCCGATGCCGTCACGGCGAGTTGGCTCGCCTGACGCGCGTTGTCGGCGTTCTGCTTCACGATCGACGTGAGTTCTTCCATGCTCGATGCGGTTTCTTCCAGCGAGCTGGCTTGCTCTTCCGTGCGCTGCGACAGGTCGGCATTGCCGGCGGCAATCTCCTGCGCGGCGGAACGCACCGAGTCACTGCCCAGGCGAATCTGCTGCATCACTGCCGTGAGCTTGTCGGCAAACGCATTGAACGAGCGGGCGATCTGCGCAACTTCGTCTTCGCCGTCCGACGGCAGGCGCTTGGTGAGGTCACCACTGCCCGAGCCGATGTCGTCCATCGCATCGCGAATCAACGACAGGCGGCGGAACGCGCGCGCAGTCATTGCGCCGACGATCAGGGCGGCGACGATGGCCACCGCCACCAGCGCGCCAATCGAGGTCATCACCAGCGAGCGCATGCCGGCCGTGGAATCGGACTTGTCCAGCGCCACGATCAGGCCCCAGTCGGTGCCCTTCACGCTCTGGCGCCACAGCAGTTTGGGAGCGCCCTCGATGCTGACTTCCGTCAGCTTGTCGGCCTGTGCCAATGCCGCCAGCGCGCTTTCGCTCAGCCCGGCAGACAGGTCGGTCGCCGGCTTGAGCGTCAGCTTGTCATTCGCATGGGCGACGATCTTGCCGGCCGCGTTGACGAGGAAGCCGTAGCTGGCCGGCGTCGGATGAATGGCCTTGACGTTGGCGATCACGCTGTCCATCGCCACGTCACCGCCGATCACGCCCTTGAGGGCGCCGCCCTGCAGGATGGGCACCGCAAACGTCACCACGAGCTGGCCCGTGCTGGCGCTGACGTACGGCGGCGTCACCACCGGCTTGCCAGCGTCCACGGCCTGCTTGTACCAGGGGCGCGCGGTCGGGTCGTAGGTAGGCGGAATGCCTTCCGGGTTGGAGAATTTGTACGTCTTGTCGGGATAGCCGACATAGATGTTGATGAAGCCGCCTGCCTGGTGCACAGCCTTGAACACGGGCACCGGGTCAGCCGTAAGTGCAACATCTTGCAGGGACGCCACCATCTGCGTCTTGGTGGCAACCCACTCATCAATGGTGGAGGTACTGCCACGCACAATGGCCTGCAGGCTCTGACGGGTCGATTCTTCGTTGTACGAGCTGGTAACGAGGTAGTTAAGGCCACCAGCGAAAGTCAATGCGCCGACCACGATGGCAACGCAGGTCAGCAAAATGCGGGTACGAATGGAAGCAAGCACGGTATGGTTTCCTACGAAGCCCATGGCGGCGGTTCCGCCATGTAAGGCAAGCAGCACATGGCCCTGTCAGCCGTGCCGTCGCTCAAGAAACGGCCGTCGTAAGGAAATCTGAAGCCTGGTCTGATGCCAGTTACGCGCGCGACACATTGCCGTGGCAGGCAACGCACTACAATCGCCCGTTTCGTATCAAGCCGATAGCCAAACGGCGCCTCATCTACCAAAAGGAGTCCACATGAAAACCAAAGCCGCCATCGCCTGGAAAGCCGGTGCTCCGCTCACTGTGGAAGACGTCGACCTGCAAGGCCCGCGCGCTGGCGAGGTCCTGGTCGAGATCAAGGCCACCGGCATCTGTCATACCGACTACTACACGCTCTCGGGCGCAGACCCGGAAGGCATCTTCCCGGCCATCCTGGGCCATGAGGGTGCAGGGGTGGTGCTGGAGGTAGGCGCTGGCGTCACTTCGCTCAAGGCCGGTGACCACGTGATCCCCCTCTACACGCCGGAATGCCGCCAGTGCAAGTTCTGCCTGTCGCGCAAGACCAACCTGTGCCAGGCCATCCGCGCCACGCAAGGCAAGGGTCTGATGCCCGATGGCACGTCGCGCTTCTCGCTCGACGGCAAGCCACTGTTCCACTACATGGGCACGTCCACGTTTGCCAACCACATCGTGGTGCCGGAGATTGCGCTGGCGAAGATCCGCCCCGATGCGCCGTTCGACAAGGTTTGCTACATCGGCTGCGGCGTCACCACGGGCGTGGGCGCGGTGGTGTACACGGCCAAGGTAGAGGCGGGTGCCAACGTGGTCGTGTTCGGCCTGGGCGGCATCGGGCTGAACGTGATCCAGGGCGCCAAGATGGTCGGCGCCGACAAGATCATCGGCGTAGACCTGAATCCTGCGCGCGAAGCCATGGCACGCAAATTCGGCATGACGCACTTCATCAACCCGAAGGACGTCGGCAACGTGGTCGACCACATCATCCAGCTCACCGATGGCGGCGCGGACTACTCGTTCGAATGCATCGGCAACACGCAGGTCATGCGCCAGGCGCTGGAGTGCACGCACAAGGGCTGGGGCCAGTCGATCA
Organism: Ralstonia sp. AU12-08; assembly: GCF_000442475.1. Taxonomy (NCBI): domain Bacteria; kingdom Pseudomonadati; phylum Pseudomonadota; class Betaproteobacteria; order Burkholderiales; family Burkholderiaceae; genus Ralstonia; species Ralstonia sp. AU12-08. The sequence continues at coordinate 266,433 of NZ_ASZV01000046.1, read as the reverse complement.
TCATCGGCGTGGCGGAAGCCGGGGCGGAAATCAGCACACGCCCGTTCCAGCTCGTCACCGGGCGCGAGTGGAAGGGCTCGGCCTTTGGCGGCGCACGCGGCCGCACGGATGTGCCGAAGATCGTCGACTGGTACATGGAAGGCAAGCTCAACATCGACGACCTGATCACGCACACGCTGCCGCTGGAGCGCATCAATGAGGGCTTCGACCTGATGAAGCGCGGTGAGTCGATCCGGTCCGTCGTGCTGTACTGAGGATTGGAGAGCCACGCGATGACCATCCCTGTACCCGCCCTTGAGCTGATCTCGGAGCACGCCTGTTTTGGCGGCGTGCAGCGTTTCTATCGGCATGCCTCGACGGCGATCGGGCTGCCGATGCGCTTTTCGGTCTACCTGCCGCCGAAGGCGCTGGCCGGCGAGAAATGCCCCGCGCTGCTCTTCCTGGCGGGCCTGACCTGCACGGACGAGACCTTCGCCATCAAGACCGGTGCACAACGCGTGGCGGCGCGCGAGAGCCTCATCCTGATCGCACCCGATACCAGCCCGCGCGGCGCCAACGTGCCCGGCGAAACGGACAGCTGGGATTTCGGCGTCGGCGCCGGCTTCTATGTGGATGCAACGCAGGCGCCGTGGCGCGAGCACTACCGCATGGAGAGCTACATCGCCGAGGAGCTGCATCACATCGCGCGGGTGGCCTTTCCGGTCGCCCCGGGGCGCATCGGTATCTTCGGGCACTCGATGGGCGGCCACGGCGCGCTGACGCTGGCGTTACGACATCGGGAGCGCTTCGCCTCGGTTTCGGCGTTCGCGCCGATTGCGCATCCGTCCGTGTGCCCGTGGGGCATCAAAGCGTTCACGGGCTATCTCGGCGACGACCGCGCCGCGTGGGCCGCGCACGACGCCACGTTGCTGATGCGGCAGGCGCAGTGCCCGTTCCCCGGCGGCATCCTCATCGATCAGGGCGAAGCCGACACATTCCTCGCCGAGCAGCTCTATCCCGACGATTTTGCTGCCGCGTGCGCCGCCGCCAGACAACCGCTGCAATTGCGCCGCCACCCCGGCTACGACCACGGCTACTACTTTATCGAAACCTTCATCGAAGACCACCTGCTGCACCACGCCGCGCAGTTGCATGCCCGCAACTAGGCAGGAGGACAACCTTCAAACAATGTGGATGGCGGGATTCTTGCATCGCTTCCACCGTCAAAATGCGAACCCAAGGTAGGGGAGGCTTATACATTCAACCCTGTATGTATAATCGCCCCAACCTGATCCGGCATACGGCTGCGCTTACCATGTGGCGCATACGTTGTATAACGGCCTGCTCGCCGGCCAGACGATGGAGTTGTTCGACGTGAAATTCCCCTTCCCGCTGCCGCAGTCATGGCGTGCGGCCCTGCCCGGGCTGGCGCCAGATGACGCATCGGGCGCTGCCTCCGCCACACCTGCCGCCCCGGTCGCACAGCCGCTCCCGGGAGACCCCGACGCGTGGATCGCCTGCGAGCACTGCGACACGCTGCACCGCCACGAGGTCATCGCGCTGGATGAAGAGGCGCGCTGCACGCGCTGCGGCGTCAAGCTGTATCGCAATCAGAGCGAGCGGCTCTCTGTACTGCTACCGTTGATCGTGACGGGGCTGATCGTCTACTTCGTCGCCAACAGCTTCCCGATTGCCGAGCTCAACGGCGGCGGCAACCGCAACACCACCACGCTGTGGGGCGCCGTTGAAGCGCTGTACAACTACAACATGGTGTTTGCAGCTGTACTGGTAGGCCTGACCACGCTGCTGTTCCCGCTGTTGTACATGGCCGTGCTGGCACCGCTGCTGATTGCACGACTGCGCGGGCGGCAGCATCCGGCTGCGGCGCTGGCGCTGCGCGCGGCGGCGTTGATCCGGCCCTGGGCCATGATCGAGATCTTCATGCTGGGCGTGGTGGTGGCACTCATCAAGGTGGCGCACATGGTGTCGCTGCAGGCCGATGCGGGCCTGTGGGCATTCGGCGCGCTCACAGTGTTCATGACGATTGCGTTGTCGATCGACCTGCGCCCGTTCTGGCGCGAGATCGGCATGACGCTCCAGCCAGGCACGCAGGTCGATGCGCCCACCGGCATGGATGCAGCTGCCCGCCCCGGTGAAGCAACCGACGGCGAAGGACGCGCATGAGCACCGCCGCTCCCTCCCCGCAACCCGCCCGTCCCATCCGGGCTGCGGCACACGGCCTCGCCACGTGCGAGCGTTGTGGCTTGCTCGCGCGCATGCCCGGTGCACAGACCGCCGCCCGGGCCGCGCTCGCACACGACGACGCGCCCGAGCACGCCGCCGCGCCGGTCTGCCCACGCTGCGTGTCGCCCATGCACGCGCGCAAACCCGACAGCCTGATGCGCTGCTGGGCGCTGTTGATCGCCGCCATGGCCATGTACCTGCCGGCCAACATGCTGCCCGTGATGATTACCGACACGCTGGTCGGCACCCAGCAGGACACCATCATGAGCGGCATCGTCTATCTGTGGACGTCGGGCTCGTGGCACCTGGCCATCATCGTGTTCATCGCCAGCTTTTTTGTGCCGCTGGCCAAGCTGGGCATCCTGGCGGTGCTGTGCCTGTCGGTGCAGCAGCGCTGGCGCTGGAACCCCCGCTTTCGCACGCGCCTGTATGTGATTGTCGAAGCGGTTGGCCGCTGGTCGATGCTCGACGTATTCGTGGTGGCGCTGCTGGCAGGGCTGGTGCACCTGTCCACGCTGGCCGTCATCAAGCCTGGCCCTGGTGTCGGGCCATTCGCCGCCGTGGTGGTGCTGACCATGTTCGCCGCCCGCTGTTTTGACCCCCGCCTGATCTGGGATGCCGTCGACGAGCCCGATCCCGAAGAGACCGATGCATGACCGACCCTATTGATAAAGACAACGTCCCCCCGCCGCGCCGCATGAAACGCAAGCGCTGGCTGCCCTCTCTGATCTGGCTGGTGCCCATCGTTGCACTCGTGGTGGGCGGCACGCTCATGGCGCGCGTGATCCTGGCACGCGGTGCACAGATCACGGTCACGTTCAGTTCGGCCGAGGGCATCGAAGCGGGCAAGACGCGCGTGAAATACAAGAGCGTCGACATTGGCGTCGTGAAGTCCATCGGGCTGACGGACGATCGCTCCGGCGCCGTTGCCCTGATCGAACTCACGCACGACGGCAAGGCCTTCGCTGTCTCCGACGCGCGCTTCTGGGTCGTACGCCCACGTGTTGCGGCCGGCAGCGTCTCTGGGCTGGGCACGCTGCTCTCAGGCGCTTATATCGGCGTGGACGGCGGGCGCTCCCACGACAAGAAATCCACGTTCAAGGGGCTGGACACGCCGCCCGCCATCTACGCCGACACCCCCGGCAAGCAATTTACGCTGCATGCGCCAGATCTCGGCTCGCTCGATATCGGTTCGCCGGTGTACTTCCGCCGCGTGCGTGTCGGACAGGTCACCAGCTACGACATCGATATCGACGGCAAGGGCGTGACGCTGCATGTCTTCGTGAATGCGCCGTTCGACAAGTTCGTCACACGTGGCACACGTTTCTGGAACGCCAGCGGGATCGACCTCAAACTCGACGCCAACGGCCTGAAGCTCGATACGCAATCCTTGCTGACCGTCGCGCTGGGCGGCATTGCCTTCCAGACGCCGGAAGAGGCAGACCATGATCCGGCCACGCCCAACACCGAGTATCAGCTGGTGCGCAACGAAGCCACGGCGCTCAAGGATCCGGAGCACATTTCACAAACGGTGGTGATGTACTTCCATCGCTCCCTGCGCGGGCTGACCGTGGGCGCACCGGTGGAATTCAAGGGCATCAATGTCGGCGAGATCAAATCGATCGGCATCCACTACAGCAAGAAGCACCATGAGTTCGTGCTGCCCGTCACTGCCACGCTGTACCCGACGCGCTTTGGCATGGACATTCGCGACGACAACCCGCAACACGCGGTCGAGGATGTACGCACACAGTTCGACGTGCTTATCAAGAACGGCATGCGCGCGCAGTTGAAAAACGCCAGCTTGCTGACCGGCCAGCAATTTGTGCAACTCGACTTTGTCGACCCGGGCGATCGCGAGAAGACGCCGCCGCGCTTCGGCATGCGCGATCGCGATGGCGCCTACGTCTTCCCGACCGCCGACAACCCGACCGACGACATCGAAGCGCAGCTCGCCGGCATCGCCAAGAAGCTCAACAAGGTGCCGTTCGAGCAGATCGGCCAGGACATGCATCGCGCGCTGGGCACGCTGGACGCCACGCTCAAGCAGACCGAGCAACTGGCCAAGACGGTCAACAGCGATCTGGCTCCGCAGATGAAAGAAACGCTGGCCGAGGCACGCCGCACACTGGAAACCGCACGGCAGACCTTCTCTGAAGATGCGCCGCTGCAACGCAACGCGCGCGACTCGCTGGATCAGGTTGCCAAGGCTGCCGCCTCGGTGCGCGTGCTGACCGATTATCTGCAAACCCACCCCGAAGCGCTGATCCGGGGCAAGGCAAAGGATGCGCAATGATGCAAACGTCGACGCTATCGTCTTCCCTTCGACTGGCCAGCGCTGTTGCCGCTGCCGCATTGATGGCGGCGTGCGCCTCGCCCGAGCCGACGCTGCATACGCTGTCGCTGCGCAACGAAGCCCCCGCGCCGGATGCACGCTTCCAGCGCGCCTTCCGCCTGTCTGGCGTGCGCGTGCCTGACCGTCTGGACAAGCCACAGATTGTGCTGCGCACGTCTGACAGTGAAGTGCAGGCGCTGGAGCAGCAACGCTGGGCGGCGCCGTTCGGCGCGGAACTACGCGATGCGCTGTCGGCCAATCTGGCTGGCGCGCTATCGGCGGTGGATGTGGGCGGTGGCGTGGTGCCTGCGGGCGTGCCGCTCTATCGCATTGCCGCTGACATGCGCAGCTACGATGCGCGCCCCGGCCAGAACGTGACGACGCTGGTGACGTGGCGTGTGACGCGCGATGCGGCAACGCAGGCGCAGGGCTCGGCCACTGCCCTCACCTGCCAGAACACGTTGACGGTGCCGGCCAGCGCGGGTGTCGATGCCGTGGTGGCATCGACCCAGCAGTTGGTGCAGCAGTGGTCGCAGCAGATCGCACAGAGCGTGCTGGGTCTGGAGTCGCACGCAGCCATGCCGGCCTGGTGCCGGTAGTTGCGCCTCGCTTACGCTTCGGTGAGTTGCCGCGTCAGCTCGCCCAGCGTGGCCAACGCGGTCTCCAGGTTGGCCGAAGGCGCCAGCCCGAAGCAGATGCGGAAGAAATGATCGAAGCGGTTCAGGTTCGAGAACATCGTCCCCGGTGCAATGCGGATGCTGTGTTTGAGCGCCGCATCAAACAAGGCCACTGACGAAACGTTGGTCGGCAACTCCACCCACATCGCCAACCCGCCCGACGGCACCGACAACCGCGTGCCGGCGGGGAAGCACTCCGCAATCGACTCCGCCATGCGCTCGCGCTGCTCGCGCAAGGTCTGACGCAGCGTGCGGATATGGCGGTCATACGCCCCCGAGGCGATAAAGCGTCCGGCCACCACCTGTATCAACGAATCGTTCGGCCGCGACTGCGCAAACTTCAGCATCTGCACGCGCCCCTGCCAACGTCCCGCCGTCATCCAGCCCAGGCGCAGGCCGGGTGCCACCGTCTTGCTCAGTGAGGCGCAGTAGATCACGTTGCCCGTACGGTCCCACGCCTTGATGGCCTTGAGCGGCGTGTTGCTGTCGGCCAGCGGGCTGTAGGTGTCGTCTTCAATCAGGGCGATGTTGTGCTGCTCGCAGAAGGCCACCATGCGGCGCTTGGCCGCGTCGGGCATGATGCTGCCCAGCGGGTTCTGCAAATTGGGCACCACCACCACCGCGCGGATGTTGTCGTAGGCCTGCACCGCCATCTCCAGCGCTTCCAGCGACATGCCGGTGCGCGGGCTGGTGGGAATCTCCACGGCGCGCATGCCCAGGCTCTCCAGCACTTGCAGCAAGCCGTAGTACGTGGGCGATTCCACCGCCACCGTGTCGCCTGGCTGCGCCACCGCGCGCAACGCGAGGTTCACCGCTTCGATGCACCCATGCGTGACAACCACGTCGTCCGGCGCAATCTGCATCCCCATATCGAGCGCGCGGCGCGCCACGGCGATCTGGAATTCGGGATGCCCATTGGGCATGACGGCCTGCGTGAGCATGAACGGATGCCGGCGCAGCACCTGCGTGGTGATCCGGTTGAGCGCGGCCGCCGGGTACAGCGCCGGTGCCCCACTCGCGCCTGACAGATCGACACGCACATTGGCCTGCTGGCCGCGCGCCACGATAGCCGACACCCGCGCATGCACCCCCACGTAAGCAGCGGGGTCCGGCGTAGCCAATTCCGGCTCCTTCACCGGCGCAAGCAAGGCGCGGCGCGGCTGCCGCACGAAGTAACCCGAGCGCTCGCGCGCCTCCAGCCAGCCATCGGCCTCAAGATGCCGGCACACCTGCAACGCGGTCGACAGACTCACCCCATGCGTGCGCATGAGCGCGCGCACCGACGGCATACGCTCGCCCGGCATCAGCACCCCGCTGCGAATCGCACCGAGGTAATGATCAGCCAGCATCCGATAGAGTGGCTGCGCAGGCTGCGTGGGCGGGAGGGTCAACTCGGTGACGGTCATGACAGGCGGGCGACGGTGAGAGTCTCCCGCAGATCATGCAGGCAGGGACGTCACCGCAACAGATACAGACAACGCAAAACTGTACCGTAACAGATGGGCACAATGCAGGCGCTGTTGTGGTGCAAGCAGCGCTTTCTGTGTCTGTTACGGCCCGGGGCGCATGCTTAGTCTGCAGTCATGTACCGGAGATCGACATGACTGCCAGCACCCCCGACACCTCGCTCCACACCGAATGGCCTGCCTTACTACGCGGTGAATCCCGCCTCGAATGGTTGCCCGCCGGCACCATCGTAGTGGTCCTGGCGGGCAGCATCACGTTGGAATACCCGCCGCGCCGGTTGGCCGGCGAGGCGTACCGGATCCGCCAGACCTTTACGGAGGGCCACGCGTATGCGCTGGAGACTTCCGGCTGGTGGGGCCTGTATGCAGACCGGCCGGGCGGCGCACAACTGCGCGTGCTCGTGCCCGCCGGACCAACGTACAGGTGGTCGCTGCTGACAACGCTGCGCCGCTGGCTCGCGCATCTCGGCGTGCGGCAGCAAACCCGGCGCGGACGCGCCTAGCGCTCGCGCTGGGCAAAACGGGGGATTCGGTTTGACGCGATCGACATGGTCATCCCGCGCAAAGGCAAGGGTGTCCCGGGGCAGCGGCGCGGCTAACCGGCTAACCATTTGTAATCAAGTGCCGCCAGCGCATGCGCCGGCTGCGCCCTACACTGGCGCTCGGACTCGCGTCCATCCCCGCCCACGCTTAGGGCTCCTCCACTGGAAACCGCCATGCCACGCCTGTCTCCCGCAGCCGGCACCTTCGCCGCACTGGCCATCGCCGCCACCTCGCTCTTCACGCAAACCGCCTTCGCCGCCGACAGCGCACCGCCCACCCGTGTGCGCGCGACCATCGTCGCCACGCACGGCAACACCATCGATGTGACCGACAAGGCGGGGAACACAGCCACCGTCACCCTGCCTGCTGAAGTGACGGTCACGGAAGTCGCCCCGATCGAGCCGTCTGCCATCAAGGCCGGCAGCTATATCGGCACGGCCGCCGTGAAGCAACCCGACGGCACCTTGCGTGCGCTGGAAGTGCACGTGTTTCCCGAAGCCATGCGCGGCACGGGTGATGGCCATCGCCCATATGACCTGGGCCCGAACAGCACCATGACCAACGGCACGGTCGAACAGGCCGGCGCCGTCACGAGCGTGTCGGGCACGCAGGGCCGCACGTTGTCAGTCAAGTACAAGGATGGGGAGCAGCGCATCGTGGTGCCGCCCGAGGTGCCGATCGTCACCTTCGAACCAGGGCAGCGTGATGCACTGACCGCCGGTGCGCACGTGGTGCTGTTCGTGCGTGCTGATGCGCAAGGCGCATTGACTGCGCAGCGCGTGCTGGTCGGCAAGGACGGAATGGTCCCGCCGATGTGATGAAAGAAAGGGCCGACGCTGATGCCCGGCCCTTTTTGCTTAGAACGGCTTGCTGACGGACAGCAGGAACGTGCGGCGCGGCGCAAACTGCGGCGCGCCCACGCCGATGCCCGTGCCGTCGCGCAACTGATAGCTGCGGTCGAAGATGTTCAGCACGGTCAGGCGCGTCTTGAACTTGCCGAGCATCGGCAGGTTAAAGTCGCGCGCGGCACCGATATTCATCTGCCAGTAGGCCGGCAGGTGGTTGGTGTTGGCAAAGCCGCTGCGCAGGCCCGTACCGAACAGTACATCGCTGGTGTAGGTTGTGCTCGAATACAGGTATGACACACCGGCCGACGCGGTCAGGCGCTGGTCGTGGTCCAGGTTGACCCAGTGGCTGTTGATGTAGGCCAGCTCATCCGCACCAAAGTTGAACTGCCCCGTCTCGATGCCCTTACCCTGCGCGCGCGATACCGCCACGTTCACATACGCACCCAGGTTGCCGTTGCGATAGTTGGCGCTGCCTTCCAGACCGTAGATGCGGCCACGCTCGTAGTTGAACGCCGAATACAGCAACGCATTGCCGAACTGGCCTTCATCCTGCAGGTGGCGCACGTCGCGGTAGTACGCATCCAGGCCCACCGTGAGGTGCGGCGTCAGCTGGTGCGAGACCCCCAGGTCAAAGTAGTTCGAACGCTCCGACTTGACCGCCGTGTTGGCATCCGACGGCAGCGCATTGGTTGTGCCGAGGAAGCTCGCCACCGAGGTGCTATCAAACTTCTCAGTCGGCGGCGGCGTGAAGTAGCGCGCGTAACCGGCATGCACGCGGGTGCGCGGCGTCAGGTCATAGGTCAGGCCCAGGCGCGGGCTCAACTGCTGCTCGCTGACGATGGTGTTGACGTGGTCATAGCGCGCACCGTAGTTGACGGTGAGCTTGTCGGTCGGCTTCCACTCGTCCTGCAGGTAGACGCCCATCGTCGTGCCGGTGCCGCTGTGGTTGTCGACGATGGTGAGCGGCGTGCCGCTGGTCTGTGCGCCGGTGTCGTCCGCAGGGAACACGCGGGAAGTGTTGTCCGTTCCGAAGCGCTCGCGCTGCACGAACACGCCGGCACGCAGCGTGTGCTTGTCATTGAGCTTGTAGCTGGCGTCGCCCTGCAGGCCGTAGGCTTCATTGCGGCGCGTGAGGTCGGCCGCTACGCCGTTATAGACGAGATCTCCGATCGGATCCGGGGTGTAGTCGATCCGGCTGGAGCGGCGGAACACCGACACCTGATAGTCCAGCTTGGGCGACACCTTCTGCTGATACGTCAGGATCTGGAAATCGGTCTTCTCGCGCTGATTGGCGTTGAGCGCCTCCGATGCCGGCGCTACCGCACCGTCGAGCGTGAACTGCGGCGTCAGCCCGGGGCGCGTCGGAATCTGGAAGCGTCCGTTGGACGAGCCGAACATGAAGCTCACGCGGCTGTCGTTGTCGAGCAGGTACGAGAGCATGCCGAACGACTTGTTCTGCGTGGTGTGGTCGTGCGTGGCGTTGCGGTTGCCCGTGGGGTTCTCGATGCCGAGGTTGTTCTCGGCAAACACGCCGCTCAAGTAATAGCTGAAGCGGTCTTTCGTGCCCTGGATCTGCGCGTTGACCTCGTGCGTGGCGTTGCTGCCGAGCACCGTGCCGATCTCGCCGCCGAAGGCCTTGGGCTCGCCGTTCTCATCGGTGGAAGCGCCCTTGGTGGTGATGTCCACAATGCCGGCCGTGCGATAGCCATACTGTGCCGGCAGCGCGCCGGTCAGCACATTGATCTGGTTGGCGAAGCGCGTATCCAGCATCTGCCCGAAGCCGCTGATCGGCTCGGGAACAATCACACCGTTGATGCGGTATTGCAGGTTGGAGTGGTCCCCACGCACATGCAGTTGGCCGTAGGAATCCTGCACCACGCCCGGCGCTTGCAGCAGCACCTGGTTCAGCGGCGTAGCGTCCCCCAGCGGCAGGCGGGCGATGTCGTCGGTATCAAACTTGTAGACCGAGCTGCCGGTGTCCGGCGACAGCGCATTGCGTGCCGCATCCAGGCGCTTGGCGGTGACGCGGGTTTCGCTGAGATCGCGCACGTTGGTGGCAGGTGCCGCTGACGTGGCAGGCGCGACGTTGGTGGTGGGGCTCTCGGCCGGAGCCGTTTTTGTCGTGGCTTCTTGCGCCAGAGCGGAGACGGAGGCGAAGGATGGCAGCACGGCAGCAAGCGCCACCACCAGCTTGGCAGGCTGGAACGGAATCATGGAAAGACCTTTGAATCGAACAAATGCGTCAAACGGCGGCTCGTGCATCAAGACGCGAGCCGACAGGCAAGTCGAAAATCAAAGGCAGAACGGTGGATCACGCGAACAGACGGCGACCGGAAAGACCGGCGCCGCGGCGCGAAAGCCGATATGAGGAAAGTGCCAGCGCCGCGTGCTGCGCAAACGCAGTACCAGCAGCATCGGCAGCGCAGCCGCGAGCGCAGCAAAGGCCGCGCACTGCAAGCAGGCAGCGTGCTCCTGTGCGGGCTGACTGCCGCGTTCGGTGCCGGCAGGTGTGGCCGCGACGCTCAGCTCAGCCGAGGTCCCTTCGCTCCAATGCGACAGCGCATGCCGCAGCGCGCCCTGCTGACCAAACAGCAGCAGCACGGCCAGCAGGCAAGCCAGCCAGCGCAAATGCGAGAAGGAGGAGCGGAAAGCGCGCACGGTTTGAGGAGCAGATGCAGGCGCGCAATCTTTCAGGTGACTGAGCGCCCAATGCAACTAAGTTGCGAATTCTGACACCGGCCGCCCGATTCGGCAATCCGTCGGGTGGAGGGAGGCGGCAGGGAAAACCGCCCGCCACCCTACCGCCTTCGTATTACAGGCGCGTGTGCGCAAAACCCGGCCCGAAGCCCGTCTGCACGCCCAGGCTCGGCACGGGCACACGCTTCCAGTTCGGGCGGGCCTTGCGGGCGGCCTCGGCACGCTGGGCTGGCGCGCCCACTTCCGTGGCGTCATGCAAGTTGGCCAGCCAAGTGCCGTAGTCAAACCAGCCGTCACGCACGAGCTGCTCACCCACGCAGTTGGCAAAGCGGTCGGACTTGGGCAGGAAGCACAGTTCGAAGCCCTCGGTCTCGCGGCGGCCGTGCATCCAGCGATGCGGCACCTGGTGACTGGCGAGCGCTTCCGACAAGCGCGTGCCATAACGCTGCTGCCCCTGACGGCGCGCGGCAATCACGTGGAAGCCATCCAGCAGCCGACGCAACCCCAGTGCAGAGCGCGCATGGCGTACCTCGGCATCCACCAGCAACACGCGATTCTGCGTGCGTGCCTGCAGCGCCAGCGCAGCAAAATGGTGCGCGCCCCATTCATTCATGAAGAAGAGTTCGGCGCCCGCAAAGTCATAGGCGCGGAACACGTTGGTCTGATCCGCATAGCGGAACACGTGGCGCTGGTTGGCAGCAAAGTCCGCATCAGTGCTGTGCGGAATGCGGCGGCAATGCTGATGCGCAAACACCAGCATGCTCGGGAACGAGTGCACCGAGCACGGCGACTGCGCCAGCCCCGTCACCGCACGAATGTCGATCTGGCAATGCTCACGGCGCACGCCCACCAACTGGCTCAGATGGTGATGGAGATCGTCCACCCAGTCGGCATGGGCCAGATGCTTGGGAAACAGTTGATGCGCAGGCTCGGCCAGGCCGCCCTCGAACAGGAACGGCACGCTCTTGTGCCAGATATCGAGCTTCCAGTGCGACAGTGCATCGCGCTCGGTGCGATGGTGCGCAACCGATTGCGTGACATTGAAGGCTCGCGACCGGATTGCCCAGTCCGAGACCGCATGCAGCATGTTGGAAACGTTCATGTCACCCCCCGGAAGACCGAATCGTTTATTTGAGAGGTTGCTGCCGTTGCTCTCGATGGCAATCAGTCAACAACGTAAAAATCAACGACTCAACGGTACCCCACTTTAGAGGGGTGCGGCATGAAGTTTATTGAAGTCCGTGTTAAGAAAAAGACACAAAAATCGAAGGGGCTTGCCAAATGCACAGCGCAGCACTTTGGCGGCGCTTACGTTGCATTCTGATCAAACCAGGCACATGTCAGAGACCTCTTCGTCCGACAGCCCCCAGGTGGCGGCATCTTCCACGGTCACGATGGAATCGTCCGACTTGCCCAGGCTGATGCGCTCGGGGCGCACGCGGGTTTTGGTATTGCCGGAATAGAACACCACGATGTCCGGCTTGAGGGCCGACGCCTCGTTCTGGTGGACGACCACGCCCAGGCGATTGGTACGCAGCTTGACCAGCGTACCGACCGGGTAGATGCCCACGCTGCGCGTGAAGGCCTGGAACACGGTGCGATCGAACTGCGTGTCGGTACGGGCCATCATGTACTTGAGCGCCTGCGCCGGCGACCACGCATGGTGATACGGGCTGCTCGACGTCAACGTGTCATACACGTCGCAGATGGCCCCCATCTTGGCCCACAGACTGATCCCTTCGGTCTTCTGGGCGTCGGGGTAGCCGCTGCCGTCAATGCGCTCGTGATGGTGCAGGCAGATCTCGCGCGCAATCTCACTGAACTGCCCCGTGCCCTGCAGCAAGTGATGGCCGCCCACGGCATGGGTCTGCAGCAATGCCAGTTCGTCCTTGGTGAGCGCCGTGCTCTTGTCGAGCAGCGTGCGCGGCATGGCCGATTTGCCGATGTCGTGCACCAGCCCGCCCAGGCCGCATTCGCGGATCTCGTCTTCCGGCAGGCCCAGCGTGCGGGCCAGCGCCACCATCAGCGCGCAGACCGCAAACGAGTGCAGGTAGGTGTAGTCGTCCTTGTTCTTCAGGCGCGCCAGCGCAATCAGCGCATAGGAGTTGCGCGCCAGTGAGTTGGACACGTCGTCCACCAGCAGCAGCGCCTTGTCGGTCTCCAGGGCGCGGCCCATGCGGGCTTCGGCAAACATGTGGCCGAGCGTCGCCTTGCCGCTCTGCATCAGCTTCTGGGCGTGCTGCCACTCTTCCTTGAGCGACGTGGGCGTAATCGGCGGGCGGGCGGCAACGGTTTCGCGCGTGAGCGGTTCGGGCTCGGACGCCGAAGTGGACACCCCAGCGGCTGCCGGCGTGGGCATCAGGCCCTGGGCGACCACGTCCTCGCCGCGCTCCGGATCGATCCAGATCTCGGTGATACCCGCCTTGAGGATGTCGTCGATCTGACCCTGGTGCGACAACTGAAACTGCGTACGCCAGAACGGATGTTTCAACCAGGACCCACCCAGCTTCATCACAAACATACCGACACGCAATTGGTTCGCATCGATTCGCTTCATACCCTGCCCGCCTCGGCTCGAAGTCCGGTTTTGATTGAAATAGGGATGCGGCACGTCAGCCGACACTGACGCCGTTTTGGCCATTCGAGTCTACGACCCAGGTGGATGCTCGGGGCCACCAACGAACCAAACCGCGCTTGGCTTATCGGCAGCCCCGCACAAAACTTGAGGGGAAAGGTGGATCAGGCGGCGCGTAGCGCGCTTCGAACCAGGGACATCGGGGAACGTCGGCGCTCGCAGCGGTCGAATCAAACAGGTGGTGCGTCAAGACCCACGCCCGTCGGGCTGCCGACCGGGGCGATGGCGGCGTACACTAAGCCCCATGCAAGTGCATCCGACATGACTCACGATCCCGCATCCCAACGCAAGGAAGCAAAACCCGATGACTTCGCGCTCAACCGCGATGCCATCCGCTGGCTTGCGTCCTTGCCGGAAGATGTCCGGCCGATCGAGCTCGGCCGCAAATTCCCGCGCATCATCAACACCATCGCCGCCAAATGGGTCGACTTCATCGGCTGCCGGCGCTACTTGGACAGCCTGCAGATTGATGACCGCGGCGGCCGCCAGGGCTTTCCATTCGAGATCGTGCAGGAGATCTGCACACTGCGCGAACACTTCGATTCGCTCTACCCACCCGACAAAGACCTCTGGCAAAAGGCCATCGACGCTGACAAGCGCTAAGCCAACCCAAAGACGATGTTGCGGCCCGGAGTCGGTTCACTCCCCGGGCCGTTTTCATTCAAGCGCGTTCAATCGCTGTCCGGCCCCGATGCCAATTTGTTGAGCAATGCCAGCAGGCGCTGCTTCTCCTCACCGGACAGATGGGCGGTCACGCGGGTATCGTGCGCGGTGACCGCACGCGTGATCTCGTCGAGCGTGGTGACGCCCTTGGCCGTCAGCACCAGGCGAAAAGCGCGCCGGTCCGTCGGCGAAGGCTGCCGCTCGACCAAGCCCATGTCTTCCAGCGTGTCGACCAGCAGCACCGCACCGGAGCGCGCCACGCCCAGGATATTGGCCAGTTCGGTCAGCTTGAGGTTGGGGTTGTGCGCGATCACGGTCATGGCCGAGAAGCGCGGCGGCGTGATGTTCCACGCCTGTAGCGAGCGCACAAAATCTTCGTAGATATGCAGCTGCGCACGCCGCACCGCATAGCCGATCAACCCGTCGAGTGCGCCGTACTCTACGTCCGCGATATGCGGATTGAAGTGACCGGATTCAGCAACGGCTGGGTACAAGTCGTCGGCTTTGGGTTGGCGCGGCATGGTGGCGTCAGGCATACGGAATCCGTCGATTATCGTCGGCCGCGTGCCCGTCAGCCATGAACCGAGAAGAATTTCAGTTCTTCACGACAGCTTGATCGGCGGGCAGCAGCTTCCACTTGCCGTGATCCACGGTCAGCAGCACACGGCCGCGCGCGTCAAAGCCAAAGTGGTCGGCCGCCGTGTAGTTCAGCACGCCGTGCGAGACGACGATGTCGTGCTCGGTCTCTAACGCATGCTTGAGCGCGCGGCGGAATTCCGGCGTGCCCGGTTTGGCCGTCTTGAGCGCCACCGGCACGATGCGCTGGAGCACCTGCAGCGCATCCCACGTGTGCGCGCCAAACTGCGTACGTGAATCGGGCCCGTAGGCCTTCTCGTAGCGCGTCACATACTCGAGCGCAGTCTTCTTGCTCGGATGGCTGTCCGGCAATTGCTCGGCCACGATCACCGGCCCGGCCGGCAGGATGGCTCCGTCGACGGCCTTGCCACCGATGCGGATCAGGTCCTTGGTAGCGGCACCATGCGTCTGGTAGATCGGCCCGGCATAACCACGATCGCGCAGCGAGGTGTGCGGCAACGCGGCGCCTGTGCCTGCCCCCGCCACGAGAACGGCGTCGGGCTTGAAGCTGATCAGCTTGGCGACCTGCCCCGTCACGTTGGTATCGGCGCGCGCATAGCGCTCCACATCCACGACCTTCAGGCCGCGCGGCGTAGCGGCCGCAGTGAAATCCTTCAGCCAGCTCTCGCCGTACGCATCGGCAAAACCGATGAAGCCGACGGTCTTCACGCCGCTCGACGCCATGCGCGCAGCAATCGCCTCAGCCATCAGCGAAATCGGCTGCGCCAGGCGATACGTCCAGTCGCCCTTGCCCGGCTTCAACTCCACAGGGGCGAGCGACAACTGCGGCGTCTGCGATTCGGTGGCGACTTCGGCAATCGCAATCGACGGCGCCACGGCGGACGAACCGACGATCAGATCCACGTGGTCTTCCGTCACCAGCTTGCGCGCCATGCGTGCGCCGGTGCTCGGGTCAGAGGCGTCGTCCACCAGCACCAGACGCAGCTTCTCCCC
Organism: Ralstonia sp. AU12-08; assembly: GCF_000442475.1. NCBI lineage: Bacteria > Pseudomonadati > Pseudomonadota > Betaproteobacteria > Burkholderiales > Burkholderiaceae > Ralstonia > Ralstonia sp. AU12-08. The sequence goes on along the minus strand of NZ_ASZV01000046.1, from coordinate 250,756 downwards.
ACCGATGGTGTCTGGATAGAACGCCAGCGAATTCTTCTGCGTGATGCCGAGCGACGCCGACGGCCCGGTGGTCGACAGGCTCACGCCCACTACGATCTCGGCATGCGCGGCAGTCACAAGCAGGAGCGCGGCAGCAGCGCAGATGGTGCGGTGGATGATCATGGGTCTCCTCTCCTCTTCTGGTGTTCTGGCGGTATGGGTTCAGGCGGGTACGCGTGTGCGTTCCGGCATCGGCGGCTGGTCACGCAGTGATTGCGGATCGAAGCCGGCCAGCTTTTTATAGCGCATCGCAATCCCTTCCAGCTCGGCGCGCGGGATCACGCCATCGATATCGGCGAAGCCTTGCGGTGCGCGTTCGTGCGCGAGCTGCATGACCTGCTCCGGGCCGTTGAGCCGATTGCGCAGCACGATACCAGCGGTGCGCGGCAGGCGGTCGGCCTCGTACTCACGCAGGGCGATGCCGGTGTCGCGCGTGGCGAGCAGGCAATCGACCAGTGCACGTGCATCGAGAATCGCCTGTGCGCTGCCGTTCGAGCCGATCGGATACATCGGGTGCGCGGCATCGCCCAGCAGCGTGACGCGCCCGAAGGTCCAGCGCGGCAGCGGGTCCTTGTCGACCAGCGGAAATTCATACACCGCCTGCGCGCCGTCGATGAGTGCGGGAATGTCGATCCAATCCCATTTCCAGTCGGCAAAGGCGCTGCGGAAGATGGCGCGGTCGACCTCGCGGTTCCAGTCGCTGCGTGGCGGCGCTTCGTCGGGCACGCGCAGCTCGGCAATCCAGTTGATGAGCGAGCGGCCCTGCTGCCGCAGCGGCTCAGAGATCGGGTAGGCGACGAATTTCTGGTCCTGATGGCCGGCCATGAACATGGTGCGTCCATCGAGGTACGGTGCGGCTTCCGTGGTGGCACGCCAGAGCATGCGGCCCGCAAAGCGCGGTGCATCGCCGCTCGAATAGAACTGACGACGCACGGCGGAGTGGATGCCGTCCGCACCGATCAGCACATCGGCAGACGATTCGACGAGCGCGTCGTTGGTGCGCTCATTGCCCCGATTCCGCAACGTGAAGCGCACTGGGCCGCCACCCTCGCCCGTCGATTGGATGGCATCAAAGCTGTGGCCAAGGCGGATGCAATCGGGCCCAAGCCGTTCGCGCACGGCATCGGCCAGTGCTATCTGAAATTGGCCGCGATGGATGGAGAACTGCGGCCAGTCGTAGCCCGCTGCCAGCCCGCGCGGCTCATGCCAGATCGGCTGACCGAAGCGGTTGTAGTACGCCAGCGCGGAGGTGCGGATCGCCAACGCACTCAGCGTATCTTCGAGCCCCAGTTCACACAACTGGCGCGCGGCGTGCGGCAGCAGGTTGATGCCCACGCCCAGCGGACGCAGCGTCTGCACCGCCTCCCACACCTCGACCTCGAAGCCCTGGCGCTCGGCCATCAACGCGAGCGTGAGCCCGCCGATGCCCGCGCCGATGATGGCGATCTTCATGGCTGTCTCCGTGAAATTTGTTGCAGTCTATAACAAATATCAACGACAACCAGAGCGGGCCGGATCAGGGCAATCCCTAGGCTAATGTGGCGTGTGGATGCCTTGACGCTCAGTGATATATCACAATACCATCACTCGACTTTTACGAAATCCGAGACTGCCTCATGTCGCGTCCGATCAAGCTTGTTACTGCGGAAGCGCCCGTGCCGTTCGCCGCCGAACCCGCCGCGCACGCCCCCAAGGGCGCTGCCCTGCGCGAACTGGCCTACGGCGAGATCAAGCGCCGCATCATGGCGTGCGAATTCCGCCCCGGCGAGCCGCTCAACGAAGCGCAGTTGGGCGCGCTGCTGGGCCTGGGTCGCACGCCGATTCACCAGGCCCTGCATCGCCTTGAAGTGGAAGGCCTGGTGCAGATCCTGCCGCGCAAGGGCGTGCTGGTGACCCCGCTGTCGCTCAACGACGTGCTCGACATGATCGAGGTGCGCGCGACCAACGAGATCCTCTGCGTGACGCTGGCCGCCGAGCGCGCCCACCCGGCCGACTTCGAAGCCATGCGCGCCATCGTCGATGCATCGCCCGCGCTGATCGAGCACCGCGACATCGCCGCGCTCGCCGCACTCGACCTCAAGTTCCACCTCGCCATCTCCGCCGCCTCGCGCAACCGCGTGCTGGCCGAGCTGCTGCGCGGCCTGCATGAAAAGCAGGCGCGCTTCTGGTTCCTCTCGCTTTCAGAGCCACAACACCTGCAGAACGTGTACGACGAACACCTCGCCGTGCTTGATGCATTGGAACGCCGCGACGTGCCCGCCGCCCGCGAGGCCATCCGCGAGCACATCGACGAGTTCCGCCGCACGATCATCCGCACGCTCTGATTCCCGTTCCCCCCGCCCTCTTTCCGGAATTCCGCATGACCACGCTGCACCTGAACCTGATCGGCCACGGCCCCGTCGACGTGACCGTGGACCACCTCGTCATTGCCGGCTGGACCGGCCGCGATGCTGAAGCTGTTGAACACCACATCGCCGAACTCGAAGCGATTGGCGTGGCGCGCCCGGCGCGTGTGCCGTGCTTCTATCGCGTGTCGCACGCACTGCTGACCACCGATGCGCGCGTGGAAATTCCCGGTGCTGATTCGTCGGGCGAAGCGGAGTTCGTGCTGTATTCCACGCCGATGGGTCTGCTGGTCGGCATCGGTTCGGACCACACCGACCGCAAGGTCGAAGCCTATGGCGTGACCGTCTCCAAGCAGATGTGCGCCAAGCCCGTGAGCCGAGATGTGTGGCGCTTTGAAGCGCTGGCCGATCACTGGGACAGCCTGCAGATGAAGACCTGGCGCACCCGCAACGGCCAGACCGCGCTGTACCAGGAAGGCAGCGTCACGCGCATGCTGGACCCGCGTGACCTGATCCGTCGCTACACCGGCGCCGACACGCTGCCGGTGGGCACCGCCATGTTCTGCGGCACGCAGCCCATCATCGGTGAACTCGGCTTTGGCGAAGCGTTCGATATGGCCCTGATCGACCCGGTATCGGGCACCGAGCTACGCCATCAGTATGCTGTCGACACGCTGCCCGTTGAGGGCTGAAGCACCCCCTACCGGAGACCCTTTGCATGATGACACCCCGCCCGAACATGATCCGCGCCCTGGCCGCTGAACTGGCCAGTGGTCGCACCACCAGCGTTGCGCTGACCGAAGCCGCCCTGGAACACGCCGAAGCGCATCGCGCCGCCGGCGGTGCCGCCTATGTGAGCATCGATGCGCAAGCGGCGCTGGCCATGGCGCGCGCTGCCGACGCCGCCCGCGCGGCGGGCAACGTGCCATCGCTGCTGGCAGGTCTGCCGGTATCGATCAAGGATCTGTTCGACGTGGCGGGCCAGGTGACGGCCGCAGGCTCGCGTGCGCTGGCGCATCAACCGCCCGCCACTGCGGATGCTGCTGCAGTCGCCCGCCTGCGCGCTGCCGGGGCCGTGCTGCTCGGCCGCACCAACATGAGCGAATTCGCGTTCTCGGGCCTGGGCCTGAACCCGCACTACGGCACGCCGCGCACGCCGGCAGATGGCACGCGTGCTGCGGGCGGTTCCACCTCAGGCGGCGCAGTCACCGTGGCGGGCGGCATGGCGGTGGCGGCCTTGGGTACGGACACGGGCGGCTCGATCCGCATTCCGTCGGCCTTCTGCAATCTGACTGGCTTCAAACCCACCGCACGCCGCGTACCGATGACGGGCGGCGTGCCGCTGTCCACCTCGCTCGATTCCGGTGGGCCGCTGACCAACTCGGTGGATTGCTGCGCCATCGTCGATGCCATCCTCAGTGGTGAATCGCTCGACACTGATGCAGTGCCGCTGGCCGGCCTGCGCTTCGGCATCACGCAGGACTACGTGGGGGCGGATCTCGACGACGTCGTCGCCAAGGCATTCAACCGCGCCGTAGAACGCCTCGAACGTGCAGGCGCGCATATCGTGCGTTTCGATTTTCCCGAACTGCTGCAACTGCCCGAGATCAACGGTGGTGGCGGCCTCACGGCGGCTGAAGCCTGGGCATGGCATCGCCCAGTGCTGGCACGTGCCGAGGCGCAGTACGACCAGCGCGTTGCCGCACGCATCCGCCGTGGTGAACAGATGGGTGCTGCCGCCTACATCGACGTACTGGACGCGCGCACCCGCATGATCGCCGCCGCGCACAAGCGCCTGGGCAACTTCGACGCTTGGCTGATGCCCACGGTGGCCATCGTGCCGCCGGAAGTGGCACCGCTCGAAGCGGACGACGCCCAGTTCTTCCGCACCAATGCACTGACGCTGCGCAACCCGAGCGTCATCAACTTCCTGGACGGCTGCGCACTGACGCTGCCCATCCATGCCTCCGGCGAACTTCCGGTCGGCCTGTCGCTGTGCGGTCTCGCCAATGACGATGCACGCATCCTGCGCGCCGGCCGGGCGGTGGAGGCTGCGCTGCGTTGATCGACTAGACAGAAACTAGACAGAACATCCCCGCCAGCGTCCGCGCCACGCAGGCGGTTCTCTAAGCCACGAAGACAAGGCGCGCGACAGACGCGTCCGGCCCCACTCACGCGTGCGTTTTGACAACAAAGCGCAGACGCCCTTGCACGCTATTGGAGGAAACCATGTCGCAAACCCAAGCCCTGCCGGCCGACCACACGGACCCGGCCAGCAGCCCACCCCACGGCACCGCGCTGGACGCCACCTACCGCCGCATCGCATGGCGGCTGGTGCCGTTCCTGGTCTTCCTGTTCATCCTCGCGTGGATCGACCGCGTCAACGTTGGCTTTGCCAAGCTGTCGATGCTGCAGGACCTGCAGTTCAGCGAAGCGGTGTACGGCCTGGGTGCCGGCATCTTCTTCATCGGCTACTTCCTGTTTGAAGTGCCGAGCAACCTGTTGCTGGAGAAGATCGGCGCACGCAAGACGCTGGCGCGCATCACCATCCTCTGGGGCCTGGCCTCGATGGCGATGATCTATGTGAAAACGCCGGCCTCGTTCTATGCGCTGCGCTTTCTGCTGGGCATTTTTGAAGCCGGCTTCTTCCCAGGCGTGGTGCTGTACCTGACGTACTGGTTTCCGTCGGCCTATCGTGCGCGCATCAACGGCCTGTTCATGACCTCGTTTGCAATTGCGGGCGTAGTGGGCGGCCCGGTTGCGGGCTTCATCATGAGCACCATGGAAGGCGTCGGCCACCTCGCCAACTGGCAGTGGCTGTTCCTGCTGGAAGGCATTCCCTCGGTGCTGGCCGGCTTTGCCGTACTGGCTTGGCTGCCGGAGACGCCACGCCAGGCCAAGTGGCTCTCCGCCGCCGAGCAGGAAGCCGTTGTCCGCTCCATCGACGCAGAAAACCGCGATCCAGCCAAACACGTGTCGTTTGGTGCGGCACTGTCGAACGCCCGTGTGTGGATCTGTGCGGCAATCTACTTCTGCGTGGTCAGCGGCAACGCCACCATCGCGTTCTGGACGCCGTCGATCATCAAGGAGCTGGGTGTACAGGGCAACTTCCACATCGGGCTGATCAGCGCCATTCCGTTCATCGCCGGCACGATCGCGATGGTGTGGAACGGCATGCATTCAGACCGCACAGGTGAGCGCCGCATGCACTGCGCCATCGCCGCCATCATCGCCAGCGCGGGCCTGATCGCGACGGGCGCAACGCTGGGCACACCGGTGCTGGCGCTGGTTGCGCTCACCGTGGCAGCCATCGGCATCCTGGCGGCATTCCCGGTGTTCTGGTCGATTCCGGCAGTGTTCCTGGCCGGCACCGCTGCCGCAGGCGGCATCGCCCTCATCAACTCGATCGGTAACCTGGCCGGCTTCGTCGCCCCGTACATGATCGGCTGGCTGAAGACGAGCACCGGCCACTTGTCGGCCGGCCTGTACTTCGTAGCCGTGTTGGAACTGGGTGCCGCCGTGCTGGTCATCGTAGGCACGCGCAAACACTGAGCAGCAGCCAAGCCCCAGAAGAAACCATCGCAGCGCCAACCCATGCGCCGCGATGGTTTGGCCTTTGACGTTCCTGCCCTAGATGGCGCCTTGAATTTCTGTAAGCGGGCGGAAAAAAGAAGGAGGCCTGTCTGAGCGAAGCGAGTTTGCCTCCTTCTCCGCCCGGTTACATAAATTCAAGGGGAAGTCGCCATCTCGGGCGCGCCTCTCTTTGCTTACTTTCTCTGGCAAGACAGAGAAAGTGAGTCGGCCCCGGCAGGGGACGAAACGGGGGATGCACCACCAACATCAATCGCCAGCGAATCGTGGCACAAGCCGGCTACCCCGCCACCTTGTACCCAATCCTCAACCCACCCCAGTGCCGCCCGTTCACATAGATCGGCGCCGACACATCCTTCATCATCACAAACGCGCCGTTCCCCATATCGCGCCGATACGTCTGCAATAAGAACGCCTCGGTATTGTGTGCCGCCCCCAACCCCGTGCGATCGGCAAACATCCGACGGTTACGGCTGTTGGCCGCGTTCCACACCGGGTCACTGCCCTGTGGCTGCGAGAACTTCAGGTTGTGCGTCGGCAGATAGCCGTTAGTGTCCACCGCCGCACAAAACACCACCCGCGGGTCGAGCCCCAGCAGCGGCTCCTGCAGCGCAGGCAACACGCGGTCCGTAAACGCCGTGAAGCGCGCCAGATGCTGCGGCGGGTCGGTATTAGCGACGGGCTGATACGCGTGATCGAACAAGTCGCTCTCACTGATGTCACCGCGCGCGACAGCCGACTCGAACAGCGCACCGACCTTGCGCGCCGTCGCCTGCACGGCATCAATAAACGGCGTATCGGCACTCTGCACACCGGTAGCGGCCGTGTGGCGGATCAACGTTTCCGATACCGCCAGCAGGCCGGAAAGCTGCTGCCGCGCGTTGTCGATGTTCTGGCTCGATTGCCGGACACCCTCGGCCATGGCCTCCACCTCGTGGGCAAGCGAAGCGCACTCGTCTTCAATCGCGGCGGTGGAGTCGGCAATGCTGGTGGCCTCGGCGTCAAACCGTGCGATGGCCTCGCCCGCAACACCGATCACCGCACCAATGGCCTGCGTGCCGGCATCCACACGCTGTGCACGTGCCACGTTGGTGCTGCTGTCACCGATCAGCTTGTCGGTCTGACCGGACAAATCCGCCAGCGTGGTCTCGATACGTTGCGTGGCCTCTGCCGTCTGGCCGGCCAGCTGCTTGACTGCGCCTGCCACCACGGCAAAGCTGCGACCGGATTCCCCGGCACGCGCCGCCTCGATGGCGGCATTGATGGCCAGCAGGTTGGTCTGCTTGGCAATCTGCGAAATCTGTTCCGACGCCTGCGCCACCTGCACCAGCGCTTCACGCAGCGCGGCAATCTGCTGCTCCATGCTGGCCACGCCGATCGCCAGTTCGCGTATGTCGCGCAACGAGGCATCCACCGTGGCGCGTGAATCACGCACCTCTTCGCTGGCGTGCGACGCCACTTCACGCGCATGGCGCGCGGCCACAGCAATGTCGTGGTTACCGCGCATGGTGGCGTCGGCAGCGCTGCGCAGTTGATCGAATACATCGGCCTGGCGACGCAGGCGCACGGCCACGTCCTCCACGTTGCCGGACACCTCGCAGATGCCCATGCCCACACGGCCGGCCTCTTCGGCAATGCGGGCAATCAGTTCGGAAGAGGCTTTTGGGCCGCGGCCCCAGGCAAATGGCTTCACGTGCAGTGGTCTCCAAGGTCGTTGTTTTATGCGCCCTCGCAACGGTGGCGGGGCAACCCTCTATGGGGCATATCGGCGCGGGCGGATGCGCGCTGGAGAGACGCTACGCGCCCAGACTTACGCTGGCATTACGGCTGGATCATGCCTGCGCGGCGCGGCTACGGCGCAGGCGCGCCTCGTAGGCAGCCGCCGTCATGGGCGGGCCAAACAGGAAGCCCTGCAGCTTGTCGCAGCCAGCGGCCTGCAGGAACTCGGCCTGCTCCAGCGTCTCGACGCCCTCGGCGGTGACGGTCATGTCCAGCGACGCCGCCATCGCCACGATGGCGCGCGAGATCACCACCGAATCGCGGTGGCGCGGAATGCCCGAGACGAACGAGCGGTCCACCTTCAGGTTGTCGATCGGGAAGCGCTGCAGATACGACAGCGAGGAATACCCCGTGCCGAAATCGTCGATCGAGATGCGGATGCCCAGCGCGGTGAGCGCATCAAGTACGGGCATCACGGCGGCGGTGTCGCGCATGAGCAGGCCTTCGGTGATCTCCATCTCCAATGCGCACGCGGGCAGGCCGGCTTCGGTCAGGCACCGCGAGATGGTCGGCACCAGCCCCTCGCCAAACTGGCGCGGCGACAGGTTCACGGCCACGAAGAAGTTCGGCATGCAGGTGGCCCGCCAGTGCGCGGCCTGGTGGCATGCCTGCCCCAGCACCCACTCGCCAATCACGCCGATGAGCCCGGAGTCCTCGGCCACGGGAATGAACTCGGCAGGCGACACCTCGCCCAACTCTGTGCTGTGCCAGCGCAACAGCACTTCTGCGCCGACAATCTCCATTGACGTTGCATCGACGATGGGCTGGAAACGCAGCGACAACTCTTCTGCCGCCAGTGCGCGGCGCAGGTGGTACTCAAGCTGAAAGCGCCGCTGCGCCCGCTGCGACAGCCGCGCGGTGTACACGCGATGCTGGTTGCGCCCATTCTGCTTGGCGTTGTACATGGCGGCATCGGCACAGCGCAGCAGCGTGGCGGCATCGCTGCCGTGCTCGGGATACACCGCAATGCCGATCGACGCGCCCAGGTAGTACTCCGTGCCGCTGGTGGAGAACGGCTGCGCGATGGCCTCGACGATGCGCTGGGCCAGCCGCTCGGCCTCGCCCAGCGAGCGCACGTTGTCGAGCAGCACGACAAACTCGTCGCCCCCCAGGCGCGCCAGCGTATCGCTCTGGCGCACGCAGGCCGACAACCGCTGCGCGACGATGCGCAGCAGGTGGTCGCCCGCTTCGTGGCCGGCGGTGTCGTTGACCTTCTTGAAGCCGTCCAGATCCAGGAACAGCACCGCCACCTGACGGCCATCGCTGGCAGCCTCGTCCAGCACGGCCTGCATGCGCTGCGAGAAATAGGCGCGGTTGTACAGGCCGGTCAGCGCATCACGCTGCGCCAGGAACTTGAGCTGCTGCTGGGCCTGACGTGCCGGGCCGATGTCGTTGAACGAGATGAGCACGGCGGTGGGCGCATCGTCGCCGGGGCGTGCGATGGGCAGCACGTTCTCGTGCACCCACACCACATCGCCATCCACCAGTTCCAGGCCAATGGTCAGGCCCAGCAGCGGGCGGCCGGTGCTCAGCACCACGTGCGTGGGCCGCTCGTTGAAGGGAATCTCGCTACCGTCTTCGCGCAAGGACCGGCGCATCAACGCAAGGTGGCTGGTGCCGACCGGCGACACATTGCCCGCCCGCAGGATGCGCCGCGCGCTCGGGTTGCACGCCAGGATGGTGCCGTCAGCCGCCTGCACGACGATGCCTTCGGTCAGGTTGTCGACAGCTAGGCGGTAACGCTCTTCGCTTTCCTGCAGCTCACGCGCGATGTGCGCCTTCTGGATCGCCACCCCGACGATGTCGGTGATGCCGTCAAGCAAGCCCATCGTGTCGTGCGTGGGCGCACGCGGCGTGTCGTAGTAGACGCCCATCGCGCCAATCATCTGCGCGTTATCGCCACGGATGGGGGTGGACCAGCAGGCACGCAATCCGAGCGGCTGGACGATGTCGCGGTAGTCGTCCCACAGCGGGTCGGTGTCGATGTCTTCCACCACCACGCGTTTGTTGAGGAACATGGCCGTGCCGCACGAGCCGTGCGCGGGCCCGATCGCCAGCCCGGTCAGTACCTGCGAGAGCATGAACGGCAGCGACGGCGCCACGGCCTGTGTGACATGTTCGCTGTCGCTGCTCAGCAGGACAGAACACATCGCACCGTCGTCGAGCAACGCTTCCACCAGCCGACATACCTCGGCCAGCAGGTCAGACAGCGGCACGTTGCGCGAACTCAATTCGAGCACGGTCTTTTCGCAGCGCAACAATTCCTTGGCACGTGCTGTCTCTGCGGCCAGGGCGCGGTAGTTGGCTTCGGAGTCACGCAGGGCCTGTTCGGCCTGCTTGCGCTGGGTGATGTCGCGCGCGACCACCTGGATGGCGGTGCGCCAGCCGAGTTGCACGGGCGCGGACAGCACCTCCACATCGACGGGCGTGCCATCGCGGCGCAGCAAGGTCTGCTCCACCGGCGGCAGGCCTGTGCCGTGCGCCACCATCCACTCGCGGCGCTGGCGGGCAAGGTGCACCGAATCCCCATGCACGAACTCGTCCAGCTCGTGGCCGACGATGTCGCGGGCATGCTGCGCACCGAACAGCCGAACACCTGCCTCGTTGATGAAAACGATGATGTCGTCCGCCACGATGTACAGCGCATCCGGCATCTGCCGGACGAGCGCCTCGTAGCGGTCATCAGCAAGCGGTAGCGGCCTGATCATGTCCGGGCCGGTCGTATCCGGTTCGGGACGGTCGGGCCGCTCTGCGGAAGTGGCGTCCATAGGGCTGGGGGGCCTGTTTCTCTTGCTATCGACCATCGTGTCAGGAAAGTTAAGGCGTTTGGATGGTCCTCCCCTCTTCAGAGTGGTGCAAATGACCGAGGTCAGGTCGAATGACACATGAGTTGCGGCACAATGCCGGCACAACTTCGATGCGCGCGAGCACCGCAAACGCGCACACTTTCTCTCAGGCACGGGCCATGCAATCGTTTTCGTCCTCTGTCGGTCACTTGGCCGGCCTCGTTTCGCGCCGCACGCTCCTGGCCGATGGGCTGGTGGAAGCGGCGGTCCAGTTTCGTGACGGCCATATCGCTGCGTGTGACTCCAACCCGACGCGCGGCATGCTCGACTGCGGTGACCTGCTGGTCCTGCCCGGCATTGTCGATCTGCATGGCGATGCCTTCGAGCGCGCCGTCATGCCGCGCCCGGGCGTGGCCTTTCCGTACGACACGGCGCTGGCCGATGTGGACGGCCAGTTGCTCGCCAACGGCATCACCACCGAATTCCACGGTGTGACCTACTCCTGGGAAGGTGGCCTGCGCGGCCACGCCTATGCGCTGCGCATGCTCGATACGCTCGAAGCCATGCGCCCGCACCTGGGTGCCGAGCATTTGATGCACCTGCGCTTTGAGTTGCACCACGCAGACGGCGTGGCCGATGCGCTGGCCTGGATGGCGGCAGGCCGCGTGCACTTCCTCTCGTTCAATGACCACCTGCCGATGATGCGCGACAAGCTGGGCGACGCGCGCAAGCTCGCGCAATACGCCGACCGCGCCGAGTGCGACGTCGACACCTTCCGCACGCGTCTGGACACCGCCGCCGTCAACGTGCACAAGCTCGACGAGGTGCTCGGCGTGCTGGCACGGGCGGCGCAGCAGCGCGGCATCCGCATGGCCTCGCACGACGAACCGGACGTGGCCACGCGCAACACCTTCCACGCGCATGGCTGCACCGTGACTGAATTCCCGCTGACCGAGGAGGTGGCCCGCGCGGCGCGTGCGCACGGTGGGCACATCGTTTTTGGCGCCCCCAATGTGGTGCGCGGCGGCAGCCACAATGGCGCGCCCAACGCCGCAGCCATGGTGGCGGCCGGGCTGGGCACGGTGCTGGCCTCCGACTACTACTACCCCGCCCTGCTGGCCGCACCGTTCAAGCTGGCCGAACGCGGCGTCGTGCCACTGGCGCAGGCGTGGGATCTGGTGGCCGCCAACCCGGCAGAAGCTGCGGGGCTGACCGACCGCGGCAAATTCGCCACCGGCTTGCGTGCCGACGCCATCGTGGTCGATGACCACCGCCCCGGCCTGCCGCGCGTGGTGGCTGCCGTGGTGGGAGGCCGACTGCGCCACGCCACCGGGCATCTGCCGCTTATCGCCTGAGGACTTGGCTGCCGATGGACGCACCGCTGCAACCGTTGCCTGCGCTCCCCAACGCCTGGCGATACGCGCTCTACCTGCTGCCGCCCGAGCCCTGGTACACGCTGGGCACCCGCTGGCTCGGCCGCTGCGCGCTGCACGGCGGGCCGATCGACACCGATGCGCGCCAACCGCTGGCCCGCGAGGCCCAGATCGACCTCACCACGCTCGACCGCTGGACCGCAGACCCACGCCACTACGGCCTGCACGCTACCTTCAAACCGCCATTCCGCCTGGCAGAAACACGCACCGTGGATGACCTGGATGCGGCGCTGCGCCGGTTCGCGCTGGAGCAAACCCCATTCACGATCGAACCGGCGTTGCAAACGCTGCGCGGCTTCCTGGCCTGGCGCCTGCGCCACGGCGATCCCGCCCGCGATGCGCTCCACCAGTTCGCCGATGCCTGCGTGCGTGAGTTCGACACCTTCCGCGCGCCGGCCCCCGCCACCGAACTCGCGCGGCGGCGCCAGGCCGGGCTGTCGGACGCGCAGGAGCGCCACCTGCAGCGCTGGGGCTATCCATACGTGTTCGATACCTTCACCTTCCACATCACGCTGACCGGGCGCCTGGGCCATACCGAACAACTGGCCTGCTACCGCGCGCTGGAAGCCGGCAGCGTGATGCTGCCGCCCACCATGTCCATCGACAATATCGCGCTGTTCACGCAGCCAGAACCCGAGGCGCCCTTTACCGTGGCGCGCGTGTACCGCTTCGACGGCAGCGTTGAATGATGTCGCAGCAGGTATTGATGCTCAGCGCGTGAGATCGACCACGTCGATCACCTGCGTCTGGCCGTGCTGCTCGACCTCCTGGCGCATCACCACGCCGGCTTCCGGGCAGAACCAATCGGTCAGATGGGCCACGGTCGGCTCGGGTTCGAGCGATTCATTGCCCAGCTTCAACACGCCCAGCGTGGCCGTACGCGTGTAGCGGATCGGCCGGCACTGCAGAATGCCGACGACGGTGTTCATCGGCTGCGGCGGCCCGACCTCACGCTCGGACACCTCCACCTTGGCGTGCTCGGCGCGCATGTGCCCGACTGAAATCCCCACACGGGGCGATACCACATCAAAGTCGAAACTCGATTCGTACGTATCGCCCGGCAGCATCTCAGCTTCGGGTGCCAGACCCGCGCCGTAAAGAAACATGCCGGAGATGGCCGTGCTGACGGTGCCGACCAGGTCAGCATGCTCGCTTTGCGCAAACACACGCCCGTTGATGCTGACCACGCGCGTGACGACACCGGCCTCGTCCACCAGCAGTTGATGCTCCTGCACTGTCTCGATGGGTCGACCGCCGAGCGCCACAAGGCCCGACTTAGCGTAGATGTGCAGACCGATCTCGCAGCCGTCCTGGATGTCGCGGTTGACGTCGTGCAGCGTGAACTCGACGATCATCGGCGTCTTGCCGTTGCCGTCCAGTCGCAGGCGGCTACCGTCATGCACCCAGGACGCGGTGCACAGGCCGGCAGCGTGCGCGGGCAGCGCCGCACAGGCCACCATGGCTGCAACCCATAAAGAAAAACGCCGATGCACCTGGCGATGCATCGGCGTCTTCATGAACCTGAACGGCATAGGCTTACTGCTTGTTCTGGTCCTTCGAGTACGGGCTGGTGGCATCACCTTGGCGAGCACCCTGGCTGTACGGATCAAACTTGTCGCCGGCCTTGGCACCCTGCGTGTACGTATCGTACTTGCCCTTCTCGACATTGGCCGGCTGGGCACCCGGGTTCAGTGCGCTGGCGGTGCTGTCATCCTTGTTGGCACCCTGCGAATACGGGTCGAATTTGTCGCCGGCCTTCGCCCCTTGGGTATACGGGTCGAACTTCTTGTCGGCGTTGGCGCCTTGGCTGTAGGGGTCGAACTTCTTATCGGTTTGCGCGTGCGCCACACTGCTGATGGCTGCCACGACAGCAACCGCTGCCACGAGGTTGAGACGTTTGTACGGCATCTGAAGCTCCTTTCCACTGGGTCGTTTGGGCTGATCACATCGTGCAGCCTCATTTTGAACATATTCCGGTGCCGTCAATCACGGTTTGACCATGACGCCACATCGGAGAACCCCCTCTCCTCGTCGTACGCTATGGCAAGCGCACGCGAAAGTCAACGCACAGGAAGTGCCTATTTTTTTGGCGACATGCACAACATCAGTGTTGACCCTTAAGCCCTTTCTAGCTCTTCCGGCCTTTCTGCCGGATCGCTCCCGGCCCCGCAACGGCAATCAGCGCCATCGTCAGTGCCACCACAGACAGCCCCCAGCGCAAATCTGAGTGGTGGGCGATCAACCCGATGATGACCGGGCCAACCAGCAAACCTACGTAGGCAAAACGCGCCACCGCCGCAATGCCCTCTGCAGCCGGCACGCCCGGCAGGCGCGATGCGGTAATGAAGAAGATCGGCACCATGTTGGCTGCGCCCACGCCCATCAGCGCAAAGCCAGCCAGCACAGCCGCCGGGTCCGGCCACAGCAGCGCCAGCAGGATGCCGCCCGTGGCCAGCACGCCGCTGGCGCCCAGCACGCGCATGTTGCCCCAGCGCCCGCGGGCGAAATCGCCGCCGAAACGCGCCAACGCCATACCGCCTGAGAACGCTGCATACCCGGCGCTGGCAACGGCCTCGGGCGATTGCGCAATCTCGCGCATGTAGACGGTGGTCCAGTCGTACATCGCCCCCTCACCCAGCAGCCCGAAGAAGGCCAGGAGACCGAGCACGAACAGCGTGCGTCCGGTGCTCGGGTGTGCGGGTTCGCCTTCAGCATGCACGTGATCGGGCAGCATGAACGGCCCGGCGCACAGCGCGGTCGCCATCAAGACCAGCGCCATACCGCCACAGTGCACGGCCGGCGGCACCCCCAACTCCAGCAGCACGCCGCCCACGGCTGCGCCCACCATGCCGCCCAGGCTAAACATGCCGTGCAAAGACGAAATGATCGGCTTGTGGTGGTTGGCTTCCACCGTGGTGGCCTGTGCATTGATAGCCACGTCGAACCCCACGGTGCTGACGCCAAACAGAAAGAGCGCCACCAGCAGCGCCGGGTAGCTGGGCATCAGCATGATCAACGCGAGCATCGCGCTGAACGCGATGCCGCCCCGCACACTGGCGTGCTGCGTGCCAACGCGCGCCACCCAGCGGCCCACAAATTTGATCGAGAGGATGGCACCAAAGGCAACCATGAACATCGCCAGCGACAACGATGCCTCGGACAATCCGAAGCGCGCCTTCACGGTAGGAATGTGGATACCCCAGGTCGCAAACGTTGCGCCGTTGACGAAAAAAAGAGCCATCGTCGCCGCGCGGGCTGACAAGGGTAGCCGGCGAGGCTGCAGCACGCCGGCAGATTGCACGAATTCGGAAGACATGAGGACGACGAGGAATGCGCATGCCGCACGAACGTCGCGCGGCAAAGCCGCCATGCTACCGCGCCAAGCTGATCACTGCTTTGCGCAGGGTTGCCCATGCGATGACGCCGCCGTCACACGCCGATGATTCCTCAGGAATTGAACGATGAATGCCGCATTGCTTGTCGTCCGAAGCGCGGGGCCACTGCGTTAACATGCCTGCATCCGCACTTGGCGCACGCACGTGTGCCCCACTCTGCCCCCGCCCAATGGCCCGAATTCGCTCGACCCGTTTGCCGTACCTGTCGCGCTGCGCACTTGCCTGCGCAACCCTCCTCACCCTCGCGGCTACGCCCATCGCGCATGCCAAGAAGCCCAAAGCCCAGGTGGCCCACGCAACTTCCGCCGCCACCGCAGCACAGAAGCGTCAGGCCGCACGCAATCCCGCCGGGTTGCCCGCCAATGTGGCGCTGGCATTTGCCCGAGCGCATATTCCGCTCGATGCGGTGAGCGTGTTCGTGATCCGCACCGGCACCGCCAACCCCATCCTGCAGTGGAACGCCGATGCGGGCATGAACCCGGCGTCGACCATGAAGCTGCTGACCACCTTTGCCGGGTTGGATCTGCTGGGCCCCGACTTCCGCTGGAAGACTACGGCCTATGCCGACAACCAGCCAATCAACGGCACGCTCAACGGCAACCTCTATCTGCGCGGCCAGGGCGATCCGAAGCTGATTCCCGAAGAGCTGGTCAAACTGGTGAGCGACGTGCGCCGCGCCGGCGTGGATGAACTCGCCGGCAACATCGTGCTGGACCGCACGTATTTCGAGAACGGCCTGTCTGAAGCGCCACCGCTCGATGGCGACAGCGGACGTGCCTACAACGTGGCACCCGATGCGCTGCTGTATTCGTTCAAGACGCTCACCTTCACGCTCACGCCGGACGCCGGCAACGGCGCGGTCAACATCGACGTATCGCCGCCGCTCGCGCAGCTGCAGATCGACAACCAGTTACGCACCACGCGTGGCGGCTGCGGCGACTGGAAGACGGCCTCCGGCGCCAACATCACCACGCAGACCGACGGCCACGTGCTCGCCAGCTTCGGCGGTCGCTATGCTGCCGCCTGTGGAGAACGCGTCTATAACATCGCCGCGCTCACGCATGCCGACTTCATCTGGGGCGGCTTCCTGGCGCTGTGGCAGCAGGCGGGCGGCACGACACGCTTCACGCCCGGCCTGCGCGAAGGCAAGGTGCCGCGCCAGGCTGTACTGCTCGCCACGCACTACGGCCCCACGCTGGCAGAAGTCGTGCACGACATCGACAAGTATTCGAACAACGTGATGGCGCGCCAGCTCTTCCTCACCATTGGTGCGGAGATCGGCCGCAAGCCTGCCTCGGTTCCGCAATCGACCGAGGTCATCAACCGCTGGCTAGCCAAGCAAAACCTGACGATGCCGGAGCTGGTGCTGGAGAACGGCTCGGGCCTGTCGCGCACGGAACGCATCAGTGCGCGCAACATGGGGCGCCTGCTGCAACAGGCCGATGCCAACCCGAACGGCGGCATCCTGCGCGACGCGCTACCCGTGGTGGGCGTGGACGGCACCATGCGCAACCGCCTCACGCGCGCCGGCGTGGCCGGCAACGCCGAGATCAAGACCGGCACGCTCAACGATGTGCGCGCCATCGCCGGCTATGTGGAAGGCGAAAATGGCGAGCGCTTCGTTGTCGTCAGCATGATCAACCACCCGAACGCGAGCGGCGGCCAGGCTGCACACGACGCGCTGCTGCAATGGATCTACCAGGGCGCGCCACGATGATGCAGTCGAACCCACGCGCGGCAATTCTCGGCATCACCGGCACCTCGGGCAGCGGCAAGACCACGCTCGTCGAGCAGCTCATCGCACGCTTCGTGCGCGATGGGCGCCGCGTGGCCGCCGTCAAGCACACGCATCACGGCTTCGATCTCGACACGCCGGGCAAGGATTCGCACCGCATGCGCTCGGCCGGCAGCGCCGAGGTGGTGCTGGTGGGCGGCGAGCGCCTCGTTCTCATGCGCGAATTTGCCCCGGCACAAGAGCCTGAGTTGGCCGACGTGCTGGCACTGCTGTCCCCCGAGACCGACGTGGTGATCGTGGAGGGCTACAAGCGCAGCACGTTCCCGAAGATCGAGGTGTTCCGCCCTTCGCTGGGCCGTCCGCCGCTGTGGCCGGAAATTGGTGGCGTGGTCGCGGTGGCGACAGATGCCACCGATGGCGTGCAAGTGCCGGCAGGCATTGCCGTGCTCGACCTCAACGATGTCGATGCGGTGTACCGGTTTGCCGTGCAGCAGATTGCAAAAGCATCCACATGAAGCACTCTTAACATCTGCGCGAAGCAGCTTGGCTATGATGGGGCGTTGCAATTTGCGCCAGCCCCCCTCCCAACAATATGCTTTCCCGTCTGTCAGCCGCGCTTCTTGGCGCGGCATTTTTTTGCTCTGCCGTACCTGCTGCCGCGCGTGATTGGATCGCCCCGACAGCCACGCTCGGCCGCGGCGCACAGGTCCATCAGTTCGTGCTGACCGATCCCTCGACCGGCAAGCCGATGCCCAACGTGCGTTACCGCCTATTCCTACCGGGCCACACCATCGCCGGCAAACCGCCCAAGAAAGACGAAAACGATAGCGTGATCTTCGGCACCACCGATGGTGCGGGGCGCACGGTCAAAGTCCGCCTGCCCAAGCGCTACCCGGCCGCTCGCTGGATACTCAACCCGGTCATCGGCCAGGGTGAATTTGGCGAATCCTTCCATCTGGTCGGCACGTCCAGCAGCGACCCGATGGGCGGTTACCCGTACCTGCTGGATGTGACAGACGAATACCTGATCTGCGGCCGTGCCAATGCGGGAGGTTATTCGTACTACGCACAGTCACGCGAGTCGCGCACAGTCCAGCTCGATATCGACATGCAGTTCACGCCCGAGGACTACGCCTGGTGCGCAGGCCCGGGCAGAGCCATCGCCAATGCGGACGCGGCGCAAAGCCCGTCGGCGCTCTATACGCAATACCTCGGTGCGCTGACTGCCAACGGCACCACGCTCAGCGAAGGTTTTCAGAACCGCCTTGCGCGCAAGCTGATTTCGCTGGCGATCGCCGAGCGCAACCTCGAACACATCGACTACGCGCTCGATCTGCGCCCGGTGCCGGAAGACAAGCTCAACGGCTACGGCTATGACCTCGCCGACGCGGGGCTGCGTGTGGAGCGTGGCCTGTCCATGATCGAAGCCTATCTGGCACAACACCCAGACGACCCGTTCGCGCTCGACAGCAAGGGCTGGGCGCTTTACCGGCTGGGCCACAGTGAAGAGGCGCTCACGTGGCTCGACCGTTCCATCGCTATCTTCAACCAGCCGGATGGCAGCTACGGCGTCAGCGACGACGCGGTGCGCAATGCGCGCGCGGAAGGTCTCGCACACAAGGGCGAAGTGCTGTGGAGACTCGGCCGCACTGACGAAGCACAGGAGGCCTTCAAGCAGGGCCTCGCGATCTGGCCGAAGAGCGATGCGCTGCAGGCAACACTGGCACGCCTGGCGGTAACGTTACCCACGCCAACCGCGCAGTAAGCCTGCCCACGCGTCATCGCCACAAACAAAAACGCCCGCTTGCGCGGGCGTTTTGCTTACATCGGGACTAGCCGGATCAGTGCATCAGGCTGTCCGCCAACAGGCGTTGCAGCACGTTGCTGGCGATCAGGCGATGGCCGCCCGTGGTCGGGTGCACACCATCGGCAAACAGGTAGGACTGATCCGCCCCCGCTGCCACCAGCGTGTTGGCCGAGCAGAACAGCGAGCTGCCGCCAGCGCCCGGCACCAGTGCGTTGATCTTGGTCGCGTCGCAAGCCGGCGTACTGGTGTTGCTGAAGCCAAACTGCGTGCCGTTCTGGATTACGGCGGTCAGTTGCGAGTTGAAGTCGATCACGCGCGCGGTGGTGCCCGCCAGGCCGGTTTGCAGCGTGGTGTTGAACACGCCCACCAGTGCATGCAGCAGAGCCTGGCCTTGCGGGCCGCTCGACACGCCCTGCGGCGTCAGGCTGCTGTCGGGCAGGTTGAACACGTAGAGCTGCGTCGCGTTCTTGCTGATCATGTCCTTGATGTAGCCGACCAGATCGGTCGCGGCCTGCTGCACCTGTGCGGTAGCGATGGCCGGCGTTATCACGACACCGCCGGGGCCAGTTTGGCCCACCGCCGCTGCCCAATAGAAGATGTCGTTGTTGCCACCAAACACGAACACCACGTCGCCGCTACCGTTGAACGTGTTGCTGCTGGCCGCGTAGAAGTTGGCGAGCTGCTGCTTGACCGGATAGGTCAGCGCGCCTGCGCCGCCGTTGTGGCCGATCCCATTCGGGTCGGTCACACGCGAACCGCCTTGCGCATAGTCGAAGCAGCCGGGTTTCGGGCAGGTCTGCACCTGGTTTGCGTAACCCATCACCGCCGGCGTAAGTGCCACGCCCAGTTGCGATGCCACGGTTTCCGCCCACACCGGACCAGGGTTGGTGGTGAACCTGCCGCCACCTAATGCTGCCGCGGCGGGCGTGTAGGTACCAGCGTCGCTCAGGCTGTCGCCGAACACCACCATGCGCTGAACCTTGGGGTTGCCGCTATTGCTGCTACCGCTCTGATCGGATTCGCCGCCGCAAGCGGTCAGGCCCAAGGCGAGGGCTGCCGATGCGAGCCCCATCCATTGACGCAACTTCATGGTCTGTCTCCCGTGTGGAATTTTTATGATGTGTAGGGTGCGTTGTCCGCGCACGTTTGAAGCACGCGGAACGACACAACGACCAAGTGTAGCGAGGTTGCCGGGCGCACGGCGAACGCGTGCCCCGTAAGAATTAGAGGCTCGTCTCGAACGCGGCGGCGGCGCGACGCAGGCGATCGTTAACGGCCGCCCAGGCGGGCGTATCGGCTAGGGTTTCTACCCAGATGGCGTCGTACCCGCCGCGATCGAGCTCGCGCAGCAGCGCATACAGCGCGTTGGCGTAGGCCGCCGGCGTGGCGGGTGCGGCTTGCTGGTCGCAGCCGGCCGGCAATGCCATGGGGGCACCCAGCCAGACGATGCGCTTGCCGGGTTGCAACGCTGCCAGACGTACGGGCACTTCGGCAGCGGAAAGCAGATACAGCGGCGTGCGCGGTGCGTAGTGCGCCTTCAGCGTACCGGAGGCACGCGGTGCTGCGGCATCCGGCAGTGCGGGCACCTCGCCGGTCACGCGCTCGATGTCTTCGGGGGTGATGGCACCGGGGCGCAGCAGCACCGGGCCGATGCCCTGGTCCAGGCGCGAGAGATCGACAATGGTGGATTCAATGCCCACGTCAACGCCGTCACCTTCGAGCACGAACACGGCATCGCCGAATTCATCACGCACATGCTGTGCGGTGGTGGGGCTGACCTGGCCGAACTTGTTGGCCGAGGGTGCCGCGATGCCACCGCGTCCGCGCTTGAACCGCGAGAGCAGCGCCTGCGCCACCGGATGCGACGGGCAACGCAGCCCGATGCTGTCCTGCCCACCCGCTACGGCAGCCGGAATGTGCGGCGCGCGTTTCAGAATGAGCGTGAGTGGCCCCGGCCAGAAGGCTTCGATGAGTTGAAGCCCGATGCCGGGTACATCGTCGGACCAGTAGGAGATGTCCGCACCATCGACCACGTGCACGATCACCGGATGGTTGGATGGCCGACCCTTGGCCGCGTAGATCTTGGCGATGGCCTGCGGGTTTTCGGCATCGGCGCCGAGGCCGTAGACTGTCTCGGTCGGGAAGGCGACCAGCTCGCCCGCCTCCAGCTTGCGTGCGGCCTCATCGAGGCGCTCGCGCGAAGGCATGACGTAGGGCGTGGTCGACTTGTGCATGGTGATGCTCGCGATCAATCCGGCTGCAGGCCGAGCACATGCGCGGCGTGACGGAAGGCTTCATCCACCACTTCAGGCGACGTGCCGACGCAGTTCACGTGACCCATCTTTCGGCCCGGGCGCGCATCGGCCTTGCCGTACAGGTGGACCTTGGCGCCGCTGTGGCCCATGACCTCGTGCCACGCAGGCGTACGTTCCAGACCGTATTCGAACCACACATCGCCCAGCACATTGAGCATGCGCCCCGGCGAGTGCTGGCGCGTGCTGCCCAGCGGCAGGCGGGCCATGGCGCGCACCTGCTGCTCGAACTGGCTGGTCTCGCATACATCCATGGTGATGTGGCCGGAGTTGTGCGGGCGCGGTGCCATCTCGTTGGCGATCAGCGAGCCATCCTGCAGCACGAAAAACTCGATGCACAGCACGCCGACGTAGCCCATCTCTTCCGCGATCATCGCGGCAGCGGCACGCGTGCGCGTGGCAATGTCGTCCGACACGCTACGCGACGGCATGATCGTCGAGAACAAAATACCGTCACGATGCTCGTTCTCGGCCAGCGGCCAGGTGGCGGTGGAGCCGTCGGCGGCACGGGCGGCCAGCACGGACACCTCGTACGCCAGCGGCAGCATCTTCTCCAGCACGCACGGCACGTGCTGCATGGCGCCCCAGGCAGCGCGCAGCTCGTCGATGGTGGAGACGCGCGCTTGGCCCTTGCCGTCATAGCCCATGCGGGCAATCTTCAGAATGCCGGGCAGGATGTCGGCGGGTAGCTGCTCGATGTCGGCTTCGTGCTCGATCACCCAGCTCGGTGCCGGGTGGATGCCGGTGCGGGCGGCGCACAGCGCGAAGAACTTTTTCTCGGCGATGCGGTTTTGCGCGATCGACACGCAGTTGGCGCGCGGCGCAACGAATGCGCCGAGTTGCTCCAGGCGGTCCAGCGCCTGTGCGGGCACGTTCTCGAATTCGGTGGTGACGGCCGGGCACAGCGCCGCCATTTCGGCCAGCGCGGCCTCGTCCGTATAACCGGCACAGATGTGGCGCTCGGCAATGGTGCCGGCCGGGCTGTTCGGATCCGGATCCAGCACGCAAACCTTGTAGCCCATCGCTTGCGCAGCGTGCGCGAACATGCGGCCAAGCTGGCCGCCGCCGAGCATGCCCAACCAAGCATCAGGCAGGATGGCGTTGGGAACGTTCAGCGCGCGGGATTCCGCAGTGTGGGCTTGCGCCAGGCGCGGGTTCAGGTCGTCGGCCATAAATGGGGTCGTCTGTTGCTTAGGCACCTCAGGCCCCGTGCACGGGCAGCGTCATGCCGCGCGCCACTTCGGTCTGCTGTGCGCGGAAGGCTTCGAGCTTGTCGGCCAGTGCCGTGTCGGTAGTCGCGATGGTGGCGATGGCCGCGAGCGCCGCATTGGCCGCACCCGCTTCACCGATGGCAAATGTCGACACCGGAATGCCCTTGGGCATCTGCACGATGGAGAGCAGCGAATCTTCGCCGCGCAGGTACTTGGACGGCACCGGCACACCGAACACCGGCACGATGGTCTTGGCGGCGATCATGCCCGGCAGGTGCGCTGCCCCGCCAGCGCCGGCGATGATGGCGCGCAAACCCCGGCCGCGGGCGGCTTCGGCGTAGCGGAACATGTCGTCCGGCATGCGGTGTGCCGAGACAACCTGCGCCTCGAACGGAATGCCGAACTGGGTGAGCATGTCCACGGCGTGGCGCATGATTTCCCAGTCGGAACTGGAGCCCATCACCACGCCAACGAGCGGAGCAGATTGTGCAGTCATCGTCATCGCTCCGGTTTAACGCAGGGACTGACCGGTCAGGCGGGTCAGCGCCTCGCGGTATTTGTCGGCGGTCTTTTCGATCACGTCGGCGGGCAGTTCCGGTGCCGGCGCGGTCTTCGGCCACGGTTTGCCGTCGATGCGCACGGCTTCGAGCCAGTCGCGCACGAATTGCTTGTCGAACGACGGCGGGTTGGTGCCCACCTGATACGAATCGGCCGGCCAGAAACGCGACGAATCGGCGGTGAGCGCTTCGTCCATCAGCGTGAGGGTACCGTTCTCGTCCAGGCCGAACTCGAACTTGGTGTCAGCAATGATGATGCCGCGCGTGGCGGCAAAGTCAGACGCTTCCTTGTACAGGCGGATGCTCACGTCGCGGATCTGCGCGGCGAGGTCCGGGCCGATGCGGCGCTCGACTTCATCGAAGGAGATGTTCTCGTCATGCTCACCCATCTCGGCCTTGGCGGCGGGGGTGAAGATCGGCTCGGGCAGCTTCTGCGCGTTCTGCAGGCCGGGGGCCAACTGCACACCGCACACAGCGCCGGTGGCTTGGTAGTCCTTCCAGCCGCTGCCGGCCAGGTAGCCGCGCACCACAGCTTCCACCAGGATCGGCTTCAGGCGCTTGACCACGATGGCGCGGCCGCGCACCTGGTCGACTTCGTTCGGGGCCACCACGGTTTCCGGCGCGATGCCCGTTTCGTGCGTCGGCACGATGTGGCGCAGCTTGTTGAACCAGAAGTCCGACATCTGCGCGAGCACCTTGCCCTTGTCCGGAATCGGCTGACCGAGGATCACGTCAAACGCCGACAGGCGGTCGGTGGTGACCATCAGCAGCTTGTCGTCGCCGACGGCGTAGTTCTCGCGCACCTTGCCACGGCCGAGCAACGGCAGGCTGGTGATCGACGATTCGTAAAGGGCGGAGGATGCGGCGGGGGTAGCGGACACGACGGAACCCAGTGGAGGATGAGAAAACGTGGAAGGCCAGCATTATACGTGGCCTGTGCAATGCAAAACGGCTGGCGCAATGCCAGCCGTTTGCCAGATGTGACGTGAAATGCTTATTGCACCACTTGCGCCAGCTTGCCGTTTGCGTAGTCAGCCGCCATCACCGACATACCCACCGGCTTGATCTTGCCAGCCTGGCCTTCACAGCCGAACTGGATGTAGCGGGCCTTGCAGACTTGCTTGGCAGCCTCGCGCGCCGGCTTGAGCCATTCGCGGGCGTCGAACTTGTCCGGGTTCTCGGCCAGGAACTTGCGCACCGCACCGGTCATCGCCAGGCGAATATCGGTGTCGATATTGATCTTGCGCACGCCGTACTTGATGGCTTCCTGGATCTCTTCGACCGGCACGCCGTAGGTTTCCTTCATCTTGCCGCCGTACTGGTTGATGATGGCCAGCAGCTCTTGCGGCACGGAGGACGAGCCGTGCATCACTAGGTGGGTGTTCGGGATACGCGCGTGGATTTCCTTCACGCGGCTGATCGCCAGGATGTCGCCCGTGGGCTTGCGCGAGAACTTGTACGCGCCGTGGCTCGTGCCGATGGCGATGGCCAGTGCGTCGAGTTGGGTCGCCTTGACGAACTGGGCAGCCTCTTCCGGATCGGTCAGCAGCGACGAGTGGTCGAGTACACCCTCTGCGCCAATGCCGTCTTCCTCGCCAGCCATGCCGGTTTCCAACGAGCCCAGGCAGCCGAGTTCGCCTTCCACGGTCACGCCAACCTTGTGGGCCATTTCCACCACGCGGCGCGTCACGTCGACGTTGTAGTCGAAGTCGGCCGGGGTCTTGCCGTCTTCACGCAGCGAGCCGTCCATCATGACGGAGCCGAAGCCCAGGTCGATGGCGCCTTGGCAGATCGCCGGGCTTTGGCCGTGATCCTGGTGCATCACCAGCGGAATCTCCGGGTAGGCTTCAACAGCCGCCTGGATCAGGTGCTTGATGAAGGACTCGCCGGCATATTTGCGGGCGCCTGCGCTGGCTTGCAGGATGACCGGCGCGCCGGTTTCCTTGGCGGCTTCCATCACGGCCTGGACTTGCTCCAGGTTGTTCACGTTGAATGCCGGCAGGCCGTAGCCGTTTTCGGCGGCGTGGTCCAGCAGTTGGCGCATGGAAACGAGTGGCATGGTTTTCTCCTATGGGTCGATCTGTATTCGGTTCTCAGGCACACCGTAGCAACCGGTGTTCCCTCGTGCAGGACATGCAGAACGTCAATGCATGCCCACGCGGACAATCTTGAGTGTGTTGGTGCCGCCCGCCTGCCCCATCGGCTCGCCGACGGTCAGGACGATGAAGTCGCCGCGTTGCACAACGCCGCGCGCAACCAGCAGTTCTTCCGCCTGATGCAACGCCTCGTCACGGTCGGAGCTGGTGGCCATCGGCAGCGCCTGCACATTGCGGTACAGCGCCATCTTGCGTTGCGAGCCCACATTGGGCGTCATCGCATAGATCGGCACGTTGATGCCGTGGCGGCTCATCCACAGGGCGGTGGCGCCGGAATCGGTCAGTGCGGCAATCGCCTTCACCTGTAAATGGTAGGCCGTGAACAGCGCCCCCATGGCGATCGATTGGTCGATGCGGCTGAAAGTCTGCTCAAGGAAATCCGTATCCAGGTGCACCGGCTGCGACTTCTCGGCTTCCACGCAGATGGCTGCCATGGCTTCGATGGTCTCGACCGGATAGCGGCCGGCGGCGGTCTCGGCGGAGAGCATCACCGCATCGGTGCCGTCGAGCACGGCGTTGGCGACGTCCGACACCTCGGCGCGCGTCGGCACCGGGTTGACGATCATCGACTCCATCATCTGCGTGGCGGTGATGGTCAGCTTGTTGGCTTCGCGCGCGAGCTTGATCATGCGCTTCTGCAGCGCCGGTACCGCCGCGTTGCCCACCTCCACCGCCAAGTCGCCACGGGCAACCATGATGCCGTCGGACGCGGCCAGGATCTCTTCGAGCACACCCGGACGGATGGCTTCGGCGCGCTCGATCTTGGCGATCATGCGCGGCTTGTGGTTGTGCGGTGCGCCGGCCACCACGGCCAGTTGGCGCGCCATTTCCATGTCGGTGGCGTTCTTGGGGAAGCTGACCGCAACGTAGTCGGCGCCCAGCGCCATCGCGGTCTTGATGTCTTCCATGTCCTTGGCGGTCAACGCCGGGGCCGACAGCCCACCTCCCTGGCGGTTGATGCCCTTGTTGTTGGACAGCTCGCCGCCGATCTTGACGATGGTTTCGATCTCTTCGCCCACCACGCGCTCGACCTGCAGCACGATCAGGCCATCGTTGAGCAGCAGCAGATCGCCAGGACCAACGTCGCGCGGCAGTTCCTTGTAGTCGAGGCCGGCGCGCTCCTGGTTGCCCAGTTCGCAACGCGCATCCAGCGTGAAGCGGTCGCCCGGGTTCAGCGTGATCTTGCCGTTCTCGAACTTGCCGACGCGGATTTTCGGGCCCTGCAGGTCGGCCATGATGGCCACTTCGCGGCCCACCGAGCGCGCCACCTCACGCACGAGCTGCGCGCGGTCGATGTGATCCTGCGCGGTGCCGTGCGAGAAGTTCAACCGCACCACGTCCACCCCCGCCGAGATCATGCGGGTCAGGACTTCCTGCGTGCTGGACGCGGGGCCGAGCGTGGCGACGATCTTGGTAGCGCGGGTCATGGGCGGTGTCTCGTTGGTGTTGTGGGGTAACGCGAAGTCAAGCGCAATCAGGCCGTGGTTGCCTGGTTCTGTGCGCGCTGCTCGAGGATCTCCACGGCCGGCAGTGTCTTGCCTTCCAGGAACTCCAGGAACGCACCGCCGCCGGTGGAGATATAGCCCACCTTGTCGGCGATGTTGTACTTGGCGATGGCAGCCAGCGTGTCGCCGCCACCTGCAATCGAGAAGCCCGACGAGGCAGCGATGGCCTCGGCCAGCACCTTGGTGCCGTTGCCGAACTGGTCGAACTCGAACACGCCGACCGGGCCGTTCCACACGATGGTGCCGGCGGCCTTGAGCTGGTCAGCCAACATGGCAGCCGTCTTCGGGCCAATGTCGAGGATCATGTCGTCGTCCGCCACGTCCTTTGCGTCCTTGACGGTGGCCGCCGCGGTTGCGCTGAATTCCTTGGCGCAGACCACATCAACGGGAATGGGCACCGACGCACCGCGCGCGGCCATCGCGTCGATGATGGCTTTGGCGTCGCCCACCAGATCGGCTTCGGCCAGCGACTTGCCGATCTTCAGGCCGGCAGCCAGCATGAACGTGTTGGCGATGCCGCCACCGACGATCAGGTTGTCCACCTTGTCGGCCAGCGACTTCAGGATGGTCAGCTTGGTCGACACCTTGGAGCCCGCCACGATGGCCACCAGCGGGCGTGCCGGCTGCCCCAGTGCCTTGCCCAGCGCATCCAGTTCAGCGGCCAGCAGCGGGCCGGCGCAGGCGATCGGGGCGAACTTGGCGATGCCGTGGGTGGTGGCTTCCGCGCGGTGGGCGGTGCCGAAGGCGTCGTTGACGTAGACGTCGCACAGCTTGGCCATCTTCTGGGCCAGTTCGTCGCTGTTCTTCTTTTCGCCCTTGTTCACGCGGCAGTTTTCCAGCAGCACGACCTGGCCGGGTGCCACTTCCACACCGTCGACCCAGTTCTGCACCAGCTTCACATCACGGCCCAGCAGTTCCGCCAGGCGCTTGGCAACCGGCGCCAGCGAGTCTTCCGGCTTGAATTCGCCCTCGGTCGGGCGGCCCAGGTGCGACGTGACCATCACGGCAGCACCGGCGCCCAGCGCGGCTTCGATGGCCGGTACAGAAGCGCGGATGCGGGTGTCTTCAGTGATGTTGCCGGCGTCGTCTTGCGGCACGTTGAGGTCGGCGCGGATAAACACGCGCTTGCCGGCAAGCTTGCCTTCGGAGATGAGATCGGACAGACGCAGAACGTGAGGCATGGCGGCAACAGGAGGAATCACGGAAAACGACGATTTTACCTGATCACCCTTGCACCCTTGCCGTAAAACGGACGAACGAAACCCCGAATCCCCTGACTAGGGGAGCGTGCCTAGCTTCACAAGCCTCCACAAAGCTAAAATGTGCGCGCCAATAAACATAAATACGTCGGGAGTTTTCCATGAGCCAAGCGCCAATCCTGGGCCGCGCCACGCTGGCGGCCGCCTTGACCACCCTATTGCTGACCGCTTGCGGCGGCGGCGATGGTGGCGCCACCAGCACCACATCAAGCACCCAGCCGGACGGCGGATCGACCGGCACCCCCAGTTCGCCCACCACGCCGGCCGCCGGCCCACTCGCGCTGAACAAGCTGGAGTTTGCGCAGACCCACGTGCTGCCCGAGGGCGGCCTCACCTGGACGCTGCCGAACACCACCGGCACGCTGCAACTCACGGGTAATCGGGGGGCGCTGGCGCTGGTGTCAATCGGCCAGGCAGACGTGCAGCAACCGAAGCTGGAAGCCTGGCGCAACGGCACGCTGGTCGGCAGCCTGGCGCTGAATGCGCCCGCCGCCCTGCCGCCTACGGAATCTGCCGGCCGCCCCTACGCAACCGACCGCTGGAGCGTGACCGTACCTGCCGCGTGGATGGTGTCCGGCACGGCGTTCCGCGTATCGGCAGCCAACTACACCGCCAGCACCAGCCACACACCCAGCTTCGGCACCAACGCCGACATCACGCTGCGTGTCCTGCCGTTCTACCTCTTCGGCGCGAACGATTCGAATACGACGCCGCTGTCGACCGTCAAGGCGCCGGACGCCGTGACGCAGCAGGAGATCTTCGCCAAGTGGCCGGTCTCGGCATTGACGGCAGCCAATCACCCGATCGGGCGCGTGTCGTGGCCGAGCATGGTGATCGCGCCGCGTGCTGACAGCGCCAACGTAGCGCAGCCGGCCTATGTAGTCACGGCCATGAGCCAGCAGAAAGAAGGCTATGCGGTGATGAGCGCGGTGCTCAGTCTGATCCAGAGCCTGCGCAACGCCAACGGCGAAGGCCCGACCAACAACCAGTACTACGCGCCGATCCTGCCGGTCGACCCGGTGACGAACAAGCCAGTGTTCCTCGGCGGTGGCCTGGGTGGCGGCAACGCGGGCGTGGGCGACCAGAACTACACCGGCATCTTCATCCACGAGCAAGGCCACGCCTTCGGCTTGCCGCACGCGGGCGATGCCTATACCGCCGGCACGTATCCGTACGCGGGCGGCAGCCTGACGGGCTCGGTATGGGGCTACGACCCGAACAAGAACCAATTCCTGGACATCCGCGTGCCGACCACGGCCAGCAGCTACGCCAACTGTGCGAGCGGCCACCAGACCGATTCCGCCAACCGATGCATCAAGCAAGACCCGATGCAGGGCGGCGCGGGCGATCAATCGCCGGGCTACAAGTTCGCGACGTTCTCGGATTTCAATACGGGAAAGATGCAGGCCTGGCTGCAGAACCGCATCCTGGTCGACGCGGCTTCGCCCACCGGTTATAGCCAGTGGAATGCCACCACGCAGGCACGCGTGGCCTACACCCCCACGACCACCAGCAACGGCCTGTACGGCATCAACCAGAACCTGCCGACGCAGACCAACGTACCGGTCTACGCCATCGCCATCACGTTGAGCCGCGCAGGCACGGCGGGTGTCTCGCAGATCTATCCGCCGTTGCCGTTCACGGGCAACCTGATCCAGACGTTTGACCCGATCAGCGCGGCAGACCGCGCCGCCATCGTGCCCAACACCGGCACGTATGCGTGGTACTGCCACGCCAGCGGCTGCGACTACACCGTGCGCGTGACCTACGCCGACAACTCGCAGATCACGCGTGTGCTGCAAGGCGGCTTCCGCCCGTGGTTCAGCCCGACCGGCACACCCGCCGCCAGCACAACGGACCCGACCAGCAGCGACAGCTTCAAGCTGTGGACCATCAACGTGCCCGGCGACAAGGCCATCACCAGGGTGGAACTGCTGGATACGCCGATGGCGTGGAACGGCGTGCCCGCCACGCCGACGGTGCTACTTAGCCGGTAACACCTGAGGGCGCCGCTGCAGACGCAGCGCGCTCTCGGCACTGTAGACCACCAAGCCGATCCAGATCAGCACATAGCCCGCCACCTTCGGCCCGGCAAACGGCTCGTTGTAGAGCCACACACCCAGCAGCAACTGCAGCGTGGGGCTCACGTACTGCAGCAACCCCAGCAGCGAAAGCGGAATGCGCCGCGCCCCGGCGCCGAACAGCAGCAGCGGCAACGCCGTCAGCGGGCCGGCCAGCGCCAGCAGCAACTGCATGCCGGGCGACGCAGCCAGGAAAGCGTTCTGCTGCTGCGCGGCCAGCCAGCCCAGATAGGCCAGCGCCAGCGGAAACAGCAGCAGCGTCTCCAGCGTCAGCCCCTCCAGCGCACCCAGCGGCGAGGTTTTGCGCAGCAGGCCATAGAAGCCGAACGAAAACGCCAGCGCCAGCGCAATCCACGGCAGCGTGCCGGCCTGCCAGGTCAGCCACGCCACCCCGGCCGCGGCCAGCGCCACCGATACCCACTGCACCGGCCGCAGCCGTTCGCCCAGCACCAGCGCGGCCAGCATCACCACGACAAGCGGGTTGATGAAGTAGCCCAGGCTCGCGTCGAGCACATGGTCATGGTTCACCGCCCAGATGTAGGTCAGCCAGTTGGCCGCCAGCAGTGCGGTGCTGGCCGCGTAGCGACCCACCACGCGCGGCTGCGTGCGCAGCGCCCACAACCACGCCCAGTGGCGCTTGACGAGCAGGATCACCACCATCACCACCAGTGACCAGATCACCCGGTGCGACAGGATCTCCACCGGCGACACGGCCTTAAGCAGCTTGAAGTACAGCGGAAACAGGCCCCACATCGTGTAGGCCAGAAACGCGAAGATCACGCCGTTGCGCGTGGAAACAGAGCCCGACACAGTCATCCCCAGAGACGCAGCACGGTGAACACGCCCATGCCGACGAAGATCATGCCCAGCATGCGCCGCGTCGCCACATAGAACGCGGTGGCCGCAACGCCAGCCATCAGGCGCGGGTTGGTCCAGGTCACATCAAAATGGCCCTGGTTCCAGAGCAGGTCGGGCAGCACGATGGCGATGAGCGCTGCGGCTGGCGCAAAGCGCAGCGCGTGCTGCAGGCGCATCGGCAGCGCAACCTTGTCGCCCACGATCAGGAACAGCGAGCGCGTGACGATCGTCACCACCGTCATCCCCGCGATGACCAGCCAGATCTCCAGCGCGCTCATGCGTCTTCTTCCTTGGGTGCGGCCTGCGCCGTGCGGCGGCGCTGCCATTGCAGGCGCGCGGCGGCCTCATCGGCGGCCAGGCCTGCAGCCATGGCGCCGGTGACGGCAATCACCAGGCTCAATCGATACGGCAGCTTGAAGGCAAGCAGCGCCAGCACCGCTGCCACGGCCACCGCCATGAGGGTGGCACGGCTCCGAATGGTCGACACCATGACAGGAATCAGCGCGAGCGTCCCGGCCAGCGCCAGGCCCCACGCGTCAGGAAACAGGCTCGCCGCGACGATGCCCAGGATGGACGATACCTGCCAGGCCACGAAGCTCAGCAGGACCATGCCCCAGTAGTACCCTTCCTTGCCTGCATCCGGCGCCGCGGAGGGATATTTCTGGGTGAACAGCACGAACGGCAGATCGCCGTTGAACACGCCCAGCACCACCCGCCGCACAAACGGCAGGTGCCCGAAATGCTGCGCAAGCCCCGCGCTGAAGATGATGAAGCGCACGTTGACGATGAACGCCGTCAGCAGCACCGTCCAGATCGGCAGCCCCGCAGCCAGCAGCGGCAGCACGGCCAGTTGCGACGACCCCGCATAGACAAAGATCGACATGCCGATCGCCTGCGGAATGGTCAGCACCGACTTGCTCATCGCCACGCCGGTCACCACGCCCCAGGTGAACACCGGCGGCAGCGACGGTGCGTAGGCGCGGATACCGGTGAAGAAACCAGCGCGCTCGGCAGGATCGATGGCCTGCCAGCGGCGTTGCAGTGCGGCGCCCCAGCGGACTAGTGCCATGACGCCCCCTCAAGCGGCGCATTCGTCTCTTTTTTATAGTCCGGCCAAAGGCTGCCGGCAGCGCGCAAGCGCGGATGCGTCGGGGGCGACATGGGTGGCTCGTAGGAAACGCATGATTATACTTTTGATGTTAAGCGTCCGCTTAACGCCAATGCGCACGCGCCTTGTCCGGCGCAACGATTCGTGCCGGGCGCCACGCAGTGCAACAATCGGCGTTGGCGCGCCCGCGCCCACCCCTTACAATTTCGCCTCTTCGTCGAAATTTTCGACATTTGAATTTGCGGCCCAGACCAAGGCACGGCTGACCTGTTCAGACCGCGCCGGCACTCCTACTCATCATGACCACGCAAACCGCACCCACAATCGAAATCGGCGCAGACGACCTGCCGCTGCACTGCCCGACCGCCAAGACTCCGGCCTGGAACTACCACCCGCGCGTGTTCCTCGACATCGCCGACACCGGCGAAGTCCGGTGCCCGTACTGCGGCACCGTCTACAAGCTGGCTCCCGGCGTTGAACTGAAGGGCCACCATTGAGCCGTCTTCACACGCAGTACGACGCCGGTCGCAACGTATGCCCGGCACGTCAGGCGAGGGGATGATGCGCAAAATCCTCGTCGTCGCCCCGAACTGGATCGGTGATGCGCTGATGGCGCAGCCGCTGTTTGCGCAGATCAAGGCGCGGCACCCGCGCGCGCAGATCCACGCCATCGCGCCCAAGTGGGTCGCGCCGGTGCTCGCGCGCATGCCCGAGATTGCCCGCGTGCTGCCGACCGACCTCGCGCACGGCAAGCTGCAGCTCGGCAGCCGCACGATGTTCGCCCAGCAACTCAAAAACGAGACATTCGATGCGGCCTACGTGCTGCCGAACTCGTTCAAGAGTGCGCTGATCCCGTGGCTGGCCGGCATTCCGCTGCGCATCGGTTACAAGGGCGAGTCGCGCCTGGGCGTGCTGAACGTGCGCTACCCGAATCCGCCCAAGAACGCGCGTCCGCCGATGGTGCAGCACTATGCCGCGCTGGCCTTCAAGCCCGGTGCCAAGCTGCCCGACACCCTGCCCGACCCGAAGCTGAACGTTGACGTACAGCGCGTGGCTACCACCTCGGCCAAATTCGACATTCCCGGCAATGCGCGCCTGGTCGCCTTCTGCCCCGGCGCCGAATACGGCCCCGCCAAGCGCTGGCCTGCCGAGCACTTTGCCGAGCTTGCGCAGATGCTGCGCCGCTCGTTCCCGTATGCGCAGATCGTCGCGCTCGGTTCGGGCAAGGACCGTGAGATGGCCAACGCCATCGTCGAGCGCGCGCCGTTCGTCCGCAACCTGTGCGGTGAGACCTCGCTGGATGAGGCCATCGAACTGCTCGCCCGATCCGAAGCCGCCATCTGCAACGACTCGGGCCTGATGCACGTGACCGCAGCCCTGGGACGCCCGCAGGTGGCCGTGTTCGGCTCCAGCGATCCGCGCCATACGCCGCCCCTGTCGCCCGCAGCGAGTATCATGTGGCTCCATCTGGAGTGCAGTCCGTGCTTTGCGCGCGAATGCCCGCTGGGCCACTTGCGCTGCCTGCGCGACATCGGCCCCGAGATGGTGTTTCATGAGTTGCGCCGGCTGTTGCAGCCGGCATAGATTCGTAACGCTTGTCCGCAGTCCTTCCCTGAACGTCCAGCCGCCATGCCACGATTTGCCCGCCTGTTCGAAGCCGCCGAGGACATCCTCGAAGCCTATCGCGATGCGCTCAAGCGCCGCGATGCCGATGGCGCGCTCCGGCTGTGGCTGGACGAGGATTCCGTCAGCTTCATCCTGCCCGACGGCCAGCGCCTGCACGGCCACGAGCAACTGCGCGGCTGCCTCGATGCGCTGGTCGAGAAGAACCCGGTCTGGATCGAGTGCCTCAGCCAGCAGGTGCACTCCTCGCTGGGCGTGTCGATTTTCGAATCGACGGAAGCGCTGCGCTTCTCGGCCACCGCCACTGAAGCGGATCTGTACGTGCACACGACCTACGTGCTGATGCAGAACCACGAAGGCTGGCGCATCGCCCACGTGCATTCCAGCCAGGCGGCGGAAGAACGTGTGGCCGCCTCCATCTCCAGCGCCACGCACTCCCTGCACTGAGCCGCGCCACCCCGGCGTGGCAGTTGCATCGTCACGATGAATCGCCCGCTCCGCCAAGCTGCCCCCGTTGAACTGAACCTCGGCGCCATGCTGGCGGGGCCGTTCGAGCCGCACGCGTTCCGCTCGCCGTGGTGGCTGATCGGCGGCAATGCGCAGACGATTGTGCCGGCGCGCCTCTGGCGCTTTCCGCGCATCACGTACCGCCGCGAGCGCTGGGACACGCCCGACCAGGACTTCATCGATCTCGACTGGACCACACATGACGCCGATGCCCACGCGCCGCTTGTCGTCATGTTCCACGGCCTGGAGGGTGATTCGCGCAGCCACTACGCGAGCCTGCTCATGGATGCGCTGCGCGCGCGCCGCTGGCCTGGCGTGATCCCGCACTTCCGTGGCTGCTCGGGCGAGATGAACCGTGCGCCGCGCATGTACCACTGCGGCGACGGTGCTGAAATCGCATGGATTCTTGAGCGGCTCTACCGGACAGTCTGCCAGCCCCAGGGCCGCAAGTTGCTGGCCGTGGGCATCTCGCTGGGCGGCAATGCGCTGCTGCGCTATCTGGGTGAGCACGGTACCGGCGCACGGCACCTGAGCGCTGCGGCAACGGTCTCTGCGCCGCTCGACATGCGGGCTGGTGGCGCGGCGCTGTCGCGCGGCTTCAACATGGTGTACACGCGCATGTTCCTGCGCACGCTCAAGGAAAAAGCCAGTGCGAAGCTCGACCAGCACCCCGGCCTGTACGACCGGGCTGCCATGCTGGCCTCGCGCAATCTGAGCGAATTCGACAACCTCGTCACTGCGCCGCTGCACGGCTATCGCGACGTGCTGGACTACTGGACGCGTGCGTCGTCCAAGCCGATCCTGCGCGACGTGCGTGTGCCGGCGCTGGTGCTCAACGCGCGCAACGATCCGTTCCTGCCCGGTCAGCACCTGCCCGGCCCCGCCGACGTCTCACCGGACGTCGTACTGGACCAGCCGCAACATGGCGGCCACGTCGGCTTCCTGCTGCGCCACGACAGCGGCTTGCGCCATATGACCGGCCGCATCGACTGGATGCCCGCACGCGTGCTGCGTTTCTTTGATGACGTACTCGGTCGCCCGGTGCAGACCGGAGACGCAGATTCCCATGGATGACATCGTCCGCCAGGCGATGGCCAAATGGCCGAACGTGCCGAACTGCTTCGGCTGGCTGGCGCTGGACCGTCGGGGCCAATGGCGCATGCGCAACGAGTTTGCGCAGGCCAACAAGCTGTCAGGCGATCCGATCCGCCATCCATCTCTGGTCGACTTCATCGTCCGCAACTACGCGCACGATGATGCGGGGCGGTGGTTCTTTCAGAACGGGCCACAGCGCGTGTTTGTGGCGTTGGACTACACGCCGTGGGTTGTGCGACTGATACCCAATGACGTTGCACCCGCCTTCACCACCACAACGGGCGCGGCCTTCACACCCACCGGCTGTTTTGCCGATGAACAAGGCAACGTGCTGCTGTCTGGACGTGTAGCGGGATGGGATGCAGAAGACACCATCGCCGTGCTACACGATCACGACCTGGAGCCGCTCTCGTCGCTCGCGCAATGGCACGGAGACGCATGCGGCGCCGCACTCGGCACGCTCACCATCGGCGATCGCACCTTCGATATCGAGCCGATTCATCGCGCAGAAGTCGCTCGGCGCTACGGATTCGTGCCGCATCCGGCTGCGTAGCAGAGACGGGCGTCTGCGCCACCCTGCTACTTCGGTAGCGCCTTATCCTCGGCCTTCTCTTCCTTGTACTGCCGCTCCATCTGATGCAATCGCGCATCGACTTCGGACAGCGTGTAGAAATCCGCATCGCCCGCTTCACGGGCCAGCTTGAGTTGCTCGACCGCTGAGCCCCA
This sequence comes from Ralstonia sp. AU12-08, assembly GCF_000442475.1. Taxonomy (NCBI): domain Bacteria; kingdom Pseudomonadati; phylum Pseudomonadota; class Betaproteobacteria; order Burkholderiales; family Burkholderiaceae; genus Ralstonia; species Ralstonia sp. AU12-08. The sequence continues at coordinate 214,848 of NZ_ASZV01000046.1, read as the reverse complement.
CGCACCATCGCGCGCATACTTCTCAGCCAGCGCGCGGTGCTGCTCCAGGCGCTTCCCCTTATCGGCATAGGCACGCGCGAGCATGTCCCACCAGATCGATTGCGCGGTGTCTTCGCGGGTCTTGTCCTTCAGATACGGAATGGCGTCATCGATCCGGCCGGCTGCCAGCAGCGTCTGCGCATAGGTCTGGCCAACTGCGCGCGATAGCGGATATGCGACAAGCGCAGCGCGCGCCAAGGCCAGCGCCTCTGGCATGCGGTTGCGGGCACGCGCCAACTCGATGGCCGTCACGTCCAGATCAACGCTGCCTGACGTGATGCCGGGGATGTTGCCGTACAGGCGCCGCGCTTCCAGCAGCGCCTGCTCGGCCTCGTCCAGCCGGCCCGCCATCTGGTTGGCCACCGCAATGCCGTACCACAGCGCCGCACGCTTCTCGACCGGTGCATCCGGTGCCGAAGACAACTGCGACTGCATGGCATTGCGCACATCGATGTAGGAGCTGGTCGACGTTTCCTGCAGCACACGCGCACGCGCCTTGGCAAAGCCGAACTCCGGCCGGCGCGGTTGACGCGGATGCGGCAGGCCGCGCGCGCGATCGGCCATGTCGGCGATACGCTCCCCAGTCAGCGGGTGCGTGCGTGCATAACCGGGAACCACACCGGTATCCGCAATGTTGGTGACCCGCTGCATGCGGCGAAAGAAGTCCGGCATGCCCTCCGGGTCATAACCGGCGCCGGTGAGCAGCGTAAAGCCGACACGATCCGCCTCACGCTCGGCACTGCGCGAGAACGAAAGCTGGTTCGACACCGCTGCCGCCTGCCCGCCGATGGCCAGCGCCTGCGCAGCATCGCCACTCTTGGTGGCCGCCAGACCCGCCAGCAGAAGCGACGCCAGCGCAATCCACATCGACTCGCCCGACTTGTCGATGCCGCGCGCGATATGCCGCTGCAGCACGTGGCCGATTTCGTGGCCGAGCACGGAAGCCAGCTCCGACTCGCTCTCGGTTGCCACCAACGTGCCGGTGTTCACGCCGATATAGCCACCCGGCAGCGCAAACGCGTTGATGGCCGGATCGCGCACCGCAAACAGCTCGAAGCTCGACGACGACGTGCTGCCCGCCACGTGCTGCCGGCGCGCCGCCTCAATCAGCTTGAAGCCGATGGTGTTCAGGTAATCGCCAAGCAGCGGATCGGACACGTAATCCGGATCACGGCGGATCTCCCGCATCACACGGTCGCCCAACCGGCGCTCCATGTCCGGCGACAGCGCCGCCGTGGACGGATCGCCCATGTCGGGCAACTCGTACGTTGGCGCATCAATGACGGTCGGGTCTTTTTGTAGATACGGCGACTGGCGGCCGATCTGCACGCTGCGGTTCAGGTTGCTCTGCACCTGGTCTGCCTGGGCAGCGGAACCGAGCCCCAGATTGGCCGAAGCCGCAGGGGCAGAAGCCTGCGCCAGCACAGGCAGCGGCAATGGCCCCAGCCACGTCGACAACAACACAACAGCCGTCAGCTTGCGTGCACGCGGCCGGGAGAGGAAATGCGTCATACGGAAAGCGCAGTGTGCAGGATCAGCCCGGCGGCATCGGGAACCGCCGGGCGCTTGCTATCATAAAACGCTTCGTCTTCTGCCCCGCAATCCTGCGGTTACTTATGTCGCAACTCACCCACTTCGATTCCGCCGGACAAGCCCATATGGTTGACGTCGGCGACAAGGCCATCACGCACCGCGTGGCCGTGGCCACCGGCACGATCCGCATGCTGCCTGAAACGTTTTCACTCGTACGCGATGGCACGGCCAAGAAAGGCGATGTGCTGGGGATCGCGCGTATTGCGGCGATTCAGGGGTCGAAACGGACGTCTGACCTGATTCCGCTGTGTCATCCGTTGGCGTTGACCAAGGTGGCGGTTGAGTTTGATCTGGATGAAGCGGCTCACACTGTCCGTTGCACCGTCCGCGCGGAGACGCGTGGGCAGACTGGCGTGGAGATGGAAGCGCTAACCGCCGTGCAGGTGGGGCTGCTGACGATCTACGACATGTGCAAGGCCGTGGATCGGGGGATGGTGATTGGGGATGTGCGGTTGGTGGAGAAGCACGGGGGGAAGTCTGGGGATTGGGTGGCGAAGTAGCACGATACCTTCGCCACCAAAATTGAAGCGCCTTCGCGCATTCATGCTTTTCGCCGATTTAGCGACACTCGCTTGGGGCAATATCAACCGAAAGTGTTGCGACATCGTTCGGCGGCGCGGGAATTTTATCGCGAGCAGTAGCGCCCGCAGCGTAGCAATCCCAACGAATGGGGCCCTCTGGCCGCTCCTTCGCCTTGAGTTCGACTCCATTTGCGGAAGGTTTCAGCACAAGAACATTTGCTCCCTCTTTCGCGACATTGCCTGCGTACGCAATGGTAATTTCGCCATTGTTTTCGTTGATCTTGATGCCGTCCGCCAAGACGTTACGGGTTGCGGTGTTTGTGCTATATCCCAGCTTAAGCGAATCGGCGCCGGCGATGGCATTCTCCGCCACAATCGTCTTGGCATGGGCTGCAAGCGCCAAACCCTCGGTCACACGTGACCGCGCCACATGATCCTGATATGCCGGGATTGCGATTGCCGCCAGAATGCCGATGATGGCAACGACGATCATGAGCTCAATCAGGGTGAAACCGGTCTGGTTTTGTTTTTTGGAATAACGTCTCAGATTCATTAATTTCTCCTTTATCACTGCTTCGGACACTCAATCGCCAAGCCTAGTTGGCCTTTGAGATGGAGAAGACTAAGCGAACGCGATTAACTCAAGCAGAATCGCAACTCTTTTTTATATTCTGGATAAGAATCGAATCATCAATAAGAAAGCGCCCAATTGGGCGCTTTCGATTATTGCGATGCAGTCAATGAATCTCCGTCGGATGATCTATCTATTGTCAACAGCAATTTCTCCGACCTGAGGCGCGCGCAGAACGTCTTCAACATCTCTTCGTGATCCTGTCCGCACGCTTGCGCGACCAACCAGGATTGGTTGGCGTAGTCGGTCCAATATTGACTGTGCAACCGGCGGACTTGAACGACGGCTTCCTCCGTCTTCCCCAAATAGGCAAGCGCCAACGCGTATCGCTGCACGGTGTTGGGACCGGGATAGAACTGCACGGCCCGGCGTTCCAGCGGCATGAGCGATTCAGCCGTCTCAGGGCCGACCTTCCATTGGCTTGCCTTTGCCAAGCTCTCATACGGCAACAGCAAAGTCGGGCCGTGTTCGTGATACCCAGCCGGCTGCCTTGGCTGGCTCGTGAAACCGTATTGAAGGCGTTCCGCCGACACGTAGTTCCCCCAGAGCCGCACCAACAGCACGACCGCGCATAGCGACACAACGCCCACAGACGCCCAAGCCATGCGGCCGGTAGGAAAACGCAGCGTGCGCATATCCAAGTAGCCCAGCGCGAATGCCAGAGGCAGCAGGAAGAACAGGTAATGCAGCGGATACTCAAGCATCGAGTGCGCGCCCAGTACCAGGATGATGGAGAGCAGAAATGACCAAGCAGGCGTCATTGGCCGCTTTCGCAGACGCCATACGAAACCGAGGGACGGCAGCGCCACGGCAAGCAAGCCAAGCAGGCCAACCTTGGCCAACAGGTCCAGCACAATGTTGTGCGCATTCAACGACATCTCGACGTTGCCAAGCAGATCAGTCTGCACGTACTGGTTCCAGGCGTAATCGCCCCAGCCACCACCTAGCCAAGGATGCGCAAGGAAGATGTGCCAGGCATGCCGCCAAAGCAGCACGCGCTCACCGGCACCTTCCTGCATGCGCTGTCCGAGCGAGCCGGGCAGATCGAGATGCCAAAGCACGTTGGCATACGAAACGATCCAGTTGCAAACCTGGTATGCAGCAACCAGCAGCAGCGCCGGCGCAGCGGCAGCCAGCCACCTAGCGGCGCCGCGCACTCGAGTCGACCATGCCGGCCCCGCCAGCACGCCGACCACGATCACATGCAGCCACGTAACCCGGGAAATGGTCAGCGCCATACCCAGCAAGAAACTCAGTGCAATCACGGCCAGAACAATGCGCCAACGCCGAAACCTCTGCGCAAGAAATAGGCAAGCCGCAAGCCCGAACGCCAGGTACGAGGCGACGTGGTTCGGCTGGTTCAGGTTGCCCCACATCCGGCGAGCAGTCCCGGCCGGCGTGATCGAAAAGAACTCGCTGGGGAGCCCCGGCACCCGAAACAGGTGCAGCAGCTCCACCGAGACTGTCAGCACGCCCCCCACGATCACGCCTACCGCCAACGCTTCCAGCATCCCGGGCATGTCGCGGCAACGCGCCCCCAGCCATGTGGAAGCAACCGCGGCCAACAGGAAGGCCACCGCCGCAAACGAGAAGAACGTATTGATCGGCGGTGCCACCAACAACTGCAGGATCAGCACGGCAATCAGGGCCAGAGGCGCCAAAGCAATCGCCGGCAAGCCGACTCTACCGCCCCATCCTAGACTAACCACAGCGATCGTCAGCGCAGTCCAGCAGATCGCTGCGGCAAATTCGCTGTAGAACGTGGGGATGGGGTAGGTGTGCGGCGCGATCAGGAACGGAACGGACCAGCACGCGGCAATCGCCAGCCAGATCGACAACGTTAGAACAGGAGAACGAGACATCGACGGGGAGCGGAAGAGACCATTCAACGACAAGAGCGCCCTAAGGCGCTCTTGCAACGCGTGCGCGAGTTTAGCTTACGGAAATTTCCCTGGCGTCACGGCGCATCGATATTTGCTGGGGCGCTGCGAAGCGCCTTCCCTCATTGAGAGGCTGATGCTGGTTTTGGCTCCGCTGCTGCGCCTTCTACAAGAAGCTTTTCGGATCTCAGGCGGGCGCAGAAAGTGCCGAGGGCATCGACCTTCCGGTCGCAGTGTTCTTTGACCATCCAGATTTGAGGCGCGTAGTCGGGTTGAATCCAGTATTCGTCGAACAGGCGTCGCATCTGAAGCACAGCTTTGTCGGTCTTGCCTAGGTACGCAAGCGCAAGTGCAAAGCGCTGGACGGTGGGCCCACCGGGATAGAGTTGTGCCGCCTGAAATTCCAGCTCCAACAATGAAGCCGCCGCCTCCGGCACAACTTTCATGTTGACTGCGACCGCGAGTTGCTCGTACGGCTTCAGTAAATTCGGCCCATGCTTCTGATACCGGGCCCATTCCTTCTGCAACCCCTCGGGGGCGTAATAGAGGCGCTCCACTGCACTGTAGTCCGCCCAAAGACGCGGCATCAATGCAATCGCCCCTACGGTGATCACCGCGGTTGACGCCCATGTCATGCCACTGGATGGTTTGGGCAAAATCCGTTCATCGGCATAACCCAGCGCAAATGCGAGCGGCAACAGAAAGTACAGGTAGTGCAGGGGGAACTCGAGCATGGAGTGCCCCCCCATCACGAGGATGACGGCGAGCAGAAATGCCAGATCGGGCGTGATGCGACGTTTGCGCAGGCTCCACGCGAAGCCCAGGAAGGGCAACGCGATGGCCAACAGGCCAAGCAAGCCAACCTTGGCCAATTGGTCCAGCACAATGTTGTGCGCATTCACCGCCAACGCAGCACGACCGAGTTCGTCCGTCTGCAGGTACTGGTTCCAGGCGTAGTCACCCCAACCGCCACCGAACCATGGGTGCGCGAGAAACATGTGCCAAGCGTGCGTCCAAATAATGGCACGCGAGCCGACCCCTTCTTGCATCCGCTCACCAAGCGATGTCGGCAAGTCCAAATGCCAACGGATATTGGCGTAGGCCACCAACCAGTTGCTGAGTTGGTAAGCCACCAGCAATGCCACCACTGGCATCGCTGCTCGTGCCCAGCGTTGGCGGCCGTGCTGCTCAACCGTCCAGGCAAGCCCGGTCAGCCCGCCCACCACCGCGAGGTGAACCCACGTCATCCGGGAGAACGTCAGCGAGATGCCGACCAGAAGGAGCAACGTAATCACCGCCAGAGGAATCCGCGCACGCCTCCACCGATGCGCAAGGAATGCACAGGCCGCTACCCCAAATGCGAGATACGAGGCCACATGGTTCGGCTGATTCAGATTGCCCCACATGCGCCGATCGGTTGCCGTGGGGTCTGCCGTCGAGAAGATCATCTGCGGCAGTCCTTCAACGCGAAACGCCTGCAACAATTCGATCGCCACCGTCAACAGCCCGCCTAGGATCAGGCCGATAGCGAGCGCCTCCAGCACACCTGGCAAGTTCCGGCAACGTGCACCCAATCCACAGACCGCTGCTGCTGCCAGCAGAAAAATTACGGCCACCAGCGATAGGAAAGAATTCAGCGGCGGCGCAGCCCGCAACTGCACAAACAGCACGATGATCAGGGCAAGCGGTGCCAATGCAATCCCGGGCAACCCCGTCCGATTGCTCCACGTCAGTGCAAGTACCGCAACTGCGAAAGCGGCCCAGCAAACACCAGTTGCAAATTCATCATAGAACGATGCAATCGGATAAGTATGCAGCGCCGTCAAGAACGGGAGCGACGCGCTCGCAGCAAGCGCCAGCCAAAGTGGAATCAACAGAACACGAGATCGAAGCATCTGACGAAATGGCGAGACTGCGATGAGAATGGAAGAACGGGCGACGACGCAAAAGAAGTCGCGAGTTTAGCCTGCGAATGCTGCATACAAGCCACCCGCTTTTTCTGGTGCGTGAAGCAGGTTCCTCTTAAGGACTTCGCCCATAAAGCCAAAGGGCGCCCGAAGGCGCCCTTTGGATACTGAGCCTGAGCAGGTCTTAGAACTGGCAGGCTGCCGGCAGGTACGGATACAGGGCCGTAACCTTTTGTCCCGACGCAACCGCAGTAGCGGAAGGAACGCCAGAGCCTGCTGCCGCCAGCGTGGCACACTGCCAGCTCACAGTGCCGTCAGCGCCACCCGTACCAATCAAACCAATAATCGAGTTGTCGACAGTCGCGTTACCCGTGCCGGTCAACGTAGTAGTCACGTTGACAACGCCGGCGGTGTTAACGTAGTCCATACGCTTCACGTACTTCGAATTCGCAAACGGCGCGCTGGCTGTGTTCGAGCCGTTAACCGGGCTATTCGTGCTGGTCGGGAATGTGCTGTTGTTGGCGGCATAGGCCTCAGCAACGGCCGACTTTGCTGCATCCAAGTCCGTCGTGGCTTCCACCAGCTTCGACTTGATCATGTAGTTGTTGTAGGCCGGCAGCGCGATGGCAGCCAGGATACCGACGATCGCGACCACGATCATCAGTTCGATCAGCGTGAAACCCTTTTGAACACGCTTGTTGATACGACGCATCGACTTCATAAATTCCCCCGGAATGTGTGGTTGAAGATGTTGCGCGTTCTATATAGCAGGGACCGTGCCAGCCCCAAAATCGCACCCCAACCCGCAAAACCCGTTCAGAGTGGACAACCACAGGCAATCGCCAATGACAATTCTTGACACCACGTGACAGAAGTCGTTAGTTTTGTGGCCTTTGATCCACAATTATGGCGTTGGTTTGTTAAGCCCGTGAACGGTCCAAGATTTCCGGCAAAAAGACTAGTGTCAGATCCCCCTGACCCAAAAACGAAGCGGGCAACGAGTGACCTCGCTGCCCGCTCAAACACACCTGTGAACCCGTGCCAACCTTGCTTGTTGGTATCTCAGTTCTGGCAGGTCGCCGGCAAATACGGATACATGGATTGCACCGCAGCCCCCGAAGCGTAGTCATTCGCCGTTTTCGCGGTACCGCAAGTCCACACCACCGTCCCATCTGTCTGGCCAGCACCGAACATTCCCAAATAGTGGCCATCGATCTGGGGGTTACCTGTCTTGCCAAGCGTCACCACAACGCCAACGCTGGAAGCCGTTCCTGGGTTGTTGTATTTGATGCCAGTGACATATTGAGCGTTGCCTGGCACAGCCTGAGTAATGATGGGCGGCGAACTTGAACTCGGGAAGATTCCGTTGCCAGACGAATACGCTTCGTTGACCGCAACCCGCGCAGCATCCAGCGTCGTCGTCGCTTCGGTCAGCTTCGATTTGACCAGGTAGTTGTTGTACGCCGGCAGCGCAATCGCCGCCAAGATCCCAACGATCGCCACCACGATCATCAGTTCGATCAGCGTAAAGCCGCGCGCTCGGCGCCGTGTTCCCCTGCTGTGCCTGAAGCCCATGACCTCTCCCCAAAAGGCATTTTGTTGTGGGAGGCCACAGTGCAGGGACTATGCCAAGGCACACACTGTGTTAATAGGCGGAAACTGGCGCACTTTGGCTGGAATTCAGCCGCGAATCTGACCGTTCTTGACAGATTTTCAGACAGATCGCGTCACCACCTACTTTCGAGGGGAATCGTTCGGATTAGGCCTGCCGCAGCGTCCGGCGGCTGAGCCACCAGCCCACGGCCACCACGAGCAGCGCGCCCGCACAACCGAACACGATGTCCGCATAGGGCACCGAATGCGCAAACCAAGCCGCATCCACCGGATCGCTGACGAGCATGTCGCCGGCCAAGTAGCCAAGCAACGCGGCGCCCAGCGTGACGATGATCGGAAACCGCGCCATCACCCCCACCAGCAGCGTGCTGCCAAAGATGATGAATGGAATCGACAGCCCGAGGCCGAGCACGAGCAGCAGGAAGGCGGTCCCCGGCGGCCCCTTTTCTGCGGCCGCGGCCACGGCGACCACGTTATCGAGTGACATCACCAGATCAGCGATCAGGATGGTCTGGACGGCAGGCCACAAACCATCACGCTGTTTGCGGCCATGCGCGTTGTCTTCATCGGCTTCGGCCAGCAGCTTGATGCCGATATAGACCAGCAGCACAGCACCGATCGTCTTCAAATACGGCAACGCCAGCAGCTTGACGGCCAGGATCGTCAGCACGATACGCAGCGCGATGGCGCCGGCGCTGCCCCAGAAGATCGCCTGCTTCTGCTGCCGCTGCGGCAGATTGCGCGCCGCCAGGGCGATAACGACCGCGTTGTCACCCGACAGCACGATATTGGTCAGGATGATGGAACCAAGCGCGAACCAGAATGCGCTGGAGGTAAGCACCATGAATGTTCCCGAAGATGTTCTTGTTGGATGGGGATAGCAGGCAAGACACCATGCCTTTGCTTATACACAGGTCGTGCACGGTGCGCATGCTGCATTGCTCGCAAACCGTCGCGCACAAACAAAAACGGGAGGCTAGGCCTCCCGTCTTCGCACAACCTCAACCCTTGCCGATTACAGCATCGCCTTCAGCAGACGTGCCATTTCCGACGGGTTCTTGGTGGTCTTGATGCCGCACTCTTCCATGATGTCGAGCTTGGCTTGCGCAGTGTCGGCACCGCCCGAGATCAGCGCGCCGGCGTGGCCCATGCGCTTGCCCGGAGGCGCGGTCACGCCAGCGATGAAGCCCACCACCGGCTTCTTCATGTTGTCCTTGATCCAGTAAGCCGCGTTGGCTTCGTCCGGACCGCCGATCTCACCGATCATGACCACGGCGTCCGTTTCCGGATCGTCGTTGAACATCTTCATGACGTCGATGTGCTTCAGGCCGTTGATCGGGTCGCCGCCGATACCGACTGCCGACGATTGGCCCAGGCCCAGCGCGGTCAGCTGGCCCACGGCTTCGTACGTCAGCGTGCCCGAGCGCGAGACCACGCCGATGCGGCCCTTGCGGTGGATGTGACCCGGCATGATGCCGATCTTGATTTCGTCCGGCGTGATCAGGCCCGGGCAGTTCGGGCCCAGCAGCAGCGTCTTGCTGCCGGCCTTACGCATCTTGTCCTTGACCATCATCATGTCGCGCACGGGGATGCCTTCGGTGATGCAAACCACCAGATCCAGTTCGGCCTCAACGGCTTCCCAGATCGCATCAGCAGCGCCTGCGGGCGGCACGTAGATCACCGACACGGTGGCGCCGGTCTGTGCCTTGGCGTCCTTGACGGTTGCGTAGATGGGAATGCCTTCGAAGTCTTCGCCGGCCTTCTTCGGGTTCACGCCGGCCACGAAGGCGGCCTTGCCGTTGGCGTAGTCGCGGCAGCCGCGGGTGTGGAACTGGCCGGTCTTACCGGTGATCCCCTGGGTGATGACCTTGGTGTCTTTGTTGATCAGAATCGACATGCTGTAATCCTTTTATGCAGCGAGCCGCGCCGTCATGTTCAACGGGCGCTGCTCGCGTTCGCGTATGGTTGGGTCAGCGGGCGGCTTACTTGCCGGCGGCTGCGGCCACGACCTTCTCGGCGGCCTCTGCCATCGTGTCTGCGGCGATGATGGGCAGACCCGAGTCGGCCAGCATCTTCTTGCCGAGATCTTCGTTCGTGCCCTTCATGCGCACAACCAGCGGCACCGACAGCGACACAGCCTTGGCCGCAGCGATCACGCCTTCGGCGATCACGTCGCAACGCATGATGCCGCCGAAGATGTTGACCAGGATGGCCTTCACGTCCGGGTTCTTCAGCATCAGCTTGAAGGCTTCGGTCACCTTCTCGGTGGTGGCACCGCCGCCCACGTCGAGGAAGTTGGCCGGCTCGCCGCCGAACAGCTTGATGGTGTCCATCGTGGCCATGGCCAGACCGGCACCGTTCACCAGGCAGCCGATGTTGCCGTCCAGCGAGATGTAGGCCAGGTCGAACTTGGAGGCTTCGATTTCGGCCGGATCTTCTTCATCCAGATCGCGGTAAGCGACGATTTCCGGGTGACGGAACAGCGCGTTCGAGTCGAAGTTGAACTTGGCGTCCAACGCGATGACCTTGCCGTCGCCGGTCAGGATCAGCGGGTTGATTTCAGCTTGCGAAGCGTCGGTTTCCCAGAATGCCTTGTACAGGCCTTGCAGGGCTTGGCGGGCTTGCGCGATCGAAGCGTCCGGCACGCCGATCTTGCGGGCGATGTCGTCAGCGTCAGCATCGGTCAGGCCGGTCGACGGTTCGATGATCAACGTGTGGATCTTTTCCGGGTGCGATTCAGCGACTTCTTCGATGTCCATGCCGCCTTCGCTCGAGGCCATCAGCGCGACCTTCTGCGACACACGGTCCACCACCAGCGACACGTACAGTTCCTTCTTGATGTCCGCGCCTTCTTCGATCAGCAGGCGCTTGACCAGCTTGCCTTCCGGACCGGTCTGGTGCGTCACCAGGGTCATACCCAGAATGCTGCTGGCGTATTCCTTGACCTGGTCGATGCTCTTGGCAACCTTCACGCCGCCGCCCTTACCACGGCCGCCCGCATGAATCTGTGCCTTCACGACCCACACCGGGCCGCCCAGGGTTTCAGCAGCCTTGATGGCTTCTTCGACCGAGAAGGCCGGAATGCCGCGCGGAACCGGCACATTGTATTTGCGCAGGATTTCCTTGCCTTGGTACTCATGGATATTCATGCGTGTTTCCTTTGCTAGGCAGAGTGAGTGTGATGAATGTTAAGGATCGAAAAAAGCGCGCGAGCAGCGCGGCGCCCTTCAGGACGAGGGCTCTGGCGACAGCTCGGTGCGTGGCGGTTGGATCTTGGTCTCGGGCTGGTAGGCATACCAGCGCGGATAATGCTTGCGGACCACCTCGCCCTCGAAGTGCAGGGCATGGCAGCCGTGGAGTTGGTAAGGCGGCTTTTCGCCGGGCTCGATCGGTCGGAGGTCGTTGGAGTTGTCGCGCACCGGAAAGACATCGCCCGCAAACGCCTGGATGGCGGCAGTCGGCAGCACGCCGCACAGCTCTGTCAGGTGCGTACAGCCCGCCACGCCACCAAGTCTCTCACGCGAGGCCTTTCGAAAACCCTTCATCAGGTTCAGGCCGATGAGCTTGCGGTAGGCCGGGCCGATGGTGTCGCAATGTGTGGGATACGGCACCCAGTCGGAGCACGCTTCGGCGTCGACGACGTTCATGCGGGTGTCGATGGTCACGCGCAGCCACAGGTCGTGCAGCGGCTGGCCTTCGGGACGGACGCCGCCGCTGGCCAGCGGGATATCGCGGGGCTTGGTGTCGGTCAGGCGCGCTTCGATGTCCCACAGGCCGTCTTCCCGCAAATAGGCCTCCACCGTGATGGCACGGCGGTGGCGCATGACGCGCGGGACGGGAGCAGACAGAGGCATGGACCAGACAGACCGATAGGACCGATGGAGGCGGCGCACGCGGATCTCGCGCATCGCCTACGGGACGTATGCAGCAGCGCATCAGCCGCCACACACGAACACAACCCGTCCTGCAACCGAAGTAGAGGACGGTATCAAAGACTCGGATTTTAACACGTCGTTACGACTGTACTGCGTCGTATGCTGCAATGCGGTGCTGGATGGGTTGCAACGACCAGATAAGGTGCAACCCGCCGCACTTGCACGCAAACGGATTGTCTGCGGAGATTGTTGTGAAATCGCCGACGTTCAGAGGGATTCGTCACTGTCATCCAGCAATTCATCCGCACCAGCGATGATGCGCGACACAACCGAGCGGGAGAACCCGCGCGCCATCATGAAGCGCACCTGCTTGGCACGCTCGGCCAGATCAGCCGGTGGGCGGCCGAAGCGCTTATCCCAGAGTGCCTTGGCCCGCGCCACCTCGGTACTCTGCAGTTGGGCCTTCACCTCGCCCAGCGTTTCTTCGCCGAGCTGGTGGGTTTTCAGTTCCTGCATCAGCCGGGCGGTACCGTAGCGGCTCGCCCGGCGGTGCACCACGCTTTCAGCGAAGCGTGCATTGGACAGCCAGCTCTCGCCTTCCAGCCAGTCCAGCAGCGCATCCACTTCCTCCGCAGATTCCGCATGCGGTGCCAGCTTGCGGCGCAGTTCGGTACGACTGTGCTCCCGCCGGGACAGATAGCCCAGCGCGCGGGCCTTGAGTGACAGCGGTTGACGCGGCAACGGCATGTGGCTTCACACCCCAAAGAAAAACGCCCACCGTTGGGGAACGGCAGGCGTATGAAGCTCGATAGAGCCGCCGATCTGCGCCGGCGGCCAACCCAATTACTCTTCCTCGACCTCGACTGCGGCCGCCACGACAGCACTCATTGGCGTCACGCCCAGTGCTTCGCGAACCTTGTTCTCGATGTCACGGGCCAGGTCGGGGTTCTCGCGCAGGTACTCGCGGCAGTTGTCACGGCCCTGGCCGATGCGCTCGCCGCCGTAGCTGTACCAGGCGCCGGACTTCTCGACGATCTTGGCTTCCACGCCCAGATCGATGATTTCACCCTCGCGCGACACGCCCTGGCCGTAGAGGATGTCGAAAATGGCTTCGCGGAACGGCGGCGCCACCTTGTTCTTGACGACCTTGACCTTGGTTTCGTTGCCGACCACGTCATCGCCCTTCTTGATCGAGCCGATGCGGCGGATGTCCAGACGCACGGAGGCGTAGAACTTCAGCGCATTCCCGCCCGTGGTGGTTTCCGGCGAGCCGAACATCACACCAATCTTCATCCGGATCTGGTTGATGAAGATGACCATACAGTTGGTCTTCTTGATGGTGCCGGTCAGCTTGCGCAGTGCTTGGCTCATCAGGCGGGCTTGCAGGCCGGGCAGCGCGTCGCCCATTTCGCCTTCGATTTCCGCCTTCGGCACCAGCGCGGCCACCGAGTCGATGACGATCAGGTCGACCGAACCCGAGCGCACCAGCGCGTCGGCAATTTCCAGGGCCTGTTCACCGGTGTCGGGCTGGGAGATCAGCAGGTCCGGCACGCTCACGCCAATCTTGTCAGCGTAAGTGACGTCCAGTGCATGTTCTGCGTCAATGAACGCGCAGGTGCCGCCCAGCTTCTGCATTTCGGCAACCACCTGCAGCGTCAGTGTGGTCTTGCCCGACGATTCCGGACCGTAGATTTCAATCACGCGGCCGCGCGGCAGGCCACCAACGCCCAGTGCCACGTCCAGCCCCAGCGAGCCCGTGGACACGACCTGGACCGGCTCCACCTCGGCATCGCCCATCTTCATGATGGAGCCCTTGCCGAACTGCTTTTCGATCTGCGCGAGCGCGGCAGCCAGCGCCTTCTGCTTTTCTGCGCTCATCGTGGCTGCCTTCTTGCCGTCTTCCATGGTCGTCCTTCGTGCGATTTGGTGTATAAATGGGCCGCAAGGGCCGATGATTCCTGCGTTTGTTCGCAACAGCAGATCCGCTGCACGGCCTGACGCTGGAACCAATCTTGATACTTTAGCGCCGCCAAGACTACAGCACCGCGAGTTCGGAGTACTGTATAAAAAACCAGTGGTTTTGACAAGCCTCCAGCGCAGCGATTGCGCAACAACACGCGTGAAAATAATGTAGCGGGCGGGATGGGCAGGCCAGACACCCTGCTCAGCATCGCGGGGAGACACGCATGCGCATCCTGATAGCCGAAGACGACGCCACCCTGGCCGACGGTTTGACCCGTTCGCTGCGCCAGGCCGGCTATGCCGTCGACCGGGCCGAAGACGGGGCCGCCGCTGATGCGGCGCTTGCCACGCAAACGGCCCAGACCTATGACCTCCTGATCCTCGACGTGGGGCTGCCGCGCCTGTCAGGGCTGGAGGTGCTCAGACGCCTGCGCTCGCGCGGGGCCATGCTGCCGGTGCTGATCCTGACCGCCGCAGATAGCGTGGAAGACCGCGTCAAGGGCCTGGATCTGGGCGCCGACGACTACATGGCCAAGCCCTTCGCCCTGTCTGAACTGGAGGCACGCGTGCGTGCGCTGGTCCGGCGCGGCACGGGCGGCGGCGCCACGCTTGTCCGGCATGGCCCACTGGCGTTCGATCAGGTCGGCCGTATTGCCTATATCCATGACCAGATGATCGACCTGTCGGCGCGTGAGATCGGGCTGCTGGAAATCCTGCTGGCGCGCGTGGGCCGGCTGGTGTCGAAGGAGCAACTGGTCGACCACCTGTGCGGCTGGGGCGAGGAGGTCAGCAACAACGCCATCGAGGTGTACGTCCACCGCCTGCGCAAGAAGATCGAGGTGGAGGGCATCCGCATTGCCACCGTGCGCGGGTTGGGCTATTGCCTGGAGCGCGCTGCCGCCCCCGCCACCTCAGCCACCGCCCATGGCTGATCGGCTGGCTTGGCCGTGGCGTCGCCACCGGATACCGCGCGCACCGCGCCCCGGCGTTGCCCCCCAGGCTGACGACCGCGACCTCGCCGATACCCTCCCCCATCTCGAAGACGACGCCACCGGGCCCGTCGCCCGATCGCTGTTTGGCGAGATTCTCGACTGGATGCTCGCGCCGCTGCTGCTGCTCTGGCCAATGAGCATTGCGGTGACGTACCTCGTGGCCAAGTCGATTGCGAATGCGCCGTACGACCGCGCGCTGGAATCGAGTGCCATCGTGCTCAGCCAGCAACTGCGCGAAGTGAATGGGCGCGTGACGCTGCAATTGCCGATCTCCGCGCGTGAGATCCTGCGCGCGGATGAGACCGACAACATCTACTACCAGGTGCTGGGCGAGAGCGGCGAGTTCGTCTCGGGCGATCGCGACCTGCCGCTGCCGCCCGAAGAAGACGCCAATGCCGGCAGCCTCGTGCAATTGCGCGACGACCATATCCACGGCGCAGAAATTCGCGTGGCGTATACATTTGTGCAGCGCCCCGGCATGACTGGCGGCAAACCCGCGCTGGTGCAAGTGGCGGAAACGCTCGACAAGCGTGCGCAATTGGCCAACGAAATCATCAAGGGCGTGATCCTGCCGCAGTTCGTGATCCTGCCGCTGGCGGTCATCCTGGTGTGGTTCGGGCTCACGCGCGGGCTGGCGCCGCTCAATGCGATTCAGGAGCGCATTCGCGCGCGCAACCCGGGCGATACCAGCCCCATTGACGAAGGCGCCGCACCTCAAGAGCTGACACCGCTGGTGGCATCGTTCAATGACCTGCTTGGGCGGCTGGAGCAATCCGTGCAGACGCAGAAACGCTTCATAGCCGATGCCGCGCATCAGATGAAAACGCCGCTGGCCGGCCTGCGCATGCAAGCCGAGTTGGCCCAGCGCGAGCAGTCGCCCGACGAGTTGCGCCGCACGCTCGCCCACATCGCCGACAGCTCGGACCGCACGGCGCACCTCGTCAAGCAACTGCTCTCGCTGGCGCGCATGGAGAACATGGGCGCGACCGATGGGCTGGTGCCGCTCGACATCTGTGCGCTGTCGCGGCAGGTGGTGGCCGACTGGCTGCAGAAGGCATGGGCCAAGCAGATCGACCTCGGCTTCGAAGAGCCCGGGCCGCCGGTCATGACGTCCGGCAACGCGACGATGCTGGCCGAGATGCTCAACAACCTGCTCGACAACGCCATCCGCTACACGCCTGACGGCGGCCATGTCACGGTGCGCGTGACCACGGCACCGTTCGAGCCATTCGTCTTCATTGACGTTGACGACACCGGCCCCGGCATCCCCGTGGCGGAACGTGAACGCGTGATGCAGCGCTTCTATCGCATTCTCGGCACGCAGGCCGAGGGCAGCGGGCTGGGCCTGGCCATCGTGCGTGAGATCGTGCAGCAGCACGGCGGTGACATCGAGGTGCTCGACAACGTCTACCAGGCATCGCCACGCCTGGCGGGCGCGCGCTTTCGCATCACGCTGCATCGCAGCGCACCCGATGGGGACACCACCACATGAGCATCACGCCCGGAACACCCGCACGCCGACGCTGGGTCGCCAACATGCGCTGGATCGCCGCGCTGTTGGGGGTGTGGTTTGTCGTCACCTATGTGGTGGCGTTCTTCGCGCGCGATCTGTCGATGCGCGTCTTCGGTTGGCCGTTCGCTTACTGGGTGGCGGGCCAGGGCGCACCCATCGTCTACGTGCTGATCACCGTGCTGTATGCATGGCGCACCAACCGCGCTGCGGATGCTGCATCGCAGGATGACGAGGCATCGCAGCACGAAGCCACTGAACCCACTCCCCCGCCCTCCATTTGATGCGCTGAAGCAGCGAATTGCGCTGCAACGCAACGCGCACATCCTCGTGTATACCCCGACGAAATTGCCCTGTTGACAGGGTGTTCGTGTCAGAACGCAGTAAGTTTCGCTTTCCACAATCGTTCACAATTCCGCGGGCGAATGCTTTGCGTTGTCGTGTCCATGCCCAGCGGGACGACCTACGAAAACAGGAGACAACATGGCAACCGTGCAAAGTGCACCGAACGCGCCCGCCGGGCGTGTCCAGCCTGCGCCCATGACGAAGGAGGAGAAGAAGGTCATCTTCGCCTCGTCGCTCGGGACGGTGTTCGAGTGGTACGACTTCTATCTCTACGGCTCGCTGGCGGCGATCATCGCCAAGCAGTTCTTCTCGGGCCTCGATCCAACGGCGGGTTTCATCTTTGCACTGCTGGCCTTTGCCGCCGGCTTCCTGGTGCGCCCGTTCGGCGCGCTGGTGTTCGGCCGCCTGGGCGACATGATCGGCCGCAAGTACACGTTCTTGGTCACCATCGTGATCATGGGCACGTCGACGTTCATCGTCGGCTTGCTGCCTTCTTACGGCACGATTGGTGTGGCCGCGCCGATCATCCTGATCGCGCTGCGCATGCTGCAGGGCCTGGCGCTGGGCGGTGAGTACGGTGGTGCCGCCACGTATGTGGCCGAGCACGCGCCGCACGGCCGCCGCGGTGCCTACACGTCGTGGATCCAGACCACGGCGACACTGGGCCTGTTCCTGTCGCTGGTCGTCATCCTGGTGGTGCGCGAGCTGACCGGCAAGTCGTTCGACGATTGGGGCTGGCGTATCCCGTTCCTGGTGTCGATCCTGCTGCTGGCAACGTCGGTGTACATCCGCCTGTCGATGAGCGAATCGCCGGCGTTCCAGAAGATGAAGGCTGAGGGCAAGACCTCCAAGGCCCCGCTGACGGAAGCCTTCGGCCAATGGCGCAACCTGAAGATCGTGATCCTGGCGCTGATCGGCCTGACCGCCGGCCAGGCTGTCGTGTGGTACACGGGCCAGTTCTACGCGCTGTTCTTCCTCACGCAGGTGCTGAAGGTGGACGCGTTCACGGCCAACGTGCTGATTGCCGTGGCGCTGGCCATCGGCACGCCGTTCTTCGTGTTCTTCGGCTCGCTGTCGGACCGCATCGGTCGCAAGAAGATCATCATGGCCGGCTGCCTGCTGGCGGTGCTGACCTACTTCCCGCTGTTCAAGGCGCTCACGCACTACGCCAACCCGGCGCTGGAGCGTGCCCAGCAGACCGCGCAGATCACCATCACGGTCGACCCGAAGGAGTGCTCGTTCCAGGGCAGCCCGATCGCCCGCGAGGTGGATTTCCGCTCGTCGTGCGACATCGCCAAGCGCACGCTGGCGCAATCGTCGGCCAGCTACGAAACAGTGGAAGGCCCCGCCGGCACCGTCGCCTCGGTCACGATCGCAGGCAAGCAGATCGCCTCGCTCAACGCCAGCCGCACAGCAGACGGCCAGAGCTTCGACGCCGAGAGCAAAGCGAAGATCGCCGACTTCAAGAAGCAGGTGAGCGAGTCGCTCAAAGCCGCCAACTACCCGACCAAGGCCGATCCGGCGCAGATGAACACGGTCATGGTGCTGGTGATCCTGGTGATCCTGGTGATCTACGTGACCATGGTCTACGGCCCGATCGCGGCGATGCTGGTGGAAATGTTCCCCACACGCATCCGCTACTCGTCGATGTCGTTGCCGTATCACATCGGTAACGGCTGGTTCGGGGGGCTGCTGCCGACCATCTCGTTCGCCCTGGTGGCGCAGAACGGCAATATCTACCACGGCCTGTGGTACCCGATCTGGATCGCGGCCATCACCTTCGTGATCGGCGTGCTGTTCGTACGGGAAACCAAGGACGTGGACATCTACAAGAACGACTGAGCAACATGACGAATCAAGGGGCTTGACAGATTCGCTGAAGGCTGTAGAATCTCGTTTCTTCGGCGAATTAGCTCAGTCGGTTAGAGCGACGGAATCATAATCCGCAGGTCCGGGGTTCGAGTCCCTGATTCGCCACCATCTTCAAGAAGGCTCTGCAATCAACAGGTTGCAGAGCCTTTTTCTCGTCCGGCAGATCACTTGGTTGGGCATCCCCACGCGCAAGTTGCCGGCTGTACAAGTCACGCCGCGGCGCGTACGACTTGCGCATCATTCGCATCCATTTGATGGCATAAAAAAAGCACCCCTTGAGGTGCTTTTTTTGACGCTGACTTCTGCCCGGAAAATTTTTGGATGATCTCGAAAAGAAGCCCTGCGATGCGGTCAATTCGTTTTTGAAATGACACCCGTCATATACTCATTCAGATCACGAAAATCTTTAACCGTCCACGTGAATGGAGCCAGCTTGACGCCATTCTCTCGCAATGTCTTCGGAATTAGATCCCCGTTTGGCCGGAGTATGACGGACGACACAATGACACCCGGATAATCGGTTAAGCGCTTCTTGAACGCACGCGTTGTGAGATCCGGCGTGGGAGGGACGCTTTTATTGGCCAGAGGTCCTGTGCCTTTGATATCGACTCCGTGGCACATCGCGCATCGCTTCAAGAAGATTCGCTCCCCATTGATAGCATCCGCAAAGGACATCGATGGTGCTAGAAGTAGCAGCAACAATGCGGTGATGAAACTTTCCTTGGCTTTCATACGTTCCGTCTTTCCAATGGGATCCGTTCAGATCAGCGCTTCGTGTTATGAGAACGACTGCAGCAGTCCCATCATCCTCAAGCTCAAGCTTTTGCAGGTGGACCGCCAGTTTAGGGCGAATACGAGACGCTATTCTCGCCTCTTTTTTATCAATCGACCGACATTTTTCGGACCGAATTGTTGATGAAAGATCGGGGTTTTGTCAAATTAGGAAACGCCCCCCGATTCGCCGCTGGATGCAAAAAAAGGCCGCTATTCCTTGCGTAATAGCGGCCTTTTGTTTGTCTGCGCACCAGCGCGGCACGCCTTACTGCAGCGCCAGGCTCTCCAGCACGAAGTCTTTGATATCGCGCCGCGTTTCTTCGGGCATCCGAGAGAACTCCAGACCGTAGACGAAGCGCTCGCCGTCCTGCCGGCGGTTGCGCACTTCGACGAATACGGTGATGGGCCGCACACGGTGCTCGATGGCCAGATCGACCCTGAGCCGCGCGGTGCGACCCACGATCAGGAAATCCTCCTTGGCCGACACGCCTGCGCCCATGGTGCTGACGTTCTCGACCACCACGTCAACAGCGGCACGCTGATACTCGCCCGAAGACAACTCGCCCGAGAACGTGGTGGTCACGCGCTGCTGCCTGCGCACAAGCGCCTGCGCAACGGCCTCTGGATAGCGCAGGAAGTAGCAACCCAACGGACCTGCCGCTTCCGGCAGCAAATCCGTCAAAAACTTGAACAGCCGTGATCCGGTAAAAAGCCTGGCTTGATAAGTCACGCCCGCCTTCAGTGTCGGTGCGCCGTCTTCGGCCACGCATTGCACGATCAGCGCCTGCCCGGGGATCACGCCCACCAATTCCACGGGCGGCGGCGCGTCGTTGCCATCGTCTGTTGTCAGGTGGAAGAACTCCACCTTTTGCGTCAGGTTCGGTAGCGTGGAAGACTTGCCGAGTGGCGGGTCGACATGATTGCCTGATGCGGCCGCTTCGGCATCCTCCGCACCTTCTGCCGCTGACACACGCTTCTCGGCGGCCGACGCATGTTCAGGCTTCAGCCCAAACCTTCCCGCATGTGTCGTGTTGCGCCGATAGCCGAGGCGATACAGCCGCTGCAGCAGAATCTCGGACGTGACCACCTGCCCCTTCTGGAGAAGCAGGGTGCCGTCGGCGTTGTAGATGGCGAAGTCGATGGGCCTTTCAAGCCGGAGATCGCCGGAAGCGAGCTTGATGAGCATGGTGGTTCTTGGCGAGGGTTGCGCGCAGCTGCGTGGCCGCGAGGAGTGTGCCGCGCGCATCGTCCGGGTGCGATACCCCTCGCGCAGGGGACGCGACCACAGGCCGCATGGAATGGGCGGGCTCCCGTGTTTAACGGCACATCCGGGCCGAACTTTGACGAGTGAAGCTTGCTGCACCCATCGTGGTGGCGACAAAAACAACTAAGCCCCGCATCAGAGGGGGCTTTTGCCGTGTCGACTGCGCGTCTACCCCGCCAGCGCGGTGGCTTGCGCGGGCGCCAATGCAGATGCCGCAACCCCCAGCACCCAATCCGTCGTCAACGCAGGTTGCGTGACGGGCAGCATGTGGCCGCCGGCCACGATACGCAGGTTCACACGGTCAAGCTTCTGCTTGAGTGCTTCGCCCTGGCGTTTGTAGTGGAGGATGCGATCTCCCTTGCCGTACAGCACATCCACTGGCACCGTCATCGACGCATAGCGACGCTCCATGTCCGGCAGATCCTGCGGCGCCGACACCAGATCGGACGACGCCGCATAGAACACGTGCGGACGCAGCCCCAGCAGGCCACCGCCCTTGAACGGGAAATTCTGCGGCATGGATTCGGGGGCAAACACGGCCTCGACTGCCTTGCGCGAATTGATGATCGACACGGGAATCGCCAGCGTCCATGACACCAGCCGGCGCACCAGCGGTGACGGCAGCACCAGGCCGTTGAACGCGCCCGGCGGCGTGCTCTCCGCATGCGTGAGCGGTGCAATCAAGGCAAGCCGGCGAATGACTTGCGGGTGGTTGAGCCCGACCGCCAGCGCAATCGCGCCACCCAGCGAATGCCCCACCAGCACAGGCTTGTCGAGCCCGAGCTTTTCAATGCACCGCGCGATCGTGCGCGCCTGCGCATAGACGTTGGCTGGAGACGCGTCACCACGCAATGAGCGCCCCGACCCCGGCCGGTCGATCAAGATCACGCGATGCGATTGCGTCAGCCGTTCCAGTTCGAGATAGGCGAAGTTGCGCAGGTTGCCACACAGGCCGTGCACGAACACGATGGCTGGGCCGCTGCCCTGATCGACGTAGTGCACGCGGTCGCCATCGACATCGATGAACTTGCCTTCCGGCGGAAACCCCTTGGTCACGCGGCGCGCGGTCAAGAACGTGAACGCCACCAGTACGGCGATCACCGCAATCAGGATGGCGACGACAGTCAGGATGGTGCTGGTCACAGTGCCCCCGGAGTGGTTTAGGCGGTTTGCTGGGCGCTGACCGGCTGGCCGCGGCGCTCGAACTGCATCGCATGATCGGCAAGCGCCCCGAACTTGAGCATCATCAGGTCGCGTGCGTAGTTCTGATACGACTTCCACGGCTGCTTGGTGCCCTGCTTGGGCAGGATGCCCGCCGCACGCTGGATGTAGCCCGACGTCAGGTCGACAGCGGGTTCGCGGCTCATCGCCTCATCGTCGAGCCGGGGCACGCAGACATCGTAGCCGTTGGCCTGCATATGGTTGAGCAGCCGGCACACGTACTGCGCAATCAGTTCGGCCTTGAGCGTCCACGAGGCATTCGTATAGCCGAACGACGACGCAAGGTTCGGAATGCCGCTGTACATCATGCCCTTGTACGACACCGTCTGCGACAGGTCGACAGGGCGCCCGTCGACAGTCACGGCCGCGCCGCCCAGCACCTTGAGCTTGAGCCCGGTGGCGGTGACAACCACGTCGGCGTCAAGATGCTCACCACCCTTGAGCTGCAGGCCGGTCGGCGTGAAATGTTCGATCTCGTCGGTGGCGATGGAGGCACGGCCCGAGCGGATCGTCTTGAACAGATCGCCATCGGGCACCAGGCACAGGCGCTGGTCCCACGGGTTGTAGCGCGGCGTGAGGTGCCGGTGCACATCGAAATCTGGCCCGATCTGCTTGCCAGCCATACGGATGATGAAGTCCTTGACCGCCTTGGGTTTGCGGCGCGCAAGGCCGTAAAAGTACATCGTCAGCAGCACGTTCTTGGTACGCACGAGCCGGTGCGCAAGCCCCGCCGGCAACCAGCGGCGCAACGTGTTGGCCACGGCGTCCTGCTCCGGGCGCGACACGATGTACGTGGGCGAGCGTTGCAACATGGTCACGTGCTGCGCGGTCTCGGCCATTGCCGGCACCAGCGTGACCGCGGTTGCGCCGCTGCCGATCACCACCACGCGCTTGCCGGCGTAGTCCAGGTCTTCCGGCCAATGCTGCGGATGGACGATGCGCCCCTGGAACTGCTCCATCTGCGCCCAAGCGGGTGCGTGGCCCTCTTCGTAGTCGTAGTAGCCGCTGCACATGTAGAGGAACTTGCATGTGTAGTGCAGCTCTTCCTGCCGATCGCCGTTGGTGCGTTGCACGCGCACCGTCCAATGCGCAGCGGCCGAATCCCAACTGGCACCCGTGACCTTGTGCTGGTACCGGATCGTCTTGTCGATACCGAACACGCGCGCCGTGTCCTGGATGTAATCGAGGATGGTCTGGCCGTCGGAGATGGCCTTGTCGCTATGCCACGGGCGGAAGCTGTAGCCAAGCGTGAACATGTCGGAGTCGGAGCGGATGCCGGGGTAGCGGAACAGATCCCACGTGCCGCCCATCGTCGCGCGGCCCTCCAGGATGGCGAACCGGGCCGACGGACAACGCTCGCGCAGGTGGTAAGCCGCGCCCACGCCAGACAGGCCGGCACCGACGATCAGCACATCGAACTCCGTATCCGATCCTGCCGCCCGGCTGCGGGGCGGTTGCGCGGCGGCTGCCCTTTCGATCGTCGTCTCCATGTGCCCTCCTTGTTCTTGGTTGTCCGGCGGCTTCGCGACGGGCTTGGCAAACCCGCCTTAAATTTGGTGTACGTTGTCACCACTTTAATTTTGACGCGTCCTGACGTCAAATAGCGAAATGGAGAAAACATTTGAAACGGTCAAGAAGGGCCGCCCGTACGGCGGAGTGGCGCCAGAAGCACGCGCAGCAGAGCGCCGCGAAGCGCTGATCCGCGCCGGTACGTGCGTCTTCGGCACGGTGGGCTTCCGCAAAGCAACGGTGCGGGCGATCTGCCAGGAGGCCAAGCTGAACGATCGCTACTTCTACGCGGCGTTCGACAGCACCGAAGCGCTGCTGCGGGCGACCTACCAGCAACATGCCGAAGACCTGCGCGCGCAGGTGTCACAAGCCACAGCCGCCGTGGACGGCACGCTGGAAGCGCGCGTCGACGCCGGCCTGCACGCGTTCTTCACCTTCTTGCGTGACCCGTGTGCAGCGCGCGTGCTGCTGCTGGAAGTGATGGGCGTGAGCCCGGAAACGGACGCGACCTACCAGCGCAACCTGCTGGAGTTCGGCAAACAGATCATGGCGAATGCGCAGCCGCCCGGCGCCGACGATGCCGACCTGCGCGCCGATCACCGCATCCTCGGCCTGGCGCTCGTGGGCGCCATGACCAATGTGGGCGCGGCCTGGCTGCTGACCGGGTATCGGGACCCGGAAGAGAAGATGGTGCGCAACTGCCGGCAGGTACTGCTCGGCACGTTGCAGGCCATGACGGCACGCTAGCGGCCCCGCCCCAAGCACCCACCGCAGCCGTCCACCTATGCGTCGGACGGCTCCCACGCAAGCACCAGTTGCAGCAGGCCGGGAAACCTCGCGTCAAGATCCTCGGTACGCACGCGGCTGCGTCGCTCCAGCCCGTATTGCCGCTGGCGCAGCACGCCGGCTTCCCGCAGCGCCTTGAAATGGTGGGTCAGCGACGACTTCGGCCGATCGAAGCCGAACCAGCCGCACGGGTGGTCGTACGCCTCGGATTCCAACATCAGCTTGCGCACGATGGTCAGGCGCAATGGGTCTGCCAGCGCGCCAAAGATGGCGTCCAACTGCAAATCCGCCACGGCCGGTTCCGGCAGCGGCTCGGGAAGGTCAGCCGACTCAGCGGTTGCCTTGGGCAAAGAGGTACGTTTCATCCGTGTCACTGTATCACTTGTACGAGTTTTATCGAACTAATATATAGTTCGAGAAAATTCGTACAAGGACCCGTATCGTGTCGTCCCCCTCCATCGCCGTTCCTTCCTGCGGCACACCCGCCCGCATCACCACCGATATGTGGCGTGCCGCCGGGATGATCACCGCCGTCTTCATGCTGTCCAACTCACCAACGCCGCTCTATGTGGTCTGGCAGCGCGCGCTGGGCTTTTCGTCGGGCACGCTGACCGTCATCTTTGCGCTGTACATCGCCGGGCTGCTGGGCACGCTGTTGGTGGCCGGCCAGTTGTCTGACCGCTTTGGGCGCAAGCCGATGCTGCTACCGGGCATTGCAGCCGCGTTAGTCGCGTGCGGGTTGTTTGCCTGCGCCTCGTCCACCGCCATGCTTGCGGTGGCCCGGTTGCTGACCGGCATTGCGGTGGGCGTCATCGTGTCGGCGGGGATGGCATCGGTGGCAGACCTGGGCGGCAGCGCACGCAAGCGTGATGCCGCGCTGCTGGCTTCGGTGGCAATGGTGCTCGGCGCTGGCCTCGAGCCGCTGCTGGCTGGTGGCGCCGGACAAGTGCTCACGCATCCGGTCATGACCGTGTTTGGCTTCGAGGCCGTGGTGCTGCTCACCGTCTTTGTGATCGTGTGGCGGTTGCCGCTGGCCCGGCCAGCCAAGCCGCATGGCAGTGAACCTGCAGCGCTACATCTGCCGTCGGTGCCCGCGCAGAATCGCCGCCATGTCGCCAGCGGCATCGGTGTCTTCGGCCCCGGTATTACCGCGACGTCGTTCGTGCTGGCGCTGGGGCCATCCCTGCTTGCACGCCTGCTTGAGGTGCGCAGCCCGCTGGTGGCCGGCGGCATGGCATGCGCGATGTTTCTGACCGCAACCGGCGTCCAGTTTGCCGTGCGGCGCCATTCGGTGCGGACAGTGTTCCTGGCAGGCACGGCTGCGACCACGCTGTCGATGGGCGCGCTGTGTGCAGCGGTGCATGCGTCATCGGCACCCTTTCTGGTGATCGCTGCGCTGCTGGCGGGGGCGGGGCAAGGTCTCGGCCAACTTGGCGGATTGACGCTCATCAGCCTGCACGTGCCGGACACGCGCAGGGCTGAGGCCAATGCCGTCATGAACCTCGGCGGCTATCTGCCTGCGGGGTTGTTGCCCGTGATGACCGGCTATGCAATCGATGCGTTTGGCCTGGCGACCGGTGCCACCGCCTTTGCCGTGACGCTGGCGCTCATCGCGCTCGGCTCAGGCAGCCTGGTCTTCCGATCGCTGGCACGCAGTGGCAACTGAGTCGATTCAGGCGGCGCCCTCCGGGCGCCCTAGCCGAACCACGGTCACACCCGGCGCCAGGTGCCGCAACGATGGCTGCAGCAGCACGCAGTTGTCGTAGGGCGTGACGAACTGCAACGCCCCATCGGTGGCGATAACCGTGCCGGCGCGGGCGATGGTCTCCATGCCGCGATAGTCGTCCGCAAACCGGAAGGCGGTGGACTTGGCGACCACCGGGTCCGTCACGCGGATGCATCGCACCTCCAGCGCAGGTGCAATCCCAAGCCATTGCGACACGACCGATGCGTCGACCGTGCCCAGCGCCACCAGAAACCGCGCGCACGCATCCAGCGCCACATCGCGGCTCACGCGCTCGAAGTGCTGGCCGCATTCGATGAGCAATGCGTTCTTCGGGCTGTCGGCATCGCCAAAGCCGGCGTAGTCACGCAGGCGTCGGCCAGCGGCGTGGCCTGCGTCGATCATCAGGTGCGACGGCGCGCCCACTTGGCGACCGAGGGTGACGCCCTTCTCCAGCGGGCCCGTCAGCATCAGCGGCTCGGCCTTCTCGTGCATTGAGTGGATGTCGAGCAGGTAGTCCACCGTGTCGATCTCGGGACGCAGCTCGCGTGCGCGGCGCAGTTCCAGCGTGTTGCCGGGGCCATCGAGCTTGTCGGCCGACCAGACGCGGTTCAGGTCTTCATCGATGAAGCGCGTGGCATCCGGGTCGTTGATGTCGAAGCGCTCGTACGCCTCCACATTGGCAAACGACAGCGTGAGTTGCCCGCGTGCCGGACGCACGCCGGCAGCCAGCAGCGCATCCACCGCAATCGCGCCGCACAGCTCATTGCCGTGCGTGAGTGCGTTGATCATGACGTGCGGGCCGGGCACACCGCTGTCGAACGTGTGCACGTAGTCCACGCCGTGCGTGCCGGTCTTCCAGCGGCGAATGTCCGGCTTCTGCAGCTCGATCGGGTACACCGGCAGCGTGGCGCGCAGCGCCTCCAGGGTCATCATGCGAAATCCTTGCGTAGAGACGAAACGAAAAGTCTGTTCGGGTTCAGTGTGCCCGCGCACGGCCGCGCAGCATCCACAGCGAGGCGAGGCTGACGAGTGTCGTCGCAAACACGTAGAAGCTCGGCGACGTCTTGATGTGCGTGACGCCAATCAGCCACGTGACGATGAGCGGTGAGAACCCGCCGAAGATCGTCACCGACAAGTTATAACTCAAGGCCAGGCCCGTGCCACGGTTGCGCGTCGGGAAGATGTCGGCCAGCAGCGCAGGCAGCGGCGCCAAGATGGCGGCCAGCAGCACACCCACGATCGCCTGCATGACCAGCAGCGTCCAGAACGTCGGCTGCGCGACCAGCGTGGCGAACATCGGATACGTCGACAGTGCAATCACCACCATCGCAATCGACACCACGCGGATGCTGCCAAAGCGATCGGCCAGCAAGCCGAACGCGGGCGCCATCACCATCAGCATCGCGCCGGTGATCATCGTGCAGACGAGCGACGCGCTGGTGGCGATGTGCAATTGGTTGATGGCGTAGGTCGGCATATAGACCTTCTGCACGTAGTTGAACGCGGTGACGGCCACCACCACGCCGGCCCCGAGCAGCAAACCGGGAAGACCCTGCGTGAGGGTGTCGCGCAGCGGCGAGCGTTCTTGCAACGCCGCCGGCGCTTCGGCCTGCATGGCGACGAACTCCGGCGTCTCGGGCGTATGACGGCGGATGTAGACGCCGATGGGGCCGATCAGCAGGCCGAACAGGAAGGCCACGCGCCAGCCCCACGACTCCACCTGCGCGGTGGTCAACGCATACGTGAGCCACGCACTCAACCCTGCTGCCAACAGCGTCGCCAGACCCTGCGTGGCCGCCTGCCAGCTCGCGTTGTAGCCCATGCGCTTGCCGTTGGCGTGCTCGATCATGAAAGCGGTGGCAGAGCCAAACTCGCCACCGGCCGAGAAGCCCTGCAGCAGCCGCGCCACGATCACGATAGCAGGTGACCACAGCCCGATCGACGCATACGTGGGCGCAAACGCGATCATCGCGGTGCCCAGCATCATCAGCAGGATCGACCACGTGAGCGCCGCCTTGCGGCCGACGCGGTCAGCATAGCTGCCGAGCACCATCGAGCCCAGCGGCCGCATGATGAAGGACACGCCAAACGTGCCGACCGAGAGCATCAGCGAGCTCCACGCATCGCCCGTCGGGAAGAACAGCTTGCCGATGGTGATGGCGAAGTAGCCGTAGATCAGCAGGTCGTAGTATTCGAGCGCATTACCGACGCTGGCGGCCAGCACGGCGCGCCAGGGCGCGGGATGTCGGTGCGTGTCAGTGGCCGCGTGTGCGGATGCGCCGCTCGCATTGAGGGTATGGGCTGGCAAGGTTGTCTCCCCGTGGTCTGTGCCGATCCGCCTGTTGGCTGGTTGAACAGCCTCGGCAGGTGAAGGTTGCGGGGAAGTCTAGGCGGCACGCCTGGGGCCCTTGTGCCGTTTCGGCACAAGGTTGGGCTTTTTGCGCTGACGTGGCCTCAGGCTGCCGCGGCCTGCGCGTTGGCAACAGCCAGTTGCCACACTTCGTCGAGCAGCGCGCTCTGGTTGCTGCGCACGCGCATCATGCGGATGTCGACGTGGATGTGCCAGGCGTCGTCACCGGCGAGGCGGAGCGTACCGGCATTCAGGTGCGGCTTGGCCAGGCGATACGGCAGCCACGCCATGCCAAAGCCGCGCAGCGCCATCTCTTCCACCGCCTCGTAGAAATCGGCCTGGAATACGGGCTGCAGATGCGCCTTGCGGTCTGCCGCCGCCAGATGGCTATCGAGCATCTGGCGCAAGGTCAGCCCGCGCGCAAAGGCCAGCCAAGGCAGCGGCGCGGCAGCCGTGCCCGGCAGCATGAAGCGCGCGCGGCCGCGCTTGTCTGAGGCGCTCACCGGCACCAGCGTCTCGCTGCCGAGCAGGCAGTTGTCGTACTTGCGCGGGTCGAGCAGCGCTTCGGCCTGCGGGCTGGCATAGGCGATCAGCAAGTCGACCGTGCCGTCGGCCAGCGCCAGCACCCCCTCCTGCGTGCCGCCCGTCGTCACGGTGAGCGGAAACACGCCACGCTGGCGGGCCAGCGTTTCATACCAGCCGGGGACAAAGGTGCGTGCCAGCGTGCGCCCGGTGCCGATCTTCAGCGCCACGGGCAGTTGCGCCTCGCGCAGCAGCAGGCGCGCATCGTTCAAGCCATCGACCGCATTGGCTGCCGCATCCAGAAACAACCGCCCGGCGGGCGTGAGCGTGACGGGATGCTCGCTGCGCTCCACCAGCGCGGTGCCCACCCATTCCTCCAGCGCCTTGATGCGCCGCCCGAACGCGGGGTGCGTGACGTTGCGGTTCTCGGCGGCGCGGCTGAAGCTGCGCGTTTTTGCCAATTCCTTGAAGTCTTCCAGCCATTTGATCTGCATGGCACGTCCAGTGGAGCCGATAGAGGTGTGCGCATTATCTGGCAGGACCCACGCGAACGGCCCGGATGCACGAACGGCCTTAACCTGCGTGCCGTATCGTTATCATCCTGAACAAACGATCCGCCTCGCATTCATGACCGTACCTCGCCCGCTGTCCATCGGCATTGCAGGCGCCGGCAACGCCGGCCTGGCTGCCGCCATCGCATTTGCCCGCCAGGGGCATGATGTCCACGTCTACGAAAAGCATCCGCAACTGACCGCCATGGGTGCGGGCCTGCTGATCCAGCCGCAGGGCATTCGTGCGCTGGAGGCGCTCGGCGTGGGCCGTGAGCTGGAAGGCATCGGCGCGCCGATCGACCGCCTGATTGGTCTGAGCCATCGTGGCTGGCGCTTGCTCGACATCGACTACACCGATGCACCCGGCCGTGCAGTCACGCGCCACGCGCTCTCTTCCATGCTGTACGACGCAGCCCTGCGTGCCGGTGCCGCCTTCCATTTCGATTGCGGCATCCAGCAATTGCACCGGGATGGCACACAGGCACGCGTAACCCACGCGCAAGGTGAATCGACCTTCGACCTGTTCGTGATTGCCGACGGCGCGGCCTCCGCATTGCGCGAGCCTGCGGGCCTGGCAGGCCCATCGAGCACCTATCGCTGGGGCACGTTGTGGTTCCAGGCCTGGGTCGACAACTGGGATGCCCGCGTGCTGCACCAGCGCTTTCGCGGCACGCGCGAAATGATGGGCCTGCTGCCCACCGACATCGACGGCACCCGCACGCGCCTGTCGATGTTCTGGAGCCTGCCCAGCGATACCGTCGATGCCTGGCGCCAAGGCGACATCGCCCAGTGGAAAGCCCATGTACTGAGCCTGTGGCCGCAAGCCGCACCCGTGGTCGAGCAGATCTGCTCGCACGACGACCTGCCCTTTGCCATCTACCGCCACACCTGGCCGCGCGCGCTGGCCAAGCCGCCCTACTGCGTCATCGGCGACGCAGCGCATGCGATGAGCCCGCAGCTCGGCCTGGGGACCACGCTGGCCGCGCAAGATGCGCTGGCGCTGGCCTCCGCCGTGCAAGAACACGGCCCCGTCGACGGCGCCCTCGCCTATCACTCACGCCGGTTGCGCACCGTGCAGGCTTACCAAACCCTCAGCCGTGCGCTCACGCCGTGCTTCCAATCGCAATACGGCGGCTGGGTGCGCGACATGGTGTTCACCACCGGCCTGCGCATTCCCGGTGTGGCATGGCTCATGAAACGCAGCCTGGCCGAGCCGCCCGCGCGCAACGCAGCCCTCATTGCCTCGCCGGCAAGCGAGGAGCCTCAAGCATGAACTCAACCCGATCCGCCGACACATCGTTGCTGCACCGCTTTTTGCCCGAGCACCAGTTCAGCGAGCAGCATCAGATCCGCATCGATGCCGCCCCCGGGCGCGTGCTCGACATGGTGTCTCGATTGGATATCAGCGACTTTCCGCTGGCGAAGCTGTTTCTTCATCTGCGCGCCGTACCCGCGCGCCTGGCCGCGCTGGCGGGCAAGCATAGCGAGCGCCGCGTCGACGCGGGATTCGGGCTGCATGACTTCATCAAGCTCGGCCGAGATGGCGATCGTGAACTTGCGCTGGGTCTGGTCGGCAAGTTCTGGGAGTCCGACGGTGGGCTCGTTGATGTGCAGGCAAGCGAATTCCGCACGTTTTCCGCAGCCGGCGTGCTCAAGCTGGTGATGACGTTCGTGACCCAGCCCGACGGCGCAGGCGGTACGCAGCTCACCACCCGCACCTGTGTGCATTGCCCGGACGACGCCTCGCGCCGCCGCTTCACGCCCTACTGGTTGCTGATCCGCATCCCGAGCGGGTTGATCCGCCGGATGATGCTCAAGCGCATCAAGCAACTGGCCGAGGCACGCGCGTAATCCCCAAGGTGCCGCTTACACGTCCAGAATAACCAGCGTGCCGGCGCTGCCAGCGTCCACGCTGTGCGGCACCCCTGCCGGCACGACATAGACTTCCCCGCGCGAGACCGTCACCGCCTCGCCGTGGATGCGCAGGCGCAGCTCACCGTCAACCACCAACAGGCCCTCGGCATAGTCGTGCACCTCGTCGGGATACGGCGTGCCATCCATGCGCAGCACCTTGAAGTTGCCGCCGCCAAAACGCTCCAGCACACGAGACGACCAAGCCTTGGGAAGCGCTTGCGCAAACGCATTCAGATTGACCAGTGACACAGAAAGCTCGGCTGGGAGGAAGGGACGCCGAGCATAGCATCGCCGATTCGCACACGCATGGCGCGCATGCTTGCTCGCGCGAATATGCATGCTCCAAACCGTTCGTTGGCGCACACGCACGGCCAGCCCATAGTGATTGCTTCCCTGTCTTTCCTGAGCGATGGAGCAAACGATGGCTGTACTGCGTGGATGGCGCCGTTGGTGGAGCGGTGCAGTGTGGGTGGTGGCTGCCGCTGCCGGTGGGCGCGCCCTGGCGGCGCCCGCCTCCGGCGAGCCGCTGTACTTTGGCGTCTCGGGCCCGCTGACCGGGCAGAACGCGCAGTACGGCGCGCAGTGGAAGGCCGGCTTCGACCTGGCGCTGGAGCAGATCAACGCTGCCGGCGGTATCCACGGGCGCCCGCTGCAATACGTCTTCGAAGACAGCCAGAGCGACCCGCGCCAGGCAGTCGCCATTGCGCAGAAGTTCGTGGCCGACCGCCGCATTCTCATCGAGCTGGGGGATTTCTCCAGCCCCGCCTCGATGGCCGCTTCGCCGATCTATCAGCGCGCGGGGCTGGTGCAGTTGGGCTTCACCAACTCGCACCCGGATTTCACCAAGGGCGGTGATTTCATCTGGAGCCCATCGGTCAGCCAGGCCGATGCGCAGCCGCTGCTGGCCGATCTGGCCGTCAAGACAGAAGGCTTCAAGCGCGTGGCCGTGCTGTACCTGAACACCGATTGGGGCCGCACCAGCAAGGATGTGTTCGCGGCAGCAGTCAAACAACGCGGCGCGCAGGTGGTGGCCGCCGAGGGCTATCAGCCTGACGAGAAGGATTTCCGCTCCACGCTCGTACGTGTGCGGGATGCCAAGCCTGACGGCATCGTCCTGATCTCGTATTACGCAGACGGCGCCCTCATTGCCGGCCAGTTGCGCGCCACCGGCATCCAGTTGCCGATCGTGGCCGCCAGCTCGGTGTACTCGCCCAAGTTCCTGGAGCTTGGGGCGGCAGCCGTCAATGGCGTAGCGACCAACACCACGTTCTTCCCCGACGAGCCGCGCGCCGAGGTGCAGACCTTCGTCAAGCAGTTCCGCGCCAAATACCAGCGCGACCCCGATGCCTTCAACGCCTTCGCCTACGACGCCGTCATCCTGGCCGCCGAAGCACTGAAGGCCGGCGGCACCGACCGCCGCGCCATCCGCGACGCGCTGCCCAAGCTGCGCGACGTGCCCAGCGTGGTCTTCGGCCGCGCCACGTTCGACCCGAACACGCGCCGCGTACTGGGCGTGCGCAGCGTCAACGTGGTGGTCAAGGACGGCAAGTGGGCGCTGCTTGAGCGCAAGTCGACGGTGGCATCGCAATAGCACGACGGGTGGTTTGACGATGGAATCGCTGTGGCATGGAGCGTGGCTGGATTACACGGTCAACGGGCTCGTCGTCGGCAACATCTATGCGCTGCTGGCGGTGGGGCTGGCGTTGATCTTCGGCGTCTCGCACCTGATCAACTTTGCGCATGGCTCGGTCTATACCGTGGGTGCGTTCCTGGGCTGGTTTGCCATCACGCATCTGCACGCGCCGCTGTGGGCGACGATCCTGCTGGTGATTGTCGGCTCGGCGCTGCTGGGCATGGGCATCGAGCGCGTGGGGCTGCGTCCGCTGGCAAACGCGCCGCGCATTGCACCGCTGCTGGCCACCATCGGTTTGAGCTATGTGATCGATCAGGCCGTGCAGTTGCTCGCCGGGCCCGACCCGCGTGCGCTGCCAAGCCCGCTGCCCGATTGGCGCCTGACGCTGGGCGGCGGCAGCATCGGCGCGCTGGATGTGCTGATCGCGGGGCTGGGCCTGGCCAGTGCTGCCGTGCTGTTCGTCTTCCTGCGCTACACGCGCCTGGGCTGGGCGGTACGCGCCACCGCACAAGACCGCGACGCCGCGCGCCAGATGGGCGTGAGCACCCATGCAGTCAACCAGGCGGTGTTTGCGATTGCCTCGGCGTTGGGGGGCTTGAGCGGCCTGCTGGTCGGCATGTACTACAACAACATCAGCCCGGCGATGAGCTTTCAGGCCACGCTCAAGGGCGTGGTGGCGGTGGTGATCGGCGGCGTGGGAAACGTGCCCGGTGCGATTGCCGGCAGCTTGCTGCTGGGCCTGACGGAAAGCTACGGCGTGGCGCTGTTCGGCACGCCCTATCGCAACCTGTTCGCCTTCCTGTTGCTGCTGGGCGTGCTGGCGTGGCGGCCCAATGGGTTGTTCGCACGCAAGCCGGCATTGCCGCCCGAACCGATGACTGGCACCTTCATCGCGCCAAGCCGGCCGATCCACGTGCCGCGCTGGGTGTGGCCCGTGGCAGTCGCGGTGCTGGCGTTGATTCCGCTGACCGGCATCTCGCCGTACGTCGTGCAAGTGCTGACCAATGCCTGGCTCTATGCGCTGCTCGCGCTATCGCTCTCGCTGGTGGCCGGCACGGCGGGGCAGATCTCGCTCGGGCACGCTGGTCTACTGGCAATCGGCGCTTATGCATCGGCGTTGCTGGCGATCGATGCCCATGTGCCGGTGCTGCTGGCGGTGCTGCTGGCAGGCATCGTCACCGCCGGGCTGGGCACGCTGCTGGTGCTGCCGGCGTTTCGCCTGCGTGGGCACTACGTGTCGATTGCCACGCTCGGCATCGGCGAGATCATTGCGCTGGTCATCCTCAACTGGGAAAGCGTGACGCGCGGGCCGATCGGGGTGGCGGGCATTCCGCCGCTGGCGGTGGGCAGCCTGGCACTCGATTCCGCGGCGGCGTTCTACTGGGTGGGCCTGGGTGCGGTGGTTGCGCTGGCGCTGCTGCAGCGCCGCCTGCTCGGCACGCACCTGGGCCGCAGCCTGCGCGCCATCCGTGATGACGACGTCGCGGCCCGCGCCTATGGCATCTCACCGGCGCGCTACAAAGCGCTGGCGTTCGGTGTGGGCGGCTTTGCGGCGGGCATTGCCGGCGCGTTGACGGCACATCAATACAGCTACATCAACCACGAAACCTTCGGCTCACCAATCTCCATCCTGGTGCTGACCATGGTGATCCTCGGCGGCCTGGGCAACGTGGCGGGGGCGGTGATCGGCGCGGTGGCACTGGTCGGCCTGCCCGAACTGTTTCGCGTGACGGCCGAGTACCGCGTCCTGATCGTCGGCCTCACGCTTCTGCTGCTGGTCCGCTTCCGCCCGCAAGGGCTGCTGGGAACGGTCTGAGCAGTCCAACGCATGACTCCCAAGAGGGCCCCATGAGCACACTCAACGACTACCTGATCGAAAAACGCGCGGCCGTACTGGCCCGTGATGCACGCATCGCCGCCGGTACCTTCGAGCCGGTGCGGCTGGCCGCCAGCGTGAGCGCCGAGGGGCGCAGCGGCGTGCGCCGCGTGCGCATCCGCGAGCACCAGATCATCAGCGACAGCCCGCCCGACTTTGCCGGCTACAACCTCGGGGCCAGTTCTCCGGAGCAGCAGTTGGGCGTGCTTGGGTCCTGCGTCACGCATATCTTCCTGATCCAGGCCGCGCAGCACCAAGTGCCGATCGATTCGCTGGAGGTGGAGGTGACGGGCCAGATCGATGCCCGCGCCGGCCACCCCGGCTTTGAGCACATTCCCGTCTATCCGCACGACATCGGCTACACGGTGCACATCGCGTCACCGGCATCGCGCGAGCAGCTCGATACGCTGTTCGAGGCGGTCGAGCGCACCTGCCCGATCCTGAACCTGCTCAAGCATCCGCAAAGTATTCGCGCCACGCTGCAACACACGCGCACGGGCGCCGCGCAAACGCAGGCCAGCGATGCCATCCCGGCTTGAACTGCGTGGCGTCACGCGTCGCTTCGGCGGGCTGACGGCCGTTGACGGCATCAGCCTGGACGTGGCCGACGGCGAAGTCGTCAGCCTGATCGGCCCGAACGGTGCGGGCAAGACCACGCTGTTCAACCTCATCACCGGCATCGACACACCAGATGCCGGCACGGTGCGCGTGGATGGCATCGACACGACCGGCAGGCGTGCCGAGCAGCTTGCTGCCGCCGGCCTGGCACGCACGTTCCAGCACGGCCGCGTGTTCGGCAACCTGAGCGTGCTCGACAACGTGCTGATTGGCGCACACGCCCAGTTGCGTGCAGTGCGGCCAGCGTGGCCCATGATCGGCCCGCTTGCCGAACTGGCGCTTGCGCTGTGGCGCCCGGCGCGCGTACGCGACGAAGAAGCTGCGCTGCTCACGCAAGCGCTCGACATCCTCGCGCTCTTTGGCGAGCGCTTGCTGCCCCGCCTGCATCAGCCCACCTACACGCTGTCGTATGCGAACCGCCGCCGCGTGGAGATCGCCCGCGCGCTCGCCGCCCGCCCTCGCCTGCTGCTGCTCGATGAGCCCACCGCCGGCATGAACGAGAGTGAAACCGCCGAGATGCAGCAGATCATCGCCACGCTCAAGGCGCGCGGCCAGACCATTCTCCTGATCGAGCACAAGCTGGAACTGGTGATGCAGCTGTCTGACCGCGTGATCGCCATGGATGACGGCCGCAAGATCGCCGAGGGCGAGCCCGATGCCGTACGCAACGATCCCGCTGTCGTCGAAGCCTATCTTGGCCACCGCGCCGTGGGCGAAGCGCCCGACGCCCTGGCTGCATGAACCCCACATGACCACGCTCGCCCCCTCCGCTCCGCTGCTGCGCCTGAGCCACATCAACACGCACTATGGTCCGGCGCAAGTGCACTTTGACGTGAACCTGGACGTGCAGCACGGCCAGATCGTCAGCCTGCTGGGCGGCAATGCCAGCGGCAAGTCGACGTCGATGAAACTGATCCTCGGGCTGCACAAGCCGACCTCCGGCGATGTGCAGATCGACGGCGCCTCCACCCTCAAGCTGTCGACACCGCAAATCATCCGCCTGGGCGTGGCGTCGGTGCCCGAAGCGCGGCGATTGTTCGGCGCCATGACGGTGCGCGAGAACCTGCTGATGGGCGCCTTCACGCGCAACCCGCACCGCGAGCGCGCCGCCATTGCAGAAGACTACGAACGCATGCTCGCCCTGTTCCCACGCGTGAAAGAGCGCCTGCACGCGCTGGCCGGCACGCTCTCGGGCGGTGAACAGCAGATGGTGGCCATGGCCCGCGCGCTGATGGGCCGCCCGCGCCTGATCTGCATGGATGAGCCGACCATGGGACTCTCCCCACGCTACGTCGACCACATGCTGGATCTCATCGCCCAGGTCAACGCGACGGGCGTGTCGGTCTTCATGGTCGAACAGAATGCCAGCCTCGCCCTGCGCATCGCCCACCATGGCTACGTGCTGCAGAACGGCCGCATCGTGCTATCGGGCCCGGCGCGCGAATTGCTGCACGACCCGCGCATCCGCCATGCCTACCTCGGCGGTGAAGCCGCCTGACGCTGCCGCATTCCCCCACCCAACCGGAACCGCCATGAGCCTGACCCTGGACCACATCGTCATCCGCGTGAACGATCTCGAACGCGTCATTGCCGACTACGCTGCACTCGGCTTTACCGTACAGCGTGGCGGCACCCATGCCGACGGTGTCACACACAACGCCCTGGTGGGTTTTGCCGATGGCAGCTATCTGGAGCTGATTGCTTTCCTCCAGCCTGCGCCCGAGCGCCGCTGGTGGACGCTCGGTGAGCAGCATGGCGCCGGCTATGTCGACTTTGCCCTGCTGCCGCACAACGTGGGGGCAGTGGTCAGCGCAGCGCGCGCACGCGGGCTCAACTATGAAGGCCCGCTACCCGGCGGCCGCCTGCGCCCCGATGGCGAACAACTGCGCTGGGAGCTTGGCCGTCCGGCCACCTCCGATCTGCCCTTTCTGTGCGGCGACATCACGCCGCGCCACCTGCGCGTGCGCGAAGGCGACGTACGCGAGCACGCCAACGGCGTGCTCGGCATCGCATCGGTAACGGTGGGGGTACGGGATATCGAAACGAGCCTGGCGCGCTATCGCGCACTGCTCGGATTGACGCAGGAACCGGCGCCAGCGGCGTTGTCCGGTATCGGAATCGCCACGGTCGTGTTGCCGGTGGGCGGTGCGTCCGTGGTGCTGGTCAGCCCGCAGCAGGGCAGCGCCCTGCCGGCAGCCGCAGACCTGGAACACAGACTCAGCACGCGCGGAGAAGGCGTGCTGGGCCTGACGCTGGCGGGTGCGCACAGCGCAGCCGCCTCATTGCCCACCGCACAGACGCACGGCGCGTGGATCACCCTGCAACCGGGTCATCCTGCGCCATACGTGCCAACCAATGCGCTGGCTGAAGCCGTGCTCAACTGAGCCCGTCAGACTTCGTACGGCACAGCCTCGTCGCCCACCAGTGAGCTTGCCTCATCCGCAGGCCTCAGGTGGTCCAGTCGATAGCCGTGCTTGTACACGGCCACCAGGCGCACCTCGTTCACCGGTTCGATGTTCAGCTTCATGCGGATGCGCGAGACATGGCTGTCGATCGTACGTGTGTACTCCGACGAGTTGCGCCCCCACACCTGCCCGAAGATATGGTCACGCGAAAGCGTGCGGCCCACGTTCGAGAACAGCAGCAGCGCGAGCTGGAACTCGATACCCGTCAGCGTGACGGGCTCGCCGTGCAGCGTGACCTGCTGGCGCTGCGGATTGAAGTGGAACGGGCCCACGTCAAACGGCAGACGACCGTACGGAATCGGATAGGCACGACGCAGCAGCGCATCAACGCGCGCGCGCAGCTCAGGAATGCGGAACGGCTTGGTGATGTAGTCATCAGCACCCTGCGTGAGTGCGCGCACCAGGCCCTTCTCGCTCTCTTCGGCCGTCACGAACAGGATCGGCAGGACATCCTTGTGGCGGCTGCGCACCACGCTCAGCACATCGATGCCGAGCATGCCTGGCGTGTGCCAGTCGAGGATCAGCATGTCGTACGAGGAGCGCCCCAGCATGCGCAGCAGCGTTGCGCCATCGGTGTAGGTGACCACATCGTGGCCGGACTGGGACAGGATCTGGACGATGACTTCGCTCTGGAAGGGATCGTCTTCAAGCAAGGCGATTCGCATGTTCGGTTCCATGAAAAATGCGCACATGCGTGCCGGGATGGCGTGGGCTCGTACAGCAGCCCAATCGGCTGCACTCTCGTGCGATCCGTTGCATGTGTTATTTCCATGCAATTTTGTTGGCAAGGTGTGCCACGAACCATGAGAAGAGTCCTAATTTGTGGAGACACTTCCAAGCGCCCACGGACATTGGCTGACCGAGAACATCGGCATCGCGAACAAAAAAAAGCCCGGACAAACGAGGTCCGGGCGGCGGTGTTTCTCACAACGTGACGGGATCAGAAACACCCAAGGGTCGCGTATGCCGGACACGCAGCAGCACACCGGGGGGACGCGCTGCAACGCTTCACGGGGGTGACGTCGAGGAGGTCGACGTAGTTGTCCGGCAAACGTGGAGCGGATGATGCCGCGCCACATGCGTGCCCGGATCATTCGTCACAACATTTAACGGACCACCATGCCCGGTGGCGATGCCTCAGATGGGATCAGCGTTTTCCAGTTCCTGCCGGATCGACTCCGTCAGCATGTCGATCAGCAGACGCACCCGCTTGGGTACAAAACGCGCAGATGGCGTCACGAGATTGATCGGCTCACCGCTGGTGGCGTAGTCGGGCAGCACGCGCACGAGGCGCGGCAGTGGCGCGTTCGCACGGGCAATACCGCTTGCATACAAGGGCAGCGGACCGATGCCGGTGCCGGAGGCGATGAGCGTTTCCAGGTAGATCAGGCTGTCGGCATTCAGGCGCGCACGCACGGCCACGGTCTTCAGGCCGTCGGGGCCGACCAGGCGCCATTGCGTCTCGCCACGGCCAGTGCCGCGGAAGTCGAGACAGCAGTGGTCGGCCAGTTCCTGCACCGTCTCGGGCACACCGCGCCGCTGCAAGTATTCCGGCGAGGCGAACAGCCCGATGCGCAATACACCCAGCGGCCGCGCCACGAGTGAACTGTCGGCCAGTCGGCCAACACGCACGGCAAGATCGAAGCCCTCCTGCACCAGATCGACATTGCGCGGCGAGAGCACGACATCCAGGTCAATGTCCTGGTATTGCTGCATGAAACGCGCGGCCACCGGCGCGACCAGCAGGCGCCCCACATCTTCGGAAGAGGTGAGCCGCACTTTGCCGCGCGGGGTGTCCTGCAGCTCACCCGCGCAGGTTGTTGCACGCTCAATGTCTTCCAGTGCGTGTGACGCCACCTGATACAGGCTCTGACCAGCATCGGTCAGATGCAGCGTGCGCGTGGTGCGCTGTAACAGGCGTACGTTCAAATCCTGTTCCAGCGCGGCAATGCCCCGGCTGACAGACGATTTGGGCAAATCCAGGCGCGCGGCAGCCGCGGTAAAGCTGCCCGCCTCGACAACGCGTACGAACAGCGACAATTGGTTCAGATCCACGTGGTTTCCTCCTCTTGTGGTCGTGCTCGCCGGTCTATGGTTGTAATTGTCCCGCCGGGAGCAACATTTTTTCCCACGATAACCGACTAGTGCCAAAGGGGCAACCACCCTACATTGTGGGTATGACAAATCCCCAATTTCAGGAGAAGCACATGGAAACCCTCGTGCAACCTCGTGTGCAACACGCTCGCCGCGTGGAACGCATCGTCACCGGCCGACCCACCTCGGACGGCGCGGGCGTGAAGCTCACCCGCGTGCTGACGAACAACCTGCAACGCCGGCTCGATCCGTTCCTGATGCTCGACGCATTCCGCAGCGATGACCCGAACGACTACCTGGCCGGCTTTCCCGATCACCCGCACCGGGGCTTTGAAACGGTGACGTACATGATCGCGGGCCGCATGCGCCACCGCGACAGCGCTGGCCACGAAGGCCTGCTGCAACACGGCGGCGTGCAGTGGATGACGGCCGGCAGCGGCGTCGTGCACTCGGAGATGCCCGAACAGGAAGACGGCGTGATGGAAGGCTTCCAGCTCTGGCTGAACCTACCCGCACGCGACAAGATGACGACGCCGTGGTACCGCGACATTCCGTCGAACGAGATTCCCGAGTTCACGACGGAAGACGGCGTGGCCGTGCGCGTGATCGCCGGTGAGTCGCAAGGCGTGCAAGGCGCGATGACACGTGAAGCGACGCAGCCGCTGTATCTGGACATCACGCTGCCGGCGGGTGCGTCGTTTGCACAGCCGCTGCCGGTGGGGCACAACGCGTTCGTCTACGTGTTCCGTGGCAGCGCGCTGGTGGGTGATGTCGATGCACCGGGCAACGCCGGCCTGCAGCGCGTGGATGACAAGCAGATGGCCATCCTCGCCAACACGGAAGGCAGCGACGGCGTGGTCATTCGTGCGGGGGATGCTGAAGCACGCGTGCTGGTGGTGGCAGGCAAGCCACTGAACGAGTCAATCGCGCAGTACGGCCCGTTTGTGATGAACACGCAGGAAGAAATCTTCCAGGCCGTGCGTGACTTCCAGGCTGGCAAGTTCGCGTAAGGCCACGCTGCAAAACTACTGCGCGGCCCGATCTTGAACCTGTGATGCTCGCCGTACCCATGTACGGCTGCGCTTCTCGGTTCAACCTCGGGCCGCTCGCTACGTTTTTCAGCGCAGCCTTACCCTTCTTTGGGTGAACCTCACCAGAGCGGCGGTTCGTCCAACAGCGCGATCTGCTCGCGCAATTCCAGCACCCGGTCCTGCCAATAGCGTTGCGTGTTGAACCACGGAAACGCGGCCGGAAACGCCGGATCATTCCAGCGACGCGCCAACCACGCGCTGTAGTGCAGCAGGCGCAGCGTGCGCAGCGCTTCCACCAGATACAACTCACGCGTGTCGAATTCGCAGAAGTCTTCATAGCCGGCCAGCAGGCTGGCGAGCTGCGATTGCATCGACGCGCGATCGCCCGAGAGCAGCATCCACAGATCCTGCACGGCGGGGCCGGTGCGGCTGTCGTCAAAGTCGACGAAGTGCGGGCCGGCCGAGCGCAGCGGGTCACCCTGCTTGGCGTCGGCCTCTTCGATCCAGAGGACGTTGGAGGCGTGGCAATCGCCATGCAGGCGCAGCAGTGCCACATCGCCTGCGCGGTCATAGCACCGGCGCACGCCGTCGAGCGCAGCGTCGGCCACGCTGCGCCAGGCGGGCAGTAAGTCGGGCGGGATGAAGTCGTGTTCGAGCAGCCAGTCGCGCGATTGCACACCGAAGGTGTCGATATCAAGCGCAGGCCGCGCGGTGAACGTGCGTTGCGCGCCCACCGCGTGGATGCGGCCGAGGAAACGGCCCATCCATTCGAGCGTGTCGTCGCGATCAATCGCGGGGACGCGGCCGGCGCAGCGCGGGAAGACCGCAAAGTGCCAGCGCTCGAACGCGTGCAGCGTGCGACCGTCGATCTCCAACGGCGCGATCACCGGAATTTCCGCAGCGGCGAGTTCCGCCGTGAAGGCGTGTTCCTCGACGATCTGCGCGTCGTTCCAGCGGCCCGGACGGTAGAACTTGGCCACCACCGGCGCGCTGTCTTCCACGCCGACCTGGTAGACGCGGTTCTCGTAGCTGTTGAGCGCGAACATGCGGCCGTCCGGCATCAGCCCAACCTGCGCCAACGCATCGAGGATGCTGTCGGGCGTCAGGCCGTCGTACGGGGCTTCAGAAGATGCTGGTTGGCCGCTGTCGTCGCTACTGTGCATGAACGTCAGGCTTTGCGGCCGCCGAGCAGTGCTGCCGCTTTGGCAAACAAACCGTTGAACGGTTGCTTGGCCGGTTGTGCAGCCTTCTGCGCCGGTTGTGCGGCTTGCGTGTTCGACGAACGACGCTGACCGCCCTGCCCGTTACCTTGTCCTTGGCCATTGCCCTGGCGTTGGCCGCGCGCTTGCGATTGGCCGTTGCTGGCGCCGTTGCCAGCACCATTGCCCCGACGCCCATTGTGCGGCTTCGGTGCAGCCTGACCGTCGCGTTGGTCTTGCGCCTGGCGTTGGCGGTTACCGCCACCATTGCGACCCTGGCCTTGGCCTTGATTCTGGCTCTGGCCTTGACCGTTACCGCTCGACTCACGACGTGGTTCGCGGGGCTCACGCGGAGCACGTGGCTCGCGCGGTGCAGCGTTGCCGCCCGCAGCTTGGCGCGGTTGCTGGCTGCGACCACCGCCCGGGCGACCGCCACGCGCATTACCGCCACGGCCCGCCGAGTTGCGCCCATTCGGAATCGGCTCCGGCGCGATGCTCGGGTCCGGCTCGAAACCTTCCAGCACGGTGCGCGGCAGTTCGCGCTTGATCAGGCGTTCGATGTCGCGCAGCAGGCCGTGCTCATCCACGCAGACCAGCGAGATTGCCTCGCCCTGCGCACCCGCGCGGCCCGTACGGCCGATACGGTGCACATAGTCTTCCGGCACGTTCGGCAGGTCGAAGTTGACGACGTGCGGCAATTGGTCGATGTCGATACCGCGCGCGGCGATGTCGGTCGCCACCAGCACACGCAGCGTATTGGCCTTGAACTCCGACAGCGCGCGCGTGCGTGCCGACTGGCTCTTGTTGCCGTGAATCGCCAGCGACGAGATGCCGTCGCGCGTGAGCTGTTCGGCCAGGCGGTTCGCACCGTGCTTGGTGCGCGTGAAGACCAGCACCTGGTGCCAGTCGTTGTCGCGTACGAGCTTGGCCAGCAGCTCGCGCTTGCGCTCGCGGTCCACCGGGTAGATGCGCTGTTCGACCGTCTCGGCCGTGGTATTGCGGCGCGCGACTTCGATCAGCGCCGGCTTGTCGAGCAGGCGATCGGCCAATTCACGGATGTCATCCGAGAACGTGGCCGAGAACAGCAGGTTCTGGCGCTTGGGCGGCAGGATGTTGAGGATCTTGCGGATGTCGTGGATGAAGCCCATGTCGAGCATGCGGTCAGCTTCATCCAGCACCAGCAGTTCGATGTGCGACAGATCGATGGTGCGCTGGCCCACGTGGTCCAGCAAACGGCCCGGCGTGGCCACGACGATATCGACACCGCGCTTGAGCGCATCGATCTGCGGGTTGATGCCAACGCCGCCGAACATCACCATCGACTTCAGCGGCAGGTATTTGCCGTACGCGCGCACGCTCTCTTCCACCTGCGCGGCAAGTTCACGCGTGGGGGTGAGCACCAGCGCGCGAACAGGGAAGCGCATGCCGTTGGGCGTCTGCACCTTGTTCGGTTGCGTGGCAGCGAGGCGATGCAGCAGCGGCAGCGTGAAACCGGCGGTCTTGCCGGTGCCGGTCTGTGCACCGGCAAGCAGGTCACCGCCCTTAAGGACTGCGGGGATGGCCTGGCGTTGAATCGGGGTAGGTTCGGTGTAGCCGAGTTCGGCCACGGCGCGTACCAGCTTGTCTGACAAGCCGAGTTCGGAAAACGACATGGAAACGGTGAGACTTGAACCGGCGTGTCCCGCGCATTCGTTCGTGCGCCAATCGTGGACAGAGCCTGGGTAGATGACGGGGCGACTGGACCCCGGGGACTGCATGAACTGCAAGAAGGGCGGTAGTTTAACAGGATGTGATGGCGGACTTGGGTTTACCCGCTACCCTGCCGGCGCCCGCAACG
The DNA here is from genome assembly GCF_000442475.1 of Ralstonia sp. AU12-08. Taxonomy (NCBI): domain Bacteria; kingdom Pseudomonadati; phylum Pseudomonadota; class Betaproteobacteria; order Burkholderiales; family Burkholderiaceae; genus Ralstonia; species Ralstonia sp. AU12-08. The sequence goes on along the minus strand of NZ_ASZV01000046.1, from coordinate 170,737 downwards.
CCGCCAACGGCGCATTCACCACATCCCCCAGCCGCTCAGCCAGCGAATACCGCGCCATATACCGCCTGAAATGTGCCAAGAACGCCTCTTCGGCGGGTGCCAGGCGCCGCTCCTTGTGCCACATCAGGTACAGATCAATATCGGCGACGCCCTCCTCCGGCGGCAAGCGCCACAGCCGCTGCTGCGCCAAATCATCCGCCACGATGTGCTCCGGCAGACACCCCACCCCATATCCCGCAAACACCAAGCGCTTGATCTCATCCAGGCTCGGCGACGTGGCGACGATACGTCCGGTGAATCCCTGCTGATCCCGAAACACCGCCAGCGGCGACAACGCATCGCCCAACTGGTCGCTCATGAACGAGACAAAGTTCTCGCCGAGCAGATCGCTGATCGACAAACCAGTGCGCCCGAACAACCGGTGGTGCCGTCCGCAAAACACCGCGTAGCGCTGGCGCAAAAACAACTGCCGCTCCAGCTTGTCGATCGGCGTGCGACACAAGCTCAAGCCAATGCCGGCGCGCTTCTGCGCCAATGCATCGAGAATGTCTGCGCTGCGCATCACCTCCACCTGCAGATCGACGCGCGGGTGATGCCGATGAAACGCCGCCAGGCATTCGTCATACACACCCGACTGGATGCGGCTGACCGTCAGCAAGTGCAGCACGCCGCTCACATCGTCCTGCGGCTCACCAAGCTCTGAGCCCAGCCGCGCGACGTTGCCGTAGACATCGGTGGCGATGCGCAGCACGTCCTCGCCGACACGCGTGAGGCGGAAGTGCGAGCCACGCCGCTCGATAAGCGTGTGGCCGAGCTGATCTTCCAGGCGCCGCAGCGCCAAACTCACTGCCGGCTGCGTGATGTGCAACCGCACCGCCGCACGGCTGATGCTGCGCTCGTGGACGATGGTGAGGAAGGTGCGCAGCAGGTTCCAGTCGAGCCGGTCGCTGACCAGGGCGGGATCGAGAGCAGACGGGTCCATGGCGGCGAATATGAGTCCAATTTATACAAACAATAAGTATTCAGAATTTGACTAATACCCGTCAACCGGCAATAAACACGCATCCGCTGCCTCGATGCAGTGGGCGAAAAAATATTCGTGAGGAGCTACACAATGCAACCGTCTCATTCGAGCGGGCGTCAGCCTGCGCGCGCGGCCACCGCCGCCTTTGTCGGCACCATGATCGAGTGGTACGACTTCTACATCTACGCCACCGCTGCCGCGCTCGTCTTCGGGCCGTTGTTCTTTCCGGGCGGTGATCCCTTCCTCAGCACGCTCGCATCGTTCGGTACGTTTGCCGTGGGCTTCTTTGCGCGGCCGCTGGGCGGCATCGTGTTCGGCCACTGGGGTGACCGCATCGGCCGCAAGAAGGCGCTGATGATCACGCTCACGATGATGGGCCTGGCGACCATCGGCATCGGCCTGCTGCCGACGTACGCCACCGCCGGTGCGCTCGCGCCCGTGCTGCTGGTGCTGCTGCGCGTGGTGCAGGGCATCGCGGTCGGCGGGGAATGGGGCGGCGCGGTGTTGATGGCGGGCGAACACGCGCCCAGGGGCCGCCGCACGTTCTTCGCATCGTTCGCGCAGCTCGGCAGCCCGGCGGGGTTGATCCTCTCGCTGCTGGCCTTCCGCCTGGTCACGTCGATGGAGAAAGACGTGTTCATGGACTGGGGCTGGCGTCTGCCCTTCCTGGCAAGTGCGGTGCTGCTGGTCGTGGGCGCGGCGATTCGCTCGGGTGTCAATGAATCGCCGGAGTTTGCGCAGGTGCAGGCGCAGCGCAAGACGGCCAAGCTGCCGATCGCCGAAGTGTGGCGGACGGCGCGCGTGCCGGTATTGCTTTGTATCGGTGCCAACACGATCGGCATTGCGGGCGTGTACTTCACCAACACGTTCATGATTGCGTACACGACGCAGTACCTGTCGCTGTCGAAGACGTTGATTCTCGATTGCCTGTTTGCGGTGGCGTTTATCCAGTTTCTGGCGCAGCCGCTGGCGGCGTGGCTGGCCGAGAAGCTGGGCGGCGCGCGCTTCCTCAAGCTGATGGCGCTGCTGGCGATGGCCTCGCCGTATCCGATGTTCCTGCTCGTGCAGACGCGTCAGGCGCCGCTGATGATTCTCGGGATCGCCATCGCCGTGGTGTGCATGGCGAGCTTCTACTCGGTCATCGCGGGCTTCGTGTCGGGCGTGTTTGAGACGCGTGTGCGGTACTCGGCGATCTCGCTGTCGTACCAAGTGTGCGGTGCAGTGGCGGGCGGGCTCACACCGCTGGTCGGCACCATCCTCGCGCAGCGCTTCCATGGTGAATGGTGGCCGCTGGCGGTGTTCTACACGCTGCTCGCCGGCGTGTCGCTCGTCTGCATCGCCGCCATTGACGCGCGCCAGCGTGGCCGCGCGCCCGCCGGCGATGCCGTGAACGCATAACGATCTCCCCCCAACCCGCTTCACCATGCTGACGTTCTTCCATCCCGAACAGCTGCTGCACCATCCGCAGAGCTACTACTCGCGCGGCAAGATGCGCACGCCGCAAGAGGTGCCCGAGCGAGCGCGCAACCTGCTGCATGCTGCGCGCGATCTGGGCTTCACTATCGCGCAGCCCGAAGACCACGGCCTCGCCCCGCTCACGGCTGTGCACGGCGAACCCTATCTGCGCTTCCTGCAAGACGCGCACACCGACTGGCGCCGACTGCCCGAAGACTGGGGCGATGAGGTCATGTCCAACATCTTCGTGCGCGAGCCCAATGCGCTGCGCGGCGTGCTGGCCCGGGCAGCGCGTTACCTGGCGGACGGCAGTTGCCCCGTCGGCGCAAACACATGGCGATCGGCCTATTGGTCGGCACAGAGCGCTGCGGCCGGCGCGCAAGCCATCCTCAACGGCGAGCGGCTGGCCTACGCGCTGTGCCGCCCGCCCGGCCACCACGCGCGCCGCGAAGCCGCCGGCGGCTTCTGCTACCTCAACAACGCTGCCGTGGCCGCACAGGCCTTACTTGGCCAATTCGGCGCCAAGTACAAGCGTGTCGCCATCCTCGATACCGACATGCACCACGGCCAGGGCATCCAGGAGATCTTCTACGACCGCGCCGACGTGCTGTACGTCTCCATCCACGGCGATCCGACCAACTTCTACCCCGTGGTCGCCGGCTTTGACGACGAGCGCGGCGCAGGCGCCGGCGTTGGCCTGAATGTGAACCTGCCGATGCCGCATCGCTCGCCGGAATCGGTGTTCTTCGACAAGCTGGGCGAGGCGCTTGCCGCAGTCGAACGCTTCCAGCCGGATGCGCTGGTGCTGTCGCTCGGCTTCGACATCTATCGCGAAGATCCGCAATCGCAGGTGGATGTGTCGACGGAGGGCTTTGGCCGCCTCGGTGCAACCGTTGGTGCGCTCGGCTTGCCAACGCTGGTCGTCCAGGAAGGCGGCTACCACCTCGCCACCCTTGCACAAAACGCTGCCGCATTCTTCAGCGGCCTGCAGTCGCCCCATCAACCAGCCGGCTGACTCCAGCCACCCCGGCGCAGACATCCCTTTAGCAATTTGGATGTTTGCGCCTACTCACCTTGCAGCCTAAGCGTTTCATACGTTCTCCAGGCCACCTCCCCTCGTCTAGAGTGCCCGCTCGAATTGGGAACTTTGCGTTTTCAAACGTCTGTTCCTAACATGCCCAGGCAACCCCATACACATGTTTGAATCGAGCGTTAGAGCGCTGCAGTGCAGCAATCGAGCCGATATCAGACCTAAAAAAACGAGGTAGGAGACATGGGACGTCCTGGAGCAGGAGACACCAAGGGCCGCATTCTGGAAGCCACCGAACTGCTGTTCATCGAGTTCGGCTACGAGGCGATGTCGTTGCGGCAGATCACTGCGCGCGCGAAGGTCAACCTGGCTGCGGTCAACTATCACTTCGGCAGCAAGGAAGCGTTGATGCAATCGGTGCTTGGGCGCCGGCTGGACCCACTCAACACGCGCCGCCTGGCGCTGCTGACCGCGTGCGAAGAACGCTGGACCAAGGAGCAGCTCACCTGCGACCACGTGCTCGGCGCGCTGTTCGTGCCGGCGCTGCAGATGGCGCGCAACCCCGACACTGGCGGCCCCGCCTTCCTGCGTCTGATGGGTCGCGTGTATTCCGACACCTCGCCGTTCGTGCAGAACTATCTGCTCGGGCATTACGCGCCGGTGTTCGGTCGCTTCTTCGAAGCGTTTTCGAGCGCGCTGCCGCATGTGCCGCGCGCTGAGCTCGGCTGGCGCCTGCACTTCTCGCTCAAAGCACTCGCCGGCGTGCTGGCCGGGGATGACCTCAACAACCTGCTGCCGATGTTCACGCAGGGCAAGCCGATGAACGACGCGTCGCTGCTGGCGCGCCTGACAGCGCTGGTGGTGGCCACGCTCAACGCTCCGCTGCCCGGCGAGGCCGGCGCACTCGACCAGGTGGTCGAACTGGCCGAAGCCCAGGTCCCCACACCCGTGGGTCAGGCCGACGATGCGCCCAACGGCGGCGACAGCGGCAATGGTCATGGCGGCTCAAGCCGCCATGGCAACGGGAGCGGCAACGGCAATGGCCGCGCCCCCGAGCGCACCACGGCACCCGCCACCGCATCCCCTTTTGCCGGTGACCTGTTCGGCCGCACGCCCGGCGCACGCGCCAGTGCGGCCGAAGATGCCGACGCGCACGAGGACGAGCACGACAGCGCCCTAGATGACCGTGACGACCGTGACGAGCACGAGGATGCTAGCGCCTCACCCACGGCACGTACCCGTGCGCTGGCCATCCGCCGCAGCAACGCCGCGCGCGCAATCTTCCCGGCCAACCCGATGCGCCCCTGGCGCAGCCCCAGCGCCTGACCCACGCGCAAGCGCAACACCCAACGCGACAGACAGGCCCCGCGCGCAGGCGCGGGAATCGCCGGACACTCGGCTGGGCATTCGGACGCACCGGATACCCAGCGCATGAACGCATCGAACGGAGACCCTTATGACGATCTGGATCGTCCTGCTTTGCATCGGCGCGCTCGGGCTCGCCACGGTGGAAGCATCGGCACTCGCTTGGCTGGTCGGAACCGGTGTGTGGCTGGCGGCGGGCGCATGGCTCGGCCTGGTCGGCCCGGTGATGACCGCGTTACTTGCCATCGTCTTCGTACTGCCTGCGCTGGTGCTCGCACTCAAGCCGCTGCGCCGCACGCTGATCACGCGCCGTGTGCTGGCGGTGTTCCGGAAAATCATGCCGGAGATGTCGCCAACCGAGCGCGACGCCATCGAGGCCGGCACCGTCTGGTGGGATGCCGAACTTTTCTCCGGCCGCCCAGACTGGAAGCGCCTGCTCTCGTCACCGCCACCGCGTCTGTCGCCGGAAGAACAAGCGTTCCTCGACGTGGAAACCGAGAAGCTCTGCGACCTCGCCAACGACTGGGAGACCACGCAGATCTGGCAGGACATGTCGCCCGAAGCGTGGGCGTATGCCAAGCGGGCGGGCTTCCTGGGCATGATCATCCCGAAGGAATACGGCGGCAAAGGCTTCTCGGCCTATGCGCACTCGCAGGTCATCATGAAGCTGTCGACGCGGTGCTCCGCGGCGGCCGTGTCGGTCATGGTGCCCAACTCGCTGGGCCCGGCGGAACTGCTGCTGCACTACGGCACCGACGCGCAGAAGAACCACTACCTGCCGCGCCTCGCACGCGGTGAAGAAATCCCCTGCTTTGCACTGACCAACGCGTATGCAGGTTCCGATGCCGCGGCCATTCCCGACGTGGGCGTGGTCTGCCGTGGCATGCACGAGGGCCGCGAAATGCTGGGCTTTCGCGTGACCTGGAGCAAGCGCTACATCACGCTCGGGCCGATTGCGACAGTGCTGGGGTTGGCCTTCCGCGCGATCGATCCGGACGGGCTGCTGGGAAGCGACAAAGAACCCGGCATTACCTGCGCGCTGATCCCGACGAAGCATCCGGGTGTGAACATCGGCCGCCGCCACTGGCCGCTGAACGCGGTGTTCCAGAACGGCCCGAACTCCGGCAAGGATGTGTTCATCCCGATCGACTGGGTGATCGGCGGGCAGGCACAGGTGGGCCGTGGCTGGCGCATGCTGATGGAATGCCTGGCGGCAGGCCGCGCGATTTCGCTGCCGTCGTCCAACGTGGGGCTATCGAAGATTGCCGTGCGCAGTACCGGCGCGTATGCCGCCGTGCGCCGCCAGTTCCGCACGCCCATCGGCAAGTTCGAGGGCATTCAGGAAGCGCTCGGCCGCATGGGCGGCAACCTGTACATGATGGATGCGGCGCGGCGCCTGTCTGCGCTGGCGGTAGACCTGGGCGAGAAGCCCTCGGTCATCTCCGCCATCGCCAAGTACCACGTCACCGAACGTGCGCGCGATGTGGTCAACGATGCGATGGACATCGTGGGCGGCAAGGGCATCTGCATGGGGCCGAACAACTTCCTGGCGCGTGCGTATCAGCAGGTGCCCATCGCCATCACGGTGGAAGGCGCGAACATCATGACGCGCTGCCTGATCATCTTCGGGCAGGGCGTGATCCGCTGCCATCCGTATGTGCTGCGCGAGATGACGGCAGCACAAGGCGCAGATTCACCGGAGACGCTGCGCGCATTCGATGCGGCGCTGTTTGGGCACGGTGCGTTCATTGCGGGCAACTTCGTGCGTGCGTTCCTGCATGCGCTCTCGGGCGGTCGCGTGGCACCAGCGCCAAGCCATGCCGCGCCCGAGATGCAGCGTTACTACCAGGCCGTCAACCGCTTCTCGACCGCGCTGGCGCTGCTCTCCGACGTGTCGATGTTCACGCTGGGTGGCACGCTCAAGCGCCGCGAAAGCATCACCGGGCGCCTGGGCGACATCCTCTCGCAGATGTATCTAATTTCGTCTGCGCTCAAGCGCTTTGAGGACGAGGGCCGCCCGGCGGAAGACGCGCCGCTGGTGCACTGGTCTGTACAGGACGCGTTAGTGCGTGCGCAAGACGCGCTCGACGGCGTGCTGGCGAACTTCCCGAACCGCGGCGTGGCGGGACTGCTGCGCGCATTGATCTTCCCGTTCGGTGCGCCGTATCGAAAACCGTCTGACGCACTGGCCGCACAAGTGGCCGAACTGATGCAAACGCCGGGCGCTGCGCGTGACCGCCTGCTGGCCGATTCGTACTGCCCCACGCCCGACATCGACCCGATCGCTTACGGTGAATGGGCCTTCCGCCTGCAACCGGCGGTGGACGCCATCGAGCAGCGCTTGAAACCCGTCATCCGGGAAGGCAAGCTGCCGCCCGTGCCGCAAAGCCTGCCCGACTTCGAAGCCTGGACCGCGCAGGCCGTGGCACAAGGCCTCATCGACGAGGCCGAACGCAAGCAACTGTGCGACTACGCGCGCTACGGCGAACACGCCGTCGCCGTGGACGACTTCCCGCCCGACTTCAACCTGCTGGCCGATCTGCAGCGCCGCAAGGATGCGCTCGACGCCTTGCAAACTGCCGAACGCCGCGCAGCCTGACGGCGTGACATAGAACAAGACAACAACAACGATGCAAGACAAGTACCTCGATTTCGTCGGTTCCGGTTTTGGAAAATGGCTGTCGGCCAACCTTGGCCTGCCGCAGCCGGTGCCGCTGCGCCGGTATCAGGAAGGGAAACCGGAGTTCATCGGCCCGTTTCTCGTGGGTGCCGCACCCGGCGGTGCAATGCGCGAAACGCTGGCCGCGCTGTTTGCCGAAATCGGCGTGCCCACGCGCTTTCATGAAAGCGACCCCGAATGGCTTGGCGCTGCTAACCGGCACGGGCAGATCACCGGGCGCTTTGTTGCACCCACCGGCAAGGAAGGCGATGCGTTTGACCGCGTCGGCGGCATCGTCTTCGATGCCACCGGCATGCAGACAACGGAAGACCTCGATGCGCTGTATCACGTGTTCCACGACGGCGTGCGTGCTGTCGGCCGCTGCGGGCGCGTGGTGGTCATTGGCCGCCCGCCTGAAGATTGCAAGACGCCGCAGGCTGCCATCGCCCAGCGCGCGCTAGAGGGGATGACGCGCTCGCTTGGCAAGGAGATCCGGCGTGGCTGCACGGCGCAGCTCGTCTACGTGGCCGAGGGCGCCGAGAACGTGGCAGCTTCAACGCTGCGGTTTCTGCTGTCGGCTCGCTCAGCATATGTATCGGGGCAGGTGGTGCGCGTGCGGGCCGCAGCGCCGGTTTCCGTGGATTGGCAGAAGCCGCTGGCCGGGCGTACCGCACTGGTGACAGGGGCCTCGCGTGGCATCGGCGCGGCAATTGCGCATGTGCTGGCACGTGACGGTGCGCGTGTGCTGTGTCTGGATGTGCCGGCCGCACAGGAAGGGTTGAACGCCGTGGCGCGGGAAATCGGCGGTGAAGCGCTGGCCTATGACATTGCCGCGCCGGAAACACCCGCCGTGCTTGCACAGCAGTTGGCGGCGCTGGGCGGCATCGACATCCTCGTGCACAACGCCGGCATCACGCGCGACAAGACCATCGCCCGCATGACCGAACCGGCGTGGCGCAGCGTGATCGACATCAACCTCACCGCGCAGTTGCGCATCAACGATGCGCTGCTTGCTGCCAACGCGCTGCATGCGGGCGGGGCCATCGTGTGCGTGTCGTCCATCAGCGGTATTGCGGGCAACCTGGGGCAGACCAACTATGCGACGTCCAAGGCGGGTGTGATCGGGCTGGTGCAAGCCAGTGCGCCGCCGCTGGCCGAGCGCGGCATCACCATCAATGCCGTCGCACCGGGCTTTATCGAAACACAGATGACGGCGGCCGTGCCCTTCGCCATTCGCGAGGCGGGCCGCCGCATGAATGCGATGAGCCAGGGCGGCCAACCCGTCGACGTGGCCGAGGCGATCGCGTGGTTTGCCTGCCCAGCATCCAACGGTGTGACGGGCAACGTGGTGCGCGTGTGCGGCCAGAGCCTGCTCGGAGCGTAGAACGATCATGCCGCCCACCGTTGCCGCACGCGCCCTCGCGATCGTCACGCCATTCGCTGCCACGCAGACGCTGGTGACCACACCGCCATCGGCCAGGGCGCTGGCGTGGCGGGCGCTGTTATCGCAACGCAAGGGCAAGCGCGGCGGGCCGCTGCCGCGCCACACACTGGTGCGGCAGGAGGTGCCGCTGGATGCGGAGCACATCGCGCACTACGCCGCCGTCTGTGGCTTCTCGCCCGCACACGGCGTGCCGATAACGTATCCGCACCTGCTGGGCTTTCCGCTGCAACTCATGCTGATGACGGAATCGACGTTTCCGTATCCCGTGATCGGGTTGGTGCACCTGTGCAACACGATCCGCCAGCATCAGCCGCTCGCCGCCGGTGAACGCGTGCGTGTGGAAGTCCGCCCGCGCCGCCTGTTCCAGCATGCGCGCGGACAGGCGTTCGCTATCGAGACAGCCATCATTCGGGCCGGTGCAGTGGTGTGGGAATCGCTCTCGACCTACCTGCGCGTGGGCGTGCCGTCTCCACAGGGCGCGCCGCTGATCGCCTTGCCGGCCACGCAGGACCTGTCGCCCGATGGCCACTGGGATGCGCCCGCCGACACCGGTCTCCGCTACGCCCGTGTCTCAGGCGACTGGAATCCGATCCACGTATCGAACCTTGGCGCGAAATTGTTTGGCTTCGCCCACCCCATCGCCCACGGCATGTGGACCAAGGCGCGCGCGCTGGCAGCGTTGCTGCCGGCCGCGCCACTTGCGCGGGGCGAAGTGGTGGCCGAATTCAAGACGCCGCTGCAACTGCCGGGCGCCGCCACGCTCTGGCAAGCCGAAGATGCCGCGCCGGGTGGCGCCTTCGAGGTACGCAACACTGCCGGCGACAGACCCTATCTGCGCGGCGTGCTGACGCTGCCGCAGGCACAACAAGACAACACGGGAAACTGAATCCATGCTCGCTAATGCAGGTACAAGCACACAGGTACGTCGCGTCGCCATCCTCGGGGGCAACCGCATCCCGTTCGCCCGCTCGAACACGGCCTACGCCACCGCATCGAACCAGCAGATGCTGACCGCCGCGCTGCAGGGCCTGGTCGACCGATTCAACCTGCACGGCCAGCGCCTGGACGAAGTGGTGGCCGGCGCCGTCATCAAGCTCTCGCGGGATTTCAACCTGACGCGCGAATCGGTGCTCTCCACCACGCTCGCTAAGCAAACGCCTGCGTATGACGTGCAGCAGGCATGCGGCACGGGGCTCGAAGCCGCCATCCTGGTCGCCAACAAGATCGCGCTGGGGCAAATCGACGTAGGGATTGCGGGCGGCACGGATACGACGTCCGACGCGCCCGTTGGCCTGAACGAGAAGATGCGCAAGATCCTGCTGGAAGCCAATCGCGCCAAATCCACCGGCGCACGCCTCAAGGCACTGGCGGGGCTGCGGCCGTCGATGTTCGTGCGCCCGCTACTGCCGCGCAACAGTGAGCCGCGCACCGGCCTGTCGATGGGTGAGCACTGCGAGCTGATGGCCAAGCGCTGGGGCATCCGCCGCGAAGACCAGGATGCACTGGCCCTGCGCAGCCACCACAACCTGACGGCCGCCTACGAGCGCGGCTTCTTCACCGACCTGATGACCGCCCACCTCGGGCTGGACCGCGACAACAACCTGCGCAGCAACCTCACCGCCGAGCAGCTCGCCAAGCTGCAACCGGTGTTCGACCGCAGCGCCAGCGGCACCATGACCGCCGGCAACTCCACGCCCCTCACCGATGGCGCCTCGTGCGTGCTGCTGGCCAGCGAGGACTGGGCGCGCGCGCACAACCTGCCCGTGCTCGCCTACATGACATGCGCTGACACCGCTGCGGTCGATTTCTTCAGCGGCACACCCGAGCAGAACGAAGGGCTGCTGATGGCGCCGGCCTATGCCGTCTCGCGCATGCTGCAACGTGCGGGCCTCACGCTGCAGGACTTTGACTACTACGAGATCCACGAAGCATTTGCCGCCCAGGTGCTCTGCACGCTGGCCGCGTGGGAGTCGCCCGAGTACTGCCGCGAAAAGCTCGGCCGCAGCGCGCCACTCGGCAGCATCGACCGCAGCAAGCTCAACGTGAACGGCAGCTCGCTGGGCACGGGCCATCCGTTTGCCGCCACCGGCGGGCGCATCGTCGCCACGCTCGCCAAGATGCTGGCGCAGCGCGGCAGCGGGCGCGGGCTGGTGTCGATCTGCGCGGCCGGCGGACAAGGCGTGGTCGCCATTCTGGAGCGCCCTGAAACGATGTCGCACTGAACCAATGGGCCAACGGGAACGGCCCACCTCAAGAACCCGCGCGGCACATAACAAAACCATGCCGCGTTTCATGGACGGAGACACCATGAACACCGTTGCTGACCACAACAATCTGACCGACCGCATCTGGCTAAAGTCGTACCCCGAAGGCGTGCCTGCGGAGATCAACCCCGATCGCTACCACTCGCTGGCCGAGGTGTTTCGCGAATCGGTGGAGAAGTACCGCACCCGCGTCGCTTACGTGAGCGTGGGTACCGAGATGACGTACGACCAATGCGAACGTCAGGCCAAGCACTTTGCGGCGTGGCTGCAGTCGCGCGGCGTGAAGAAGGGCGACCGCGTCGCCATCATGCTGCCCAACAGCCTGCAGTACCCGGTGTGCCTGTTCGGCACGCTGCTGGCCGGCGCCATCGTCGTCAACGTGAACCCGCTGTACACGGTGCCCGAGCTGGCACACCAGCTGCGCGATTCCGGCGCGCAAACCATCGTCGTGCTGGAGAACTTCGCACGCACGCTCGAACAGGCGCTGCCCGGCACCCAGGTGCGCAACATCGTCCTCACCGGCATTGGCGACCTGATGGGCGGCGCACTCAACCTCAAGGGCCGCGCGCTGAACTTCGTGATGCGCAACGTGCAGAAACAGGTGCCGGCATACAAGCTGCCGTCCCCCATCTGGTTGCGCGATGCGCTGGCCACAGGGCGTGCGCGTGCGCCGCAAGCCGTGTCACTGGCGCCGGAAGATATCGCCTTCCTGCAGTACACCGGCGGCACCACGGGCGTGGCCAAGGGCGCGATGCTCACTCACCGCAACATCATCGCCAACCTGCTGCAGGCGGAGGTGTGGTCCAAGGGCATGCTCTCGGACGATGCGGAGACCAACGTCACACTGCTGCCGCTGTATCACATCTTCTCGCTCACGGTGAACCTGCTGATGTTCATGACCATGGGCGGGCGCAACATCCTGATTGCCAATCCACGCGACACCAAGCGCGTGCTGTTCATCCTGCGCAACGAGTGCTTCTCGGGCATTGCCGGCGTCAACACGCTGTTCAACTCGCTGCTGGAAGACCCGGAATTTGCCAAGCGCGATTTCTCGGCCATGAAGATCACCATCGGCGGCGGCATGGCGGTGCAGCGCGCCATCGCGCAGCGCTGGAAGCAGGTCACGGGTCACACCATCGTTGAAGGCTACGGGCTGACGGAATGCTCGCCCGTGGTGTCGATGAACCCGCCGCAGGTGACCGAGTTCAGCGGCACCATCGGCCTGCCGGCGCCGTCCACCGAGGTGCGCTTCAAGGCCGACGACGGCAGCATCGCGCCGCTGGGCGAACCCGGTGAATTGCAGGTGCGCGGCCCGCAGGTGATGCGCGGCTACTGGCAACGCCCCGATGAAACCGCCAAAGCCATCGACGCGGACGGCTGGTTCTCCACCGGCGACATCGGCGTGATGGACGCCAACGGCTACATCCGCCTGATCGACCGCAAGAAGGACATGATCCTGGTCTCGGGCTTCAACGTGTACCCGAATGAGATCGAAGACGCCATCGCGCTGCACCCCGAAGTACTGGAGGTGGCCGCTATCGGCGTGCCCGACCCGGTGGCGGGCGAGCGCGTGAAGGTCATCGTGGTGCGGCGCACTGGTGCGCTGACGGAGCCGGCACTGCTCGAACACTGCCGCGCCCACCTGACCGGCTACAAGATGCCGCGCATTGTCGAGTTCCGCGATGAGGAGCTGCCCAAGTCGACCGTCGGCAAGATCCTGCGCCGCGAACTGCGCGACGCCGACCCCGACATCAAGCGCGCCCGCGCCGAGGCCCAGCAATGACCCCCATGACGATCGCAACGATGGAGAAGACCCGCATGCAACTGCGCACGCTTGCCCTGGCGACGGCACTGGTCTGCACGAGCGCCGCGTGGGCTCAAACGCCCGAGGCTTCCGCGCCCACCGTACCTACCGCCACGGCAGCCGCTGCATCCCAGTCCACCGCCATCAGCAGCTTTGGCGCCATGGATATCGCCCGGCAGACGACCTGGCTTGCCGGCCAGGTCCAGGCCAACGCCTTTGCCGACTGGTCTGACGACGACATCCTCGCCATGGCGCAGGCGATGAAGCCCGAAACACTGCTGCGCTGGCTGCGCGCCGAGGTGGCCAAGCTGCCTGAGTACGAATACCGCATGCGCCGGCAGGAGCGCGTGAAAGACCAGTGGCAAAGCCAGCCATCCCTCATGCTGATCCGCTACCGCAATGCGCCGCGCCAGGTGTACGCCCGCTGGCTCAAGGGCGGCTCGCATGCCGGCCAGGAAATCATCTACGACGAGACCGTGCGCCGCGACGAGATGTACGGCCACCTCGGCGGCCTGCTTGGCTTTGCCGCCATCTGGAGCGCGCTGGACGGGGCGCTGGCCAAATCGCAGTCGAACCACACGGCGCGTGAACTGGGGCTGCAGTTCATCGTCGACACGGTGGAACGCGATGGGCGCGCCCACGTGGCTGCCGGTGGCACCGGCAAGTTCAACGAGGCCAAGATGGTGACCGAAGGCGGCGAGCGCATGCTGCGCCTGACCTGGGATGCCCCCGCCGGCCCGCCCGCGTTCTACGCCAAGCGCGTGCGCCTGTTTTTTGACCTCAAGAACCCCTGGGTTCGTGTCGAAGAATCCTGGGATGAGTCGGGCAACCAGCTCGAAAAGATCGTCATCGAGAGCGTGACGCGCAAGACCTGGAACGACCAAACCTTCAACCCCAAGAACCCGGAATACAAGTTTTGAAGCCCCACCCGTAGAACGTTGCGCACCAAGGCTCCGCCGCTCGGGCGACCGGTATCAAACACGCCTAGGGGAAACCCCTGTGGCGTGCGTACCAGCTAGAGGAAAGCTTCAACGAACACAGAGAAATCGCTGCGTTATGCTGCGGAAACACAAATCGCCACACTTAGGCGAAATAACAATCCCATCCAGAGAGACAACCACATGAACCGCACCGCCCGCCGCTTTGCTGCAGCCCTTGCCTGCGCTGCTGTCAGCACCTTTGCAGCCTCCGCTGCTCACGCGCAATCCACCGCAGAAGCCAACGTCGCTGCAAGTGCCAGCACCGGCGCGGGCAACTCCAGTGGTGGCGGATTCGGACAATTCATGGACGACTACGTCTGGGGCCGCAACGTCATGGCGTTGGGGTGGTTCTACATTCGTCCGATGGATTCGGCCACGCCACTGACCACCACCACCGGCGCGCTGGGCCTGGGCACGTATCAGTCGCCCGGAACTGACGTGCGAGTCAGTAACGCCAACACGCTGTCGCTCACGTTCACGCACTTCTTTAATGACAACATCGCCGGTACGTTCGTGGGCGGTGTGCCACCCAAGTTCAACCTGTACGGCAGCGGCAATGTGATCGCACCGGTGCCGGTCATCGGGCCGCTGACACTCATCAACCTGGGGCTGCCGCAGAACAACCCGGTCGCCACCGTGCGTGAGTGGAGCCCGGCCATCGTCGCCCAGTACTACTTCGGCACGAAGGAAAGCAAGTTCCGTCCGTTCGTCGGCGCCGGTGTCAGCTACAACTTCTTCACCAACCTGAAGCTGAACCCGAACTTCGTGAACGCGCTGCAAAACCTCGGCCAGGTGCTGCAGCTGGGCATGGGCCAGGTGCCGAGCGGCACAGCCAAGGTGACGGCAGAAACGTCGAGCTCCTGGACGCCGGTGGGCAACGTGGGCGTGTCGTATGAGTTCGCCAAGAACTGGACCGCCATCGGCACGGTGTCGTACCTGCCGCTGAAGACCACATCCACCATCACGATCCGCAGCGCGCAGGGCCAGGTGCTGGCGGTCAACAAGACCGACATCAAGGTCGACCCGCTCGTGTTTGGGCTGGCGATTGGCTACAAGTTCTAAGCTGCCGAGTTGCCCCAATCGGTTGAGCTGCGGCAAACGCCACCTTCGGGTGGCGTTTTTCATTGCCGTTTTTCACAACGACATGACCCGATATGATGGCGGGGTTTCAGAACCAATCTCCTGTTCCGCCCAGCCCGCCACGCCATCCATGACCCAGCCTTCCATCGCCATCGTCGGAGCCGGCATTGCCGGTGTTGCCTGTGCCAACACGCTTGCCGCAGAAGGCATTGCTGCCACCGTCTATGAACGCGCGGGCGGCGTGGGCGGCCGGCTGGCCACCACGGTGCTGCCCGAGGGCGCCCCGGCCTACGCCTTTGACCACGGTGCGCAGTCATTCAACGTGCGCAGCGAAGCCTTCCGCCGTGCGGTGGATGCCGCCCGCCGGCAGGGCTCGGTGATGCCGTGGCCCGCGCGCTGGGGCCACCGCACGGCAGACGCCCTGCAGGCAGATTCACGCGACGAGGCCCGCTATGTCGGCCTGCCCGGCATGGGCGCGCTGGTGCGCAGCCTGGCCACGCCGCTGGATGTCCGCTTCGGCCACGCTGTCACGCGCGTGGCGCACGAAGGACGCCGCTGGACCATCGAGCGCGACGGCGCCGACACCACCCACGCCGACATCATCGCCCTGGCCCTGCCCGCGCCCGAGCTGCCAGCACTGTTTGGCAACGCGGCACCCGCCTCGCTACAGGCATCCATTGCGCCGGTACGCTACGCCCCCTGCTGGGCGTTGATGATGGGCTTTACGCAATCGCTGGACCTGCCATATGACGGCATCCGCATTGACGATGACATGCTCGCCTGGGCCGCCCGCGACAACACGAAGCCGGGCCGGGTGATGGTCGATGAATCCTGGGTGGTGCATGCGTCGCCGGGCTGGTCGGCCGCACACGCCACAGACACCCCCGAGCAGGCGCTGCACGCCCTGCACGCCCGCTTTGCCGAAGCCTTTCCCGGCACGCCCGAGCCCGACGTCATGGCGGCCCATCTGTGGCCGCATGCGCTGGTCGAACAATCCGCTGGCATGCCCTGCCATTGGGACGCCGCCGTCCGCCTGGGCGCCTGCGGCGACTGGTGCGAAGGCCCGCGCGTGGAAGCCGCGTTCCTGAGCGGTGTTGCACTGGCCGCAAAGATTGCCGAAGCGCTATAGGAACCCACCGGCCAGCGTTACAATGTCGGGTTGTCTCGTGTTTCGTGTGCCGGGTCGCTCACCCGGCGGTGGCTTTCCCCTGACGACGCCATGCGCACCCGACGCCAAGTCCTCGCCCTAGCCTTTGCCGCAGTTGCGGCATCAGCGCCGCTGCTGTCCGCCCATGCGCAAGTCCTGCGCAACATTCCGGCGGTGGCTCCGGCTGCCCAGTTGACCGTCAATTCGGTCAATACCGGCACGCTGACCACCGGCAGCACGGGCTTGGTGAACATCCTGCTGCTCGGTTTCGGCACCACCAAGGCCGATATCCGCTTCGCCCCGGGCGTGCGGATCCTGTCGCTGGACGGTCGCCTGCTGCCAACCGCCTCGGTGGTCGGCCAGACGTTCAAGGTGCGCTATCAGCTCGACCTGTATCAGCAGTTGCTGACGGCCTGGGTTGTCAGCGATGACGACTACAAGGCCGCAGTCGCCGCACAGGCGCAAGCGCAGTCTCAATAGCCGAACCGCCAGAACGCCCCACGAAGCACGTGCCCCCAGGTCAACCACTGTGAACGGCACATGAAAAAAGTCTTCATCAAAACCTACGGCTGCCAGATGAACGAGTACGACTCGGACAAGATGTCCGACGTGCTCAACGCGGCTGAAGGCCTCGTCCCCACCGACACGCCCGAAGATGCGGACGTGATCCTCTTCAACACGTGCTCCGTGCGCGAGAAGGCGCAGGAGAAGGTGTTTTCCGAGCTTGGCCGCGTGAAGGCGCTCAAGGCGCTCAAGCCGGACCTCGTCGTTGGCGTGGGCGGCTGCGTAGCGAGCCAGGAAGGTGCTTCCATCGTGGCGCGCGCGCCGTACGTGGATGTCGTCTTCGGCCCGCAGACGCTGCACCGACTGCCGGAGCTGATCGCCGCACGCCGCCGCACCGGCCGCTCGCAGGTCGACGTGTCCTTCCCCGAGATCGAGAAGTTCGACCACCTGCCGCCCGCGCGCGTGGAAGGCTCGACCGCCTTCGTGTCAATCATGGAAGGCTGCTCGAAGTACTGCAGCTACTGCGTGGTGCCGTACACGCGCGGCGAGGAAGTCTCGCGCCCGTTCGATGACGTGCTGGCCGAAGTGGCCGGCCTGGCTGAGCAAGGCGTGCGCGAAGTCACGCTGCTGGGCCAGAACGTCAACGCGTACATCGGCAAGATGGGCGACACCAGCGAGCGTGCGGACTTCGCCCTGCTGCTGGAATACGTGGCCGAAATCCCGGGCATCGAGCGCATCCGCTACACGACCAGCCACCCGAAGGAATTCACCTCGCGCCTGATCGAGGCGTACGCCACCAACCCGAAGCTCGTCGATCACCTGCACCTGCCCGTGCAGCACGGCTCCGACCGCATCCTGATGGCGATGAAGCGCGGCTACACGGTGCTCGAATACAAGAGCAGCATCCGCAAGCTGCGCGCGATCCGGCCGAACATCTCGATCGCCACCGACTTCATCGTCGGCTTCCCCGGCGAGACCGATGCCGACTTCGCCAAGACGATGGACCTGATTCACGAGATCGGCTACGACACGTCCTTCAGCTTCATCTACAGCCCGCGCCCCGGCACGCCGGCGGCCAACCTGCCCGACGATACGCCGCAGGCCGTCAAGCTCGAACGCCTGAAACATTTGCAGGCGACCATCGAAGAGAACGTCGCGCGCATCAGCCAAAGCATGGTCGGCAGCACGCAGCGCATCCTCGTGGAAGGCCCGTCGCGCAAAGACCCGACCGAGCTGCACGGCCGCACCGAGAACAACCGCGTCGTCAACTTCGCCCTGCCCGATCTACCGCAGGCGCGCCGCGACCAGCTGATCGGCCAGATGCTCGACGTGCGCATCGTGCACGCCTTCCCGCATTCGCTGCGCGGTGAGGTTGTCGCCGATGACAACCGCGTGACCCACTGATCATCAACACAGACGGATTGGATGAAACCGACCACCGCTGAATTTACCGCGCCCAAGAACGACAACGCACGCCTGCAGAATCTGTGCGGGCCGCTGGATGAAAACCTGCGCCAGATCGAGCAGGCGCTGGACGTGACCATCAGCCGGCGCGGCGCCAAGTTCACCGTGCGTGGCGCCAATGCGCGCGGCGCGGCCAATGCGCTGGAATCGTTCTACAACGCCGCGCGCGAACCGCTGTCGGTGGACGACATCCAGCTCGGCCTGGTGGAGACCCGCCAGGTGGCCGCACACGGCGCCTACCTGCCGGAATCGAGTACCGACGTGCCCGATGGCAACGACCTGTCGCCGGTGCTCCACACGCGGCGCACCGATCTGCATGGTCGCACGCCGATGCAGCGCGAGTACTTGCGCAGCATCCTCTCGCACGACCTGTCGTTCGGCATCGGCCCGGCCGGTACGGGCAAGACGTATCTGGCGGTGGCCTGCGCGGTGGATGCGCTCGAGCGCGATGCCGTCAAGCGCATCGTGCTGACGCGCCCGGCCGTGGAAGCCGGCGAGCGCCTGGGCTTCCTGCCCGGTGATCTCGCACAGAAGGTGGACCCGTACCTGCGTCCGCTGTACGACGCGCTGTACGACCTGCTCGGCTTCGACAAGACGCAGAAGATGTTCGAGCGCCAGATGATCGAGATTGCGCCGCTGGCGTACATGCGCGGGCGCACGCTCAACCACGCCTTCATCATCCTGGACGAAGCCCAGAACACCACGCCGGAACAGATGAAGATGTTCCTCACGCGGATCGGTTTCGGCTCCAAGGCGGTGATTACCGGCGACACGACGCAGATCGACCTGCCGCGCGGCCAGAAGAGCGGCCTGATCGAAGCGCAGCACGTGCTGCGTGACGTGCGCGGCGTGTCGATGACGCGCTTTTCCAGCATCGACGTGGTGCGGCACCCACTGGTGGCCCGCATCGTCGAGGCTTACGACGAATTCCATGCCCAGCATAAGGACGCCTGAACGTGGCTAAAGCAAAGACCGACACCAAAACAAAAACCAAGAAGACCCAACCTGCGGCCGCTGAGTCGTTCGGCCCGCGCGTCGATGTATTCGATGCCAAGGGCAAGCCGAAGACGGTGGATGCCAGCGCCCTGCGCATCGCCTTTGCGGATGGCCGCAGCCTGATCATCAGCGTGCCCGATACCGCCGATGGCGCCATCACCCTGGTTGCCGAGCATTCGGACACCAACACGAATGCCATGCTGTCGCTGCGCCCGGAGCACCACGACAGCGTCACGCTGCGCATCGAGGCTGAGCCGGTACAGACCGAGCGCACTGAAGACCTCGACGACACGTTCTGGAACCACGGCGGCGAAGCCTTCGACGACGCAGAAATGCTCACGCTCGACCTCACCGTGCAGCACGGCGATGAGCTGAAGGCCGCTGCCCGCAAGGCGCTGCCGAAAGAGAAGGACATCGAAGCGTGGATCGCCCCCGCGCTGTTTGCCGATGCACAGCTCACCGTGCGCTTTGTGGGCGAAGAAGAAGGCCGCACGCTCAACCGTACGTACCGCGAGAAGGACTACGCCACCAACGTGCTGACGTTCTCGTACGCAGAAAGCGACGAAGACCCGGTGGCCGCCGACATCGTGCTGTGCTGCCCGGTGGTGGAGAAGGAAGCCAAGGAACAAGGCAAACCGCTGGTTGCGCACTACGCGCACCTGATCGTGCACGGCGCACTGCACGCGCAGGGTTACGACCACGAAGACCCGGCCGATGCCAAAGAGATGGAAGGCATCGAAACCGAGATCCTCGGCGATCTGGGTTTTGCGGATCCGTACGCAAGCCGCTGACGCACCTCCCGCATCGTTATCAGACGCCGGCCACATGCCGGCGTTTTTGTTTCCTGCTACAGAAACGCAACATCGCGTTTCAACACTGAATCAAGTG
The DNA here is from genome assembly GCF_000442475.1 of Ralstonia sp. AU12-08. NCBI lineage: Bacteria > Pseudomonadati > Pseudomonadota > Betaproteobacteria > Burkholderiales > Burkholderiaceae > Ralstonia > Ralstonia sp. AU12-08. The sequence goes on along the minus strand of NZ_ASZV01000046.1, from coordinate 150,633 downwards.
GGTTTTCCGCAGATCCAGTCCTGACAAGGGTTTGCGGCATCCCCTCCGCCATTCGATGCAGGCGCGCGCCCGCCGAATCGCTCATACGCTCCCCTTCAGCCGTCGGCCATCTGGTACAGGCACTGCTCTCCGTACGGTGCATGGGCTTTGCCATGGCAATCCCTATCCTCGACACATAAGCCGCCACCCAAGCGCGCTCGATACACGTCGCCACGCAAGGCGTCATGGGCCAACCCGCGCACAGACGGGCTCGGCCCCCCGGGGAGGTCATCATGCGTCAACGTTTCATGGACAGCATTCCATGGGCCACGCTGCTGGTCAGCGTGGGTGTCGGCACTGCGCTCGTGGTCACACCACGCATCGCACACGCAGACCACAAGCAATCCTGCTACGCAGGCATCGTCATCGTGTTCGACGGTGCATGGCATCCGGGTGCGCAGATTGGTTGCCGCACCGTCAATGTCTCGGGCAGCAACAACGTCGTCGGCGCGGAAGTGAACTTCATGATCGCGCAGGGCACCATCCGGCCGCGCGTGCAGGCGGTGGTCGGCAGCACCAGCGTGCAAGCGCTCATCGGCGGCGGCTACGACTTCGAGAGCAGCAAGGCCCTGGTGGGCGTTGGCGCCACCGGCGACCACTGGCTGGCCGGCGCCGATATGGAAATCGCCGGACGCTGGACGGCCTACGCCGGCGCCACCACGCTCGGCCGGTATCACGGCAACACGCCGGACCCTGTCACGACACCCGCCCCCGCGCCAGTGTCCAGCAACGTGACTGCGCCGCCGTCCACGAACAACAACGCGCCAGCCCCGGCTCCGGCACCAGGCAAGTCGCCTAGCCCGAGCCCTAGCCCGAGCCCGAGCCCGAGCCCGAGTCCGACACCGACACCGACACCGACACCGACTCCGACACCGACTCCGACGCCAGCACCGACCCCAAGCCCCGCCCCGGTCCCATCCCCCTGCGGAAGCTGCCATGGCGGTGACCATGGTGGGCATCACCACGATCATGATCACGACCATGACGGCCACCATGGTGGCAACCATGGCGGCGATCACGACCGCGGCGGCGATGGTGACCACGACCATGGCGGAGGCGACGACCATGGCAATCACCACGGCCCGCACGGCGGCGAACATGACCACGGTGGCGATAGCAACCACGGCGGGGATCACAACCACGGGGGCAATGGCAACCACGGCAGGGATCACGACCACGGGGGCGACGGTAACCACGGCCGGAACCATGACCATGGCGGTGGCGACGATCGCGGCGGAAACCACGACCACGGCGGCGATTCCGGCAGCCATCACGTGCACCAAGGCGACCCCGACAGCCATGGCCATCACGATGGCAATGGTGACGACCACACCCGTTCCGGCCACAACACCGGCAATCACAAGGACAAGGGCACTCACCAAAGCCAGGACGATAGCGGCCAGGGTAACAACGATCATGGTGGCGACGGCCACCAGGGCACAGGCAGTGATGAGGATAGCGGGCACACCGGTGGCGACGGTCACCAGCAAGGCGGCAAGGCCAACGGCGACTGACCGTTCCCCCCTCGGCAGGCGCCATGCCGCGCCACCCGGGCCGACCTCCTGAAGTGCAATTCAACGCACATCAGGAGGCTCGTCGCCCACCCCGCGCTGTGTTGGAAGGTGTCCACCAAGCCGCCCCCTGCGTCATCGGGACGGCGAGCCTTTTGGTGTATGCTGGCCCGATGTTTAACGACGCGCGACCGCGCCATGAATGATCCGTATCCCAGTCCGAAGCCAGCCGACAAACCCCGATCGCTGCTGGAACGTCTGACCGACCTCATCTCGCCCGAGCCCGAATCGCGGGCCGAGCTTCTAGAAATCCTCCAAGACGCGCATGCGCGCAACCTGATCGACGCCGACTCTTTGTCGATGATCGAAGGTGTCTTCCAGGTCTCGGACCTGTGCGCGCGCGACATCATGATCCCGCGTGCCCAGATGGACGCGATCAACATCGCCGACGCGCCGTCTGAGTTCATCCCTTACGTGCAGGAAGCGGCGCATTCGCGCTTCCCGGTCTACGAGGGCAGCCGTGACAACATCATCGGCATCCTGCTGGCCAAGGATTTGCTGCGCTTCTATACCGATGAAGACTTCGACGTGCGTGACATGCTGCGCCCGGCCGTGTTCATTCCGGAATCCAAGCGCCTGAACGTGCTGCTGCGCGACTTTCGCGTCAACCGCAACCACATTGCCATCGTCGTGGACGAGTACGGTGGCGTGGCCGGCCTCATCACCATTGAAGACGTGCTCGAGCAGATCGTCGGCGACATCGAAGACGAATACGACATCGAAGAGGAAGAGGACAACATCCTCGCCACCGCCGATGGCCACATGCGCGTGCGCGGCCTGACCGAAATCGAGCAGTTCAACGAAGCCTTCGGCACGCACTTCTCGGATGAGGACGTCGACACCATCGGCGGGCTGCTGTCCAACCACCTCGGCCGCGTGCCGCACCGGGGCGAGAAGATTGTCCTGGGCACGCTGCAGTTCGACGTGCTGCGCGCCGATGCGCGGCAGGTGCAAGTGCTGCTGGTGCGCCGCCTCACCACCCCGACCGGCGGTGATGCCTCGGTCAACGCAACTGGTTCCAACCCCGTCTGACCCCCGTGCCCGCTCAGTTCTCCTCCCCTGCCGGGGCGCCCCCCCATCGGCAGGACGCCCCGCTTGTGCCACCTGCCGGGCCGCTCGCGCGGCTGCCGATCTCACAACGTAAGGCGGCCATGCCGCTGGCGGTGCTGCTGGGCGTCATGCATACGCTGTCGTTCGCGCCCAACCACTGGTGGTGGCTGCAGATCCTGTCACTGACGGGGCTCGCGGCCCTGGTGCAACGCGCAACGCGCTTGGCGTGCGTCGCCTGGGTCGGCTATGCCTTCGGGCTTGGCTGGTTCCTCTCGGGCGTCTGGTGGCTCTACATCAGCATGCACGTGTACGGCGACATGCCGGCGTGGATGGCCGGGCTGGCGGTGCTGCTGTTCGCCGGCTACCTGGCACTGCATCCGGCGCTGGCGGTATGGGCGTGGCAATGGCTGACGCGACGCGGGCGCTGGTCGGGCACAGCATCGGCCCTCGTGTTCGGCGCGGCGTGGGCGGTCGTGGAATGGCTGCGCGGCACGGTGTGGACGGGCTTCCCCTGGATCAACGGCGGCTATGCGCACACCGATGGTCCGCTGGCCGGCTACGCGCCCCTGGTGGGCGTGTACGGCATCGTGCTGATCGCTGCCACGCTGGCCGGCCTGCTATGCGTGGCCGCCGAGCGCCGCCTGCATTGGCTGACGGCCATCGCGGGCGCTGCTGTGCTGGTGGCCGGCTGGCCGCTACACAACGTCGCTTGGACACAGCCCGTCGGCAAGCCGATCTCGGTGCGCCTGCTGCAGGGCAACGTGCCGCAGGACGTGAAGTTCCAGCAGACCGGCATTGAGCGCTCGCTGGAGCTGTACACCAAGATGGTCACCGAGCAGCCCGCGCAGCTGGTGATCACGCCTGAGACGGCCTTCCCGATCATGATCCAGGAGATGCCGCAGGAGATCGCGCTGGCCATCCGCACGTACGTGGATACCACCGGCTCCAGCGTGCTGTTTGGTGCGGCCAGCCAGGATTCGGCGGTGGATTACACCAACAGCGTGTTCGGCGTGGGCCCGCAAATCCAGGGCGTGTACCGCTACAACAAGCACCACCTGGTGCCCTTCGGCGAGTTCATCCCCTTCGGTTTCCACTGGTTCGTCAACATGATGAACATGCCGCTGGGCGATTTCCGGCGCGGCCTGCCGGTGCAGCCCGCCATGACGGTGGCCGACCAGCGCGTCGCGCCCAATATCTGTTACGAGGATTTGTTCGGCGAGGAGATCGCTGCCTCGCTGCGGCACGCGAACCAGCCCGCCACCATGCTGGCCAACGTGACCAACCTGGCGTGGTTTGGCGACACGATTGCGCTGGACCAGCACCTGCAGATCTCGCGCATGCGCGCACTGGAAACCGGACGGCCGATGCTGCGTGCCACCAATACCGGCGCCACCGCCGTGGTGCGCCCGGACGGCAGCGTGCAGGCGCGCCTGCCCGTTTTCACGCTCGGCACGCTGCAAGCCGAGGTGCAGGGCACACAAGGCCTGACACCGTTTGTGCGGGCCGGCAACGCACCTGCGCTGGGCGTGGGCGTACTGGTACTGCTGGCCGCGCTGGTACGCCGTCGTCGCACCGTAACGAACTGATCGGTCGCCATCCGGAGGGCTTTCGAGCCACTTTCCGGGGCGGCTGACAAAAAACGCTAAAATTCAACGTTTTACGGCGCTCATGCACGTAATCACGCAGCCATGCGCTTGCGTGTGTGTGCACGAGCGCCGCAGCATTCCACCGTCACGCTGCGCCCCGAACGTTCTGGCCGCGGCGGACCACCAGGTACCACCATGCTTACCTTCCAGCAACTCATCCTGAAGCTGCAGTCGTACTGGGACGCCCAGGGCTGCGCCCTGCTGCAACCGATCGACCTTGAAGTCGGTGCAGGCACCTCGCACGTGCACACCTTCCTGCGCGCGATCGGCCCCGAGCCGTGGCGCGCCGCCTATGTGCAACCGTCGCGCCGCCCCAAGGACGGCCGCTACGGCGAGAACCCCAACCGCCTGCAGCACTACTACCAATATCAGGTGGTGCTCAAGCCGGCGCCGGAGAACATCCTCGACCTGTACCTCGGTTCGCTGGAAGCGCTGGGCCTGGACCTCAAGCAGAACGACGTCCGCTTTGTGGAAGACGACTGGGAAAACCCCACGCTCGGCGCCTGGGGCCTGGGCTGGGAGGTGTGGCTCAACGGCATGGAGGTCACGCAGTTCACGTACTTCCAGCAAGTCGGCGGCCTGGACTGCAAGCCGGTGACCGGTGAAATCACCTACGGTATCGAACGCCTGGCGATGTACATCCAGAAGGTCGAGAACATCTACGACCTGGTCTGGACCGAGTGGGAAGAGCCGGGCCCGAATGGCCCCGTGAAGCGCCGCCTGACCTACGGTGACGTCTACCACCAGAACGAAGTCGAGCAATCGACCTACAACTTCGAGCAGGCCGACACCACGGTGCTGTTCCGCCGCTTTGCCGAGCACGAAGCCGAAGCCAAGCGCCTGATGGGCGTACGCGCGGAGGGTGATGCCGGCGCAGCAGACGAAGGCGCGCCGGTCGTGCAACTGGCGCTGCCCGCCTACGAGCAAGTGCTCAAGGCCGGCCACACCTTCAACCTGCTCGACGCGCGCGGCGCCATTTCGGTGACGGAGCGCGCGGCCTACATCGGCCGCATCCGCAACCTGTCGCGCCTGGTCGCGCAGGCCTACTACGACTCGCGCGAGCGCCTGGGCTTCCCGATGTGCGGCACCGCTGCTGCGGCCACGGAGGCTGCATGACGGCCACGCGGGTCCAAACCGCGCGACGTGGGCTGGTCTTGCTGACAGCGGCGTCGATTGCCGCACTGGCGCTGCCGGCAAGCGTTGCGCAAGCGGCGCGGCATCGCACGTCCAAGCCCGCATCGACGGAAAAGATCTTCGTTGTGCCGAACAACCTGACGCAGATCTGCGTGGCCGACTCCAAGCCGCTGCAGCAAGCGCTGGGCGCGGCATGGACACCGGCGCCGCCCGCGCTCGACCAATGGACGAGCCTGGTACGCACGATGGCCTGTGACCTGTCCGGCGCGCGTGACCTCGGCTGGCACCGCGTGCCGCTGCGCACGTACGCCACCGCCCTGCGCTTCCCGCTCACCTGGGTCGAGTGGCAAGGCTCCGGGGCCAAGGCACAGCGCCGTGCGCGCGTGTTCCGCTCGTCGGCGCAACTGCCGAGCCGGTTGGAATTCAACGTGTCCGGCACGCTGCAAGAGGTGCGCTATGACGAGCGCCGCGGCACGCTGTCCGCGCGCTTCCTGCGCCGTGATGCCGCCCCGCCCGGCACGAACCCCGCACCGATCGCACCGCCGCCGCCTCCGGGCCAATGCGCCGGCACGCAGTTGCAGTTCCAGCAGCAGAACGGCGTGTGGCTGCTCTCGGGCGTGGAGCCCGTGCCAGGATCGCCTTGCTAACCGCAATACGTAACCGCCGCTCCGGCACTCAGATCCGAGCGGCGCAGAACAACGACGTCACCGATTCAACTGCTATGTCCACCCTCCTGATCGAACTGCTGACCGAAGAACTGCCGCCCAAGGCGCTGGCCCGCCTGGGCGAGGCGTTTGCGCGCGGCCTGTTTGACGGTCTGTCGGCGCAAGGCCTGCTCGAAGAAGGCGCTACCGTGGAAGGCTTTGCCACGCCGCGCCGCCTGGCTGCATCGATCACCGGCGTGCGCCGTGCCGCGCCCGATCGTGAGTTGCGCGAGAAGGTGCTGCCCGTGACCGTCGCCTTTGACGCTGAAGGCAAACCGGCCGCACCTCTGGTCAAGAAGCTGGCTGCACTGGCCAAGACGGTGGGCGTGGAAACCATCGCGCCCGAGTCGCTCGAACGCGCACCGGACGGCAAGGCGGAATCGCTCTTCTACCGCTACACCGCCCGCGGTGCCGTGTTGGCCGAGGGCCTGCAGACCGCACTGTCGCAGACCATCGCCAACCTGCCGATCCCGAAGGTGATGACGTACCAGCGCCCGAACGGTCAGGATATGGAGAGCGTGCAGTTCGTGCGCCCAGCGCACAAGCTGATCGCGCTGCTCGATAGCGAAGTCATCCCCGTCAGCGCACTGGGCCTGCAATCGGGCAATGTGACGCTGGGCCACCGCTTCCTGTCGGCGGGCGAAATCGTCATCACCGATGCCACGTCGTACGCCAGCACGCTGGAAGCCCAAGGCAAGGTCATCGCTAGCTACGCCAAGCGCAAGGAAGCCATCCGCGCTGAACTGCTCAAGACGGCCGGCGCCGATACAGTCGTCATGCCCGAAGCGCTGCTGGATGAAGTGAACGCGCTGGTCGAATGGCCCGTGGTCTACCCCTGCCACTTCGAGGAAGCGTTCCTCGCCGTGCCGCAGGAGTGCCTGATCCTGACCATGCAGACCAACCAGAAGTACTTTGCGCTGACCGATGCACAGGGCCATCTGCGCAACCGCTTCCTGATCGTCTCGAACATTGCCACCGGCACGCCGGAAGCCATCATTCAAGGCAACGAGCGCGTGGTGCGCCCGCGCCTGGCGGACGCCCGCTTCTTCTTCGAGCAAGACAAGAAGAAGCCGCTGGCCGATCGCGTGCCGCTGCTCTCGCGCGTGGTCTATCACAACAAGATCGGCACGCAGCTGGAGCGCGTATCGCGCCTGCAGGCCATTGCTGGCCAACTGGCCGAGAAGCTCGGCGCGGATGTCGCACACGCCTCGCGCGGCGCGCTGCTCGCCAAGGCCGACTTGCTGACCGACATGGTGGGCGAGTTCCCCGAGCTGCAAGGCACGATGGGCACGTACTACGCCCGCCACGATGGTGAACCCGATGATGTGGCGCTGGCCTGCTCCGAGCACTACCAGCCGCGCTTTGCCGGCGACGCGCTGCCCAGCACCGCCACCGGCACCGTGGTGGCGCTGGCCGACAAGCTGGAAACGCTGGTCGGCATCTGGGGCATCGGCCTGCAGCCCACGGGCGAGAAAGACCCGTTCGCGCTGCGCCGCCACGCGCTGGGCATCCTGCGCATGCTGATCGAGAAGCCGCTCGTGCTCACGATCGACGATGCGCTGAAGATTGCCGCCGCCAGTTTCGACGGCATCGCTGCCGTCAAACCGGACCTGGCCGCCATCACCGATTTCCTGTACGACCGCCTGCGCGGCTACCTGAAGGACAAGGGCTACAGCACCAACGAGGTGGAAGCCGTGGTCAGCCAGCGCCCGCAGCGTCTGGACGACATCGTCGCGCGCCTCGAAGCCGTACGTGCGTTTGCCGCCCTGCCGCAAGCCGAAGCGCTGGCCGCCGCCAACAAGCGCATCACCAACATCCTGAAGAAAACGGATGTGGCCATCGGCGCGGTGCAGCCGCAACTGCTCAAGGAAGATGCCGAGCGCGCGCTGCACCAGGCCGTGGCCGCGTCCGAGCCGCAGGTGCACGATGCCTTCGCGCGCGGCGACTTCACCACCGCCCTGAAGACGCTGGCCGGCCTGCGCGAAGCGGTCGACACCTTCTTCGATGGCGTGATGGTGATGGCCGACGACACCGCGCTGCGCGACAACCGCTTGGCGCTCTTGGGCGAGCTGCATGGCCTGATGAACCGCGTGGCGGACATCTCCAAGCTGGCTGCCTGATTGACCGCCCGCGCAAAGCCCGGAGCCTGACATGCCCCACATCCCCAAGCTGGTGATCCTCGATCGTGATGGCGTGATCAACCTCGACAGCGACCAGTTCATCAAGTCGCCCGACGAGTGGATCCCCATCGCCGGCAGCCTGGAGGCGATTGCCGAGCTGAACCAGGCAGGCTACGAAGTGGTGGTCGCGACCAACCAGTCAGGCATTGGCCGCGGACTGTTTGAAGCGGCCGCGCTCAACGCCATGCACGAGAAGATGTACAAGGCGTTGTCCGCATTTGGCGGCCGCGTCGATGCCGTCTTCTTCTGCCCGCACACCGCCGCGGACGCCTGCGAATGCCGCAAGCCCAAAGCCGGCATGTTCCGCGAGATCGCACGCCGCTTTGACCGGGATCTGACGGGCGTGCCGGTGGTCGGCGATTCGCTGCGCGACCTGCAGGCTGGCGTGGAAGTTGGCGCCGTGCCGCACCTCGTGCTGACCGGCAAGGGCATCAAGACACGCGACGCCGGCAACCTGCCTCCTGGCACCCAAATCCACACAGACCTGCGCGCGTTTGCGCGTGCATTGCTGTCGCCTGCCCCCCAGGGCACGCCCTCGCGTGCCCCTTGAATTGCCATCCATGACCTTCATCCGTTCGCTGCTGCTCCTGATTTTCCTGGTCGTCTGGACCCCGATTTATGCGGTGGCCTGCTTCATCGTGTTTCCGATCCTGAACCCACATCGCCGTTTCTGGATGGTGACGGGCTGGACCAAGTCCGTGATCTGGGCGGCGCGCTTCCTGGTCGGCATCCGCTGGAAGTACGAGGGCTGGGAACATATTGAAGAGGCGGTCGCCACCAACAAGCAGGTGGTCCTGCTCTCCAAGCATCAGTCGGCCTGGGAGACCATGGCGTATGTTGCGACCATGCCGCGCCCGTTGTGCTTCGTGTTCAAGCGCGAGCTGTTGTTCGTGCCGTTCTTCGGCTGGACGCTGGGCTTGCTGAAGATGGTGCACATCAACCGCAAGGACGGTGCCAACGCGTTCGCCTCGGTGGCGCGCCAGGGCAAGGAACGCCTGGCCGACGGCGCGTGGGTCATCATGTTCCCGGAAGGCACGCGCACCCGCTCGGGCGATCCGAAGCCGCGTTACAAGAGCGGCGGTGCGCGCTTTGCCGTCGATACCGGCGCATGGGTCATCCCCATCGCCCACAACTCCGGGCGCGTGTGGCCGCGCAATTCGTTCTTGAAGCATCCGGGTCTGATCACGCTGTCGGTCGGTCCGGCCATCTCGACCGCCGGCAAGACCAGCGACGAACTCAACCGCGAAGTCGAAGCGTGGATCGAAACAGAAATGCGTAGAATCGACGCCGACAGCTACCGCGAGCGTGCATGAAACTGCTGCGACCACCGACTTCGCCCACCACCGCCGACAGCGTGCAGCTTGAGCTGCCACTGCTCGCGCCTGAAGCCCCGTCGCCCCCGCACTCGCACTCGCAACCGGACGCCACCCTCCTCGCCCCACCGGCAGTCGATCCCACCACCGTACCGCTTGGCCCCAATCAGCGCCGCCTGACACTGGGCGAGCGTGCACTGGTGTACAACCTCAAGCGCTCGTCGCGGCGCACCATTGGCTTTGTCATCGATGACCGGGGGTTGTCGATCACGGCGCCGCGCTGGGTCACGCTGGGGGAGATCGAACACGCCATCTCCGAAAAGCAGAAGTGGATCTTCGCCAAGCTGGCGGAATGGCGCACCAGCGCCGCGCGCCGCGTGCTGCCGCCGATGGAGTGGCAGGATGGCGCGTCGCTGCCCTTCCTTGGCAAGTCGATCACGCTCAAGCTGGAATCGCCCATCGGCGCGCTGATGTTCGATGCCGATGCGTGCATGCTGCATCTTGGCTTGCCGCCCGCGGCCACCGAGCAGCAGATCAAGGATCGCGTGCAAGGCTGGCTGCAAACGCAGGCGCGCCGGCTGTTTGGTGAGCGGCTCGATGTGTATGCCGAGCGCCTGGGCGTGCGGCATAGCGCGTATGCGCTGTCATCGGCGGCCACGCGCTGGGGCAGTTGCACGGCCGACGGCAAGATCCGTTTGAACTGGCGCCTCGTGCATTTCCCGATGAGCCTGATCGACTACGTGGTCGCGCATGAGCTGGCGCACCTCAAGGAAATGAACCACAGCCCGCGCTTCTGGGACACGGTGGAATCGATCTTCCCCGAATTCCGCGAAGCACGCGAACAACTGCGTTCGCATCCGCCGGAATATCTGCCGGCGTTCTAAGGGCGCCCTCTTGCCCTCCACGCACGGCGCGGGCACGCTGCGCCGCCCTCCATGATCTTTGCGCCCGTCCTCTCCCTGCTGGGCTTCGTGGTGCTCTTCATCGTGCCGCTCGTAGGTGTATTGGGGACAATCCCGATGGTCGGCATCGTCATGGCAAGGGCGTACAAGAAGCGGCCTCCGCTTTCTCGGAAAGCGCGAAGATGGATGTGGGCGCTAGCGATCTTCCTTGCCGTGGCGGATCTGTGGAGCGGGTACCTGTTCTACGTATCCGCCCGCATTGATCGCGAGATCAACGAAGAACAAGTCAACAAGGCTGCGCGGGAAGACTTCACCCTCGATCGAGACTTCCAGTACGGCGAGCTGGTGATCCCTGCCGGCAGCCGGATCCACCGCTACGACGTGTTCGACAACGGCAAGAAAGACATGCCCCTGTCGCTGCGCGGCCTGCGCGCCGTTCGCTTTCCCCATCCGGTCCGGGTGGCTGGGGTCGATGTCGAATCGATGGACGTGTCGACGCTGGACATGGCGCTCGTGCTGGCCAAGGACCAGGCCATCGGCCCGCGGTTCGACTACGACACGAAAGGCAAGCTGACCCACGAGGGCCAACCCGAGTCTGTTACCTGCAAGCGCGGGCAGGTGGCCCACTTCAATGCGCCCTCGATCGAGTACGACATCAATGCCGAATTCGCCAAGCCGGAACCGGACAGACCCGACGCACGGTTCAAACCGAGCCAGTGGCAATTCCTGGGCTGCACAGACGGCACCTCGATCGACCTGCCGCCCATCGCGCCGCGCTGACGCGCGTGCCCGCTGCCTGACCGGATGGTGCATTCCACAGGCGGCACGGTTGGTGGAGAATACGCCACCCGGCAACCCGATGACGCCGGAACTCCTACGCCAACCATGAAGAAGATTCTGCTCCTGAGTGTCAGTGCCGGCGCCGGCCACATGCGCGCCGCTGAAGCCATTCGCGCCTTCGCCGATGTGCACCCCGCGGGCATCGACGCCACGCACCTCGATGTGATGGACTTTGTTTCGGCCGGCTTTCGCAAGCTCTACACCGACTTCTACATCAAGCTGGTCAGCAACCAGCCGGCGCTGTGGGGCTACCTGTACCAGAAGACCGATGAGACAGCGCCCAGCGCGTTCTCCCAGAAGATCCGCCGCGCGGTCGAACGGCTGAACAGCCGCCCGCTGCTGGCCGAGATCAAGCGGCAGCGCCCCGACGCCATCATCTGCACGCACTTCCTGCCGGCAGAGCTGCTCTCGCGCGAGCTGCGCAAAGAACGCCTGGACGTACCGGTCTGGGTGCAGGTGACCGATTTCGACCTGCACAGCATGTGGATCGTGCCGAACATGCGTGGTTACTTCGCGGCCAATGAAGAGATTGCGTGGCGCATGCGCGAGCGCGGGCTGGCAGCCGATGCCGTGCACGTGAGCGGCATTCCCGTGATGCCGGCGTTCGGCAAGCCACTCGACCGCGCTGCGTGTGCAGCGGAGTTCGGTATCGACCCGAAGCGCAAGACCTTCCTGATGATGTCCGGTGGTGCTGGCCTGGGTGGCCTCGACACCTTGGCCGAACGGCTGCTGGCAATGGACGGCGACTTCCAGCTCATTGCGCTGGCGGGCAAGAACCAGACGATGCTGGAAGCGCTGCAGCGCGTTGCGCAACGCCATCCCGGGCGCCTCTTCCCGCAGGGCTTCACGCACCAAGTGGAGCGCCTGATGGCCTGCGCCGATCTGGTCATCACCAAGCCGGGCGGCCTGACCACCTCCGAATGCCTGGCCATGCAGTTGCCGATGATCGTCAACTCGCCCATCCCCGGCCAAGAAGAGCGCAATGCCGACTTCCTGCTGGAGCAAGGCGTCGCACTCAAGGCCATCGACGATGCCGCGCTCGAATTCCGTATCCATGCGCTGCTCAAGGAGCCGGATCGACTGACGGCGATGCGGCACAAGATTGCGCCCCTGGGCCGCCCGAACGCGGCGCAGTTCGTGCTCGACCGCGTGCTGGGTCTCACCGCACAAGCCCGCGCCGCATGAACGCCACCGATTTCATTCCACGACGCCGCACGCTGGCGCTGGTGGCCTGGGTGGTACTGCTCGGTTTCTTCTTTGCCAACGTCGAAATCCAGATCGAGGGCAGCGCCGGCTGGGCAGCCAACCTGCCCACCTGGCGCATCGAAAAGCACTGGCTGCTCGACCTCTTCTGGGGCGGCCGCCCGATGACGGGCTACCACGCATGGGTGTTTCCGTTCGTGGCGCTGTTCTTCCACCTGCCGGTGGTCTTCAACGGCCAGTGGTCGTGGCGCATCGAGGCGCGCATCATCGCCTGCATTATGGTCTTCTGGCTGGTGGAGGACTTCCTCTGGTTCGTGCTGAACCCCGCCTACGGCATCGCGAAGTTCACGCCTGCCAATGTGCCCTGGCACATCCACTGGACGGCCTTTGCCCCGACCGACTACTGGACCATGAGCGCCGCGGCGGTCGTGCTGTTCTTCCTCTCCCGCGCGCGCACCGTTGTGCGCTGACTTGCCCATCATGCGAATTCTCGCCCTTGCCGCCGCCACACTGCTGTTGATCGGCCAACTCCAATCGGCCTGCGCAGACACGGCGCCACCCACCCCATCGTCAGCCAACCGCCCGCTTCAGTGGGCGCAAAACGTAACGGACGCGCCGGTCAACAACCTGCACCGCATTACGCCGTCGCTCTATCGCAGCGCGCAGCTTTCGAAGAGCGACCTCCCCCAGTTGCAGAAACTCGGTATCAAGAAGGTCATCAGCTTCCGCGCCTTCCATTCGGACAGCGAGATCCTGGCGGGCAGCGGCATCACCATGCAGCGCATTCCGATCAACACGTGGAACATCCGCGACGAAGACATGGTGACCGCGCTCAAGGCCCTGCACGAAGTTGAGCGCGATGGCCCGGTGCTGATCCACTGCCAGCATGGTGCGGATCGCACGGGGCTGGTATCGGCGCTGTATCGCGTGGTGTACCAGGGCTGGACCAAGGAGCAGGCGCTGGATGAGCTGCAGCACGGCGGATACGGCTTCCACTCGATCTGGCAGAACATCTCGCGCTATCTGCAGCGCGTCGACATCCAGCGGTTGCGCCAGCAGGTGGAGGCACAGGGCTAAGCCTCCCACCGCATCAATCAAGCCACGCTCGGCACGCGCGTGGCCGCCGCCAGCGCGTTTGCCCAGGGCGCCCTAAAATAGTGCCTCTTTGCAGTTCTCCAGGTAGGAACCCCCATGCGAATGCTCCACACCATGCTGCGCGTCGGCGACATGCAGCGCTCGATCGACTTCTACACCAAGGTGCTCGGCATGCAACTGCTGCGCACCAGCGACAACCCCGAGTACAAGTACTCGCTGGCCTTCGTCGGCTACGGCCCGGAAGCCGGCAACACCGTCATCGAACTGACCTACAACTACGGCGTGAGCGAGTACGACCTCGGTTCCGCCTTCGGCCACCTCGCCATCGAAGTCGACAACGCTGCGCAGGCCTGCGACCAGATCCGCAATGCGGGCGGCAAGGTCACCCGTGAGGCCGGCCCGGTCAAGGGCGGCACGACCGTCATCGCGTTTGTGGAGGATCCGGACGGCTACAAGATCGAGCTGATCCAGGCACGCTCGATGCCCGATGGCAACCGCCACTGACGCGGTCCGGCGCCCGCTGGACGGCACCGCCATCGGCCTGATGGTGGTGCTGTGCATGTGCTGGGGCTTTCAGCAGGTGGCCATCAAGGTGGCCGCGCACGACGTCGGCCTCATCATGCAGGCCGGTGTGCGTTCGGCGATTGCATCAGTGCTCGTGCTGGCGTTTGCCATGTGGCGCGGCACGTGCCTGTCGGTGCGCGACGGCACGCTGCCCGGCGGGCTGATGGCGGGCATCCTGTTTGGCGTCGAGTTCCTGTGCATCTTCATCGGCCTGGGCTACACCACGGCCTCGCGCATGGCGGTGTTTCTGTACACCGCGCCAATCTTCACCGCGCTCGGGCTGCACTTCTTCGTGGCGGGCGAGCACCTGCGGCCGCGCCAGTGGATCGGCATCGGCATTGCATTTGCGGGGATCGTGCTGGCGTTCGCCGACGGCATGCTGCACCCGGCTGCCGGCCCGTCGACGTCGTTGGGCGATGCGCTGGGCGTGGTGGCCGGTGTGCTGTGGGGCGCAACCACCATCGTGGTGCGTGCGAGCAAGCTGTCGAACGCGCCGGCGGCGAAGACGCTGCTGTATCAGTTGGCCGTCTCGGCCGTGCTACTGATGGTGATGGCGCTGGGCACAGGTCAAGTCTTCACCGCAAACCTGACGCCGACCGCGCTGGCGAGCCTCGCGTACCAGTCCGTGCTGATTGCCTTTGCCAGCTACCTGACGTGGTTCTGGCTGCTGCGACGCTATCTGGCGTCGCGGCTGTCGGTGTTCTCGTTCCTGACGCCGCTGTTCGGCGTGGCCTTTGGTGTACTGCTGCTGCACGAGCCGGTCGGCCTGCGCTTTGCACTGGCCGCCGCGCTGGTGCTCTCGGGCATCCTGCTCGTCAATCTTCGCTAAGGTCTGACATGCCGCCGGCAATGCCCGTGGTGACACGACCCGCCGGCAGCGCGTTCGCCACCGCCACGAAGTCGGCCACCGCCACCTCTTCCGCGCGACGGCCCAGGTCGAAACCCAGCGCGTCGAAATCGATTACGTCACGCAGTGCCCCCAGCGTGTTGCGCAGCACCTTGCGCCGCTGCGAAAACGCCATCGTCACCACCGTGCCGAGCGCACGCATGTCCACCGGCGCGTAGGGCGACTTGTCCGCCGGCCACGGAATCATCCGCACCACGGCGGAATCCACCTTCGGCGGCGGGTTGAACGAACCCGGCGGCACCTCCAGCACCTGTTCCATGTAGTACCGCACCTGCAGCATCACCGACAGCCGGCTGAACGCCTTGCTGCCGGGCTCGGCCACCATGCGGTCGACCACTTCCTTCTGCAGCATGAAGTGCTGATCACGCACACGATCAGCAAACGTGGCCAGGTGAAACAGCAGCGGGCTCGAGATGTTGTACGGCAGGTTGCCAACAATGCGCAGCGGCCGGTCTGCCTCGTGCAGCGAGCCAAAGTCGAAGGCCAGCGCATCGCCCGCATGCACGATCAGCCTATCGCCGAAACGCTTCTGCAGGCGCGCGACGAGGTCGCGGTCCAGCTCAACCACTTGCAGTGTGCGCACACGCTCCATGAGCGGCACGGTGAGCGCGCCCAGGCCGGGGCCGATTTCGACGAGCACGTCGTCTGGCTTCGGATCAATGGCAGCAACGATGGCGTGGATCACGCCGTCATCGACCAGGAAGTTCTGGCCGAAGCGCTTGCGGGCCTGATGCCCCTGGTGAACGCCGGTCGTGGATCGTGCCATCGTGTAACTCGAAATCGAAAAGGTGAAAGCGGAAATCAGGAACGCGCTGCCCGAGAAGCGTGTCGCGCCATGGCGATGGCAGTGTCGATCGCCTCGAGCAGGCTGCCGAACTCGGCGCGGCCGGTGCCGGCGAGTGTCAACGCGGTGCCATGGTCAACCGACGTGCGCACGAACGGCAAACCCAGCGTGATGTTCACACCGTGGCCGAAGGTGCCGTACTTGAGCGGCGCCAACCCCTGATCGTGATACATCGCGAGCACGCAATCGGCATCGGCCAGCAGGCGCGGCTGGAACAGCGTGTCGGCCGGATACGGGCCACGGGCATTGATGCCCCGCTCCAGCGCGCGGGCAATGGCGGGCTCGATCACCTCGATCTCCTCTCGGCCGAGGTGACCAGACTCACCGGCATGCGGGTTCAGCCCGGTCACGAGAATGCGCGGTGCACTCAGTCCGAAGCGGGCGCGCAGGTCACGCTGCACGATGTCCAGTGTCTCGTCGAGCACGGCAGGCGTGATGGCATCCGGCACCTCGCGCAACGGCAGATGTGTGGTCGCCAGGGCCACGCGCAGCATGGCGTTATTGTGCGCAGGCTGCGGGCCGGCCAGCATCATCACCACGCGCGGTGTGTGGCTGCGTTCGGCCAGGTATTCGGTATGGCCAGTGAAGGGCACTCCGGCATCGTTGATGGTGCTCTTCTGCACCGGCGCCGTGACCATCGCGTCGTAACGTGCGGCGTCTGCCGCATCGCGCAGGCAACCGTCGATGGCGGCGTCAAGCAGATCGAGCACGTAGCGCCCATTGGCCGCGTCGAGCACGCCCGCACGCACCGGTGCGCCGAGTGGGCGCTCCACGATGGTCAGCGCCGTGGACGCCACGCGCCAGAAATCCCCCTGGCCAATGGCATCGGCACGCTCTTGCAGCAGGGCGGCATCACCGATCACATGCCACAGCACATCGGCATAGCGCGACGATGTCTGCCGTGCCAGATGCAGCAGCGCTGCCACGGTAATGTCGGGACCGATGCCGGCGGGCTCGCCAGTCGTGATTGCAATGTTCAGCATGCGGCGCTTGTCAGAAGCAGTGTGGACGTCAGTCTAGAAATGCCACGGCCGCCCACAGGCGGCCGTGTGCGATGCGGATACCCGCAGCGTAGCAGGCTTATTGCTGTTGGCGATTCACGCGGTATTCCACGTGTGCGCCATCGCGCAACTCGCGCAGCCAATCCTCATACGCCGCCTGGACCTTCTGTTCGCGGATCACCGAACGCGCATAGTCGCGCTGGCGGTCCACCGGCACCTCGGCTTCACGGCGGCCTTCCACCTGGATCAGGTGCACGCCAAACTGGCTCTGCACCGGCTGCGAGACCTCACCTGGCTTGAGCAGGTTCATCGCCTGTTCGAATTCCGGCACAAGCTGACCCGGCGACACCCAGCCCAGCTCACCGCCGGCGCTGGCCGAGCCGTCCTGCGAGAACCGGCGCGCCGCGTCGGCAAAGTCATAGCCGTGGACGATACGGTCACGCAGGCCAGCCAGTTGGCGACGTGCGTCGTCGGCCGACATGGTTGCACCGGTCTTGATCAGGATATGACGCACTTGCGTCTGCTGCACCTTGGTGGCAATGGCGGTGGTCGGCGCACGCTTCTCGAGCAGCTTGATCACGTGGTAACCCGCCGGGCTCTCGATCACCTGGCCCGCCACCTGGCCAGCCTTCATGTCGACTACTGCGTTGGCGAACACCGCCGGCAGACGACCGATCGGGCGCAGGCCCAGTTCGCCGCCCTGGGCCGCATCCTGCGCACCCGAATTCTCACGCGCCAGCTTGGCGAAATCAGTACCGCTCTGGGCTTGCTTGAGCAGGCTTTCCGCCTTGCTGCGCGCGGCAGCCTTCTGGTCAGCCGTGGCGTCTTCGGCCACCGGCACGAGAATCTGCGCGACGTTGTATTCCTGCTCGCCTGCCGCGGCGGCACCGCCGCCCTGCTGCGCCAGATAGTTGTCAATCTCACCGTCGTACACCTGCACCTTGGAGTCCACGTCGCGCTCACGCAGGCGGGCCAGCAGGATCTCCTGGCGGAGGTCATCGCGGTACTTGTCGTACGCCATGCCCGACTCCGTCAGCTTGCTCTTGAGCTGCGGCACCGACAGGTTGTTGCGCTGGGCCACGCTTTCCACGGCACGGTCCACATCGGCATCAGACACACGGATACCGCTTTCCTTGGCGGTCTGCGCCTGCACGCGTTCCAGAATCAGTTGCTCAAGCACCTCGCCGAGCAGATCGGCACGCGGAGGCAGCGGACGGTTTTGCGCGCGGAACGTGCGCTCAACCAGATCAGCACGATTGAGCAATTCGCGGCGGGTGATGACATCGGTGTTGACCACGGCCACCACCTCGTCGACGAGCTGGCTACGCGGCGTGCCGGCAGCAGTCGGCCCGGGCAGCGTGCCCTGCAGCAATGGCTGGCTGGGCGACGAATCCGGCTTGGAGAAGATGCCCTTCAGCGGTGCGCTTTTTTTCTGCGGCTGCTGCGCGTGGACAGCAGGCACCAGCACAGCACCCAAGGCCAGCGCAACCAGCGCCTTCGTCATTGCGCCCAGGCGACGGGCAGGTGCCACACGCGTGGCAAGGCGGTCAGCGTTCGATTGGAAAGCCATCATGTCGTTATTCATATTGATCCAGCACGGACGGCGTAATCGGCTGCGCGGTCACCGGCTGATAGCCGGGCACGTTCAGACGAATCACGTCGATCGGATTGTTCCCCACCTTCGACAGGCCCTTGAACTCGATCTGGGCAAAGATGTGTGTCGTATAGCCCGAGATCGCGTTGCTATAACGCTGCACGGCCAGGCGGCCAACCCAGCAATCGGCAGCGTATTCGAGACCAAGCAGCATATCCGATGGCTTGCGCGCATTCATGTCGTAACCGATGCGGCCCAGGCCATACAGACGCCGCGTGATCGGCCACTGCGCCGAGATATCGGCTTGCTCCAGCGGCAATTGACCGGTGTTGGTATCGGCGCGGTAGTAGCGGTAGCCGAGGTTGATCACCTTGTTGGTTTCCGGCTTCCAGCTGAACGCCACGGTCGAACGCATGATGCGATCGATGTCCTGATTGTACTGAAGGTTCGTATCGAAAAAGATGCCGCGGAACATCTGGATCGTGGTCGCGCCCAGCAGGTCCGAATAGCGGCGTACCGCCGTCGGCGCGGCGCCAGCCAGCGTCACGCGTTGGCCATCGAGATCGATCCGCTGCGCGATCGTGGCGCGCAAACGCTCGATGCCCGATTCCGCCTCGATAAAGCGCGTGGTCACGCCCGCCGTCACCTTGTTGTTATCGGCGATGCGGTCGTAGCCGGTGTACGGGTTCTCGGTAAAGATCTGGCCGAGGTTGTAATCCGACTGCCCCGTGTCGAACAACGGGATCTGCGACTGATCACGATATGGCGTGTAGACGTAGAACAGGCGCGGTTCCAGCGTCTGGATATAGCTCACGCCGAACAGCTTGGAGACCAGCGCCGCGTCGCGCTCGAAGGTCATGCCGGAATCGAGCGAGAAGGTCGGCAGCGTGCGGTTGATCTGCGACTGCTGCGTATCGCCTGCGGGACGATCCAGGCGGTACGACGTGGCATTCAGGATGAACTTGGGCGTGACATACCAACCTGGGCGGACGATCGGATAGCTGATCGTCGGCTGCATGAACAGACGTTCGCCCTGCACGGTGTCCGGCGTCGGAATCGTGAACCGCGTGTAATCGGTCTGGAAGTTGATATCAAAACCGCCAAGGTCATACCGCGTATACGACAGGTTCAACTGCGGCACACGCTCGTACGGGGGCGACAGCGGGGTCGTGGCCGTCGACAACGTCTGGAACTTCTGCACACGCGCCAGGGCCACCCAGTCGCCAATCGCATACGTAACACCGCCCTCTTGCACGTACTGGCGCTGTGTTGCTGTCACGATGCTGCGGCCAAGGTCATCCGGATAGGTGTTGTCAGAGACCTTGTTGTAGTTGACGTAAGCATTCAGCCCAGGCGCCAGGCGTTGGCTGTGCTGTAGTGCAATCGACCAACGGTTGCGCCCTGCTTCACGGTCATCGGGCAGGAATTCGCCACGCAGGACACCGCTGTACGACGTGTCGAGATAGCGGTATTCGCCACCCAGTTGCAGGCCACGCGTGCTCAGCAAGCGCGGATACAGCGTCAGATCGCGGTTGGGCGCAATGTTGAAGTAGTACGGCAACGTGACATCGGCCCCGCTACGGCTGTTGTAGCCGAACACCGGCGCGAGAAAGCCACTGCGCCGATCGTCATTGAGCGGGAAATCCATCACGGGCGCCGCAAACACGGGCACACCGAAGAAGTGCAGCACGCCATTGCGGCCGGTGCCGACCTGACGATCGCTGTCGATATCGATGCGGCTGGCGCTGAAGTACCAGTCGACGTTGTCCGGCGAGCACGTGGTGTACGTGCCGTGCGTGATGCGGGTGTTGTCCTTGTCGATGAAGTCGATGCGATCTGCCGTGCCGCGGCCGCCGGTCGAATGGAACTCGTAGGCCGGTGTGCTCATGGTGCCTTCGTTGGCAGTGACCTTGAGCTTGGCGTCCGGGCCGGTGACCAGCGTGCCGCCCTTGAACAGCCGCACGTTGCCGGTGGCGGTGGCAACGTCGGTATCCTGGTTGTAGTCGAGCGTGTCGCCCTTCACCACCGTGCCGTTGCGGCGCAATTCGCCGTGGCCACGCAGATGCACGTCTTCATTGGTGCGGCCGTCCATCTTGTCGGCCGCGGTAAATGTGGGGACAGTGTTGTCCTGACGCTGGACGGGCTCGCCCATCTTGGGCACAAGCGGGCTGCCGCCAGGTGTGGCTGGGCCCGAGGTGGCCAGCGCCGTCACGGAAGACTCAGACGATGTTGCCGCAGGCGCCGATTGCGCGGCACCCTGGCTCTGCGCTGCGGACGCCGCCGCCCAGACCCCGGCCACGGCGAACACCAGCGGCCGCAGTGCCAGCGCACTGCGCCGGTTGACGGCCAAGTTGGCGCCGCGCTCGTCGGGCTTGGCAACAGCAGTGCGCTGCCGGGTCTTCCTGGCTCGGTTCGGTTCGGTCATGCAAGTCGGAAACTGGGCTCGCGCCGGGCAAATGGCCACCGGGCGCGTAGGCACATCATCGGTCGGTGTTTTGCCGCGCCGGGCCGGCCAGATGGGGGCGGCGCTCGCTCGCGGCGAAACTCGGTCGGGTATTATACGGGGCTTCTTTCCCGCCTCATTCCAGCGTTCCCTCAGCATGGCTTCGACCCCTGGCGCCGCCACCGGCGCAACCGACGCGCGTCTCGACCAACTGCGCGACTGGCTCAGCACTTTGCCCGCCTCCCACGGGCTGCACATCGACACGCTGCGCCCCGCGTCTGCCGATGCCAGCTTCCGTCGTTACTTCCGCGTGGATGGCGCCGCAGGTGACCAATCCGGTGGTCAACCCGGCACCCTCATCCTGATGGATGCCCCCCCGCCGCAGGAAGACTGCCGCCCGTTCGTCCATGTAGCTGGCCTGCTGAACGGTGCCGGCGTGCACGCGCCGCAGGTGCTGGAACAGGACATCGCGCAGGGCTTCCTGCTGCTGACCGACCTGGGCCCGCAAACGTATCTGCAGTCGCTGCGCGAGCACGATTTCGACCTCGCCTACGCCAACACGCTGTTCCGCCCGGCCATCCACACGCTGGTGCGCTGGCAATCGGCCTCGCGCGAAGGCGAACTGCCGCCGTACGACGAAGCGCTGCTGCGCCGCGAGCTGTCGCTGTTCCCCGACTGGTACATCGACCGCCACCTGCAGCGCCCGCTCGACGCCGCCCAGCGCGAATCGCTCGACAAAGTATTCAAGCTGCTGGTCGACAGCGCGCTGGCTCAGCCGAAGGTGTATGTGCACCGCGATTACATGCCGCGCAACCTGATGATCAACGCGGCCGACCCGTCGCAGCCTGGCGTGCTGGACTTCCAGGACGCGGTCTACGGCCCGATCACCTACGACGCCGCCTCGCTGCTGCGCGACGCCTTCCTGTCGTGGGAAGAAGAAGAGGAGCTCGACTGGGCCGTGCGCTACTGGGAAGCCGCCCGCAAAGCCGGCCTGCCGGTGGATGAAGACTTCGGCGAGTTCTACCGCGCACTCGAATGGATGGGCGCACAGCGTCACCTGAAGGTGGCCGGCATCTTCGCGCGCCTGTGCTACCGCGACGGCAAGTCCGGCTACGTGGAAGACACCCCGCGCTTCATCGCCTACCTGCGCCGCGTGTGCAGCCGCTACAACGCGCTGGCGCCGCTGGCCCGCCTGCTCGATCAGCTTGAAGATCGCGCCCAGCAGGTCGGCTACACGTTCTAGTCTCCAATGGCCCGAACTGGACACCCCCAACGCGCTGCTGAGTTCCGCGCCGGCGCTCTCGCACTCGCCCCGATGCTGCTGGGCGTGGTGCCGTTCGGCCTGATCTACGGCGTGCTGGCCACGTCGGCCGGCATGCCTGCGTGGCTGGCCGTGGCGATGAGTGCCATCGTCTTTGGCGGCGCCTCGCAGATGATCCTGGTGCAGCTGTGGGCCGGCGGCGCGCCCGCGCTGGTCATTGCGGCGACGGTGTCGATGGTGAACCTGCGGCATGCGCTCTATTCGGCCAGCATTGCCCCGGCGCTGGCGCATCTGCCGCGCCGCTGGAAATGGCTGATCGCCTATCTGCTGACGGACGAAGCCTTTGCCGCCATGAACCGCCGCGTGGTAAATGCGCGCCCTGGAACGGAAGAGGCGACCTACCGCCACTGGTACTTCCTCGGCGCCGGCGTGGCGTTGTGGACGAGTTGGCAGGCATCGACCATCGTCGGCGTGGTGCTGGGCGCGCAGGTGCCGACCACCTGGCCGCTCGATTTCTTCCTGCCGCTCACGTTCATCGCCATCGTGGTGCCGTCGCTGCGCACGCGTGCCCAACTAGCAGCGGCGCTCACCGGTGCCGCACTGGCCGTGGCGTGGACGGGCTGGCCGCACAAGCTGGGGCTGATGAGCGCGGCATGCGTCGGCATTGCCATTGGGGCGATCGTCGAACGGTTGCTGAACCGGACGAAGACGGAGGCCGCAGCATGAAAGCGCTCATCCTCTTCGGCGTGCTGCTGATTTCCGGCGCGGCCACTTACTTCATCCGCCTCTCGTTCATCGCGCTTGAAGGACGCATGAACCTGCCGATGTGGTTCCGCAGCGCCCTGCCCTATGTACCGGCCGCCATGCTGACCGCGCTCATCGCGCCCGACCTGCTGATGCGCGATGGCGCCCTGGCGGTGTCGGCCGACAACCCGCGCCTGATCGCCGGCATTGTCGCCATCGTCATCGCGCGTTTCACGAAGAGCGCAATGTGGACCATCGTTGGCGGCATGGCTGCTCTGCTGATTCTCATGAAGGTGATGGCTTGAGTTCCACGCTGCACTCCACAATGCGGGCCATGATTTTTGCGGCAGGCCGCGGCGACCGCATGCGCCCGCTGACCGACCACACGCCCAAACCCCTGCTCTGCGTGGGCGGCAAACCGCTCATCGTCTGGCAGATCGAGCGCCTGGCCGCAGCCGGTGTGCGCGACATCGTCATCAACCATGCCTGGCTGGGTGCGCAGATTGAGGACGCGCTCGGCGACGGCAGCACTTGGGGCGTACGCCTTGCCTACTCGCCGGAGGGCGACGCGCTGGAGACAGCAGGCGGCGTCGCCCAGGCCATGCCGCTGTTGCATGCCGGTGACGGCCACAGCGTATTCATCGCCATCAGCGGCGATGTGTTCTGCGATTACGACTACGCTGCCCTGCGTGACCGCGCGCCCGCCATGGCTGTGCAATCCGAACCGGGCATGCACCTCGTGATGGTGCCTAATCCGCCTTACCACCCGCGTGGCGACTTTGCCCTGGCTGATGACGGCGTGCTGCACGCCGATGGCGCGCAACGGCTCACGTTCGGCAACATTGGCCTGTACGACACACGCCTGTTTGCCGGCATCGCGCCCGGCACGCGCCTGGCGATGACGCCGCTGTACCACCAGGCCATCGCCGAAGGCCGCGCCACCGGCGAGCGTTTCGATGGCCGCTGGGAAAACGTCGGCACCCCCGCCCAACTGGCCGCATTGGACGCCGAGCTGGGGTCGCAGCCGGCCTGATTAGGGCAACGGCAACGTCGTGGTACTCAGTGATTCGGCCGTCATCGGGCGGCCCAGCAGATAGCCCTGCAAAGAATCGCACCCGAGCCGCGTGAGGAACGCCTGCTGCTCGGCCGTCTCCACCCCCTCGGCAACGATGCGCAGGTTCAGCGTCTGACCCAGCGCCACGATGGCTGAGACGATGGCCGCATCCTCCGTGTCGTGCGCCAGGTCACGCACAAAGCCACGGTCTATCTTCAGTTCACTGGCCGGCAGGCGCTTGAGATACAGCAGGCTCGAATAGCCCGTGCCGAAATCGTCGATAGAGATGCGCACGCCCATGGCATCGAGCTGCTGCAGGATCTGCAGGCTGGCATCGGCATCGCGCATGGCGGTCGACTCGGTAATCTCCAGCATCAGGCAATGCGGGTCGAGCGCGTGGCGTGCCAGCACGTCACGTACCGTTTCGATGAGCGCCGCGTGGGCAAACTGCAGCGCGGAGAGATTCACGGCGACGCTCCACGTGGTGTGCCCCTCGCTGCGCCACTGCGCCATCTGGCGACAGGCTTCGTTCAGCACCCAGGCACCGAGCGGCACGATCAGGCCGGTCTTCTCGGCCAGCGGGATGAACTCGTCCGCCGAGACCAGCCCGCGCACCGGATGCTGCCAGCGCACGAGCGCCTCTACGCCGAGGATTGGGCCATTGGGCGCGTGGAACTTCGGCTGATAGTGCAGTACGAGTTCATTCCGATCGATCGCCTGGCGCAGGTCCTGCACAAGCTGCAATTGCTTGTGCACGTTGGCGTTCATCGACGGCTCGAAGAAGCAGTATGCGTTCCGGCCCAGACCCTTGGCGTGGTACATGGCCGCGTCGGCATTGGTGAGCAGGTCGTGCTGATTGCCGCCGTCGCCGGGGTACATGGAGATGCCGATGCTGGTCGATACACGCAGCTCGTGCCCGCCGGCAAAAAACGGCTCGCGCACCACCTCCAACAGCGCATCGGCCAGCGTGCCGGCGTCTTGCGGATCATCCACGTAGGCGAGTACGACAAATTCGTCGCCGCCCACGCGCGCCACGGTGTCCTGCTGGCGCACACGCGCAACGATGCGCTGGGCCACGTCAATCAGCAGCAGATCGCCCACGTGGTGGCCATAGACGTCATTGATGGCCTTGAAGCCGTCCAGGTCCATGAACATCAGCGCGAAGTGGCGCTTCTCGCGGTCTGCCGTGCGGATCGCCTGGTTCAGGCGGTCTTCCAGCAGCAGGCGATTGGACAGCTTGGTCAGGTTGTCGTGCAGCGCCAGGTAAGCCAGCTCCTGGTTGGCTTCGGCCAGCGAGTGCGCCAGCACGGCGGTGCGCGCCTCCATGCGCAAGTCGAGCACGGAGATGATCAGCGCAATCGCCAGCACCGCCAGCGTGACGATGATGATGACCAGCGCCAGCCATTCCGCGCTCGCGCCAGTATGCGCCGCGCCGCACACGCTGCCGAACGGAAACGCGGCAGCCGCCATGCCCGTGTAGTGCATGCCGACAATCGCCACGCCCATCACCACGGCTGATCCGGCGCGCAGCGCACGCACACGCTGGGACTGTCGCCGCAGGCGGAAGGCAATCCACAGTGCCACGCCTGAGGCCAGCACCGCCACCCCCACGGACAATCCGAAGATCGCCGGGTCGTAATGGATGCCGGGTGTCATGCGCAGTGCAGCCATGCCGGCATAGTGCATGCCGGCCACGCCCGAGCCCATCAGCAGCGCGCCGCCCACCAGCCGCGGCCATGGCAGCTCGCGCCGGCTTACCAGCCACAGCGCAAATGCTGACGAAGCAATGGCAATGGCGAGCGAGCCCAGCGTGATTGATACGTCATAACCAAGTGGAATCGGCAGGCTGAAGGCCAACATGCCGACAAAGTGCATCGACCAGATGCCCAGCCCCATGGCGGATGCGCCGCCGATCAGCCACCAGAACGCGGCACGGCCCTGCGCGGTGACGACCCGGCCGGCCATATCCAGCGCCGTATACGACGCCAGGATGGCCACAAAGAGGGAAAGAAGGACAAGAAGGGGGTTGTAGCTGCTGACAAGCATCGGTTCTCCAGGACAGGCCGATCCAATGCGGCATGCCACACGCGGGCGAAAGTCGCATCCGAAGGATTCGTGACAATCCAGTTTGTATCGACCAAGTCCGCCCGAGACTTTAGGAGAGACGGCGCCCACGCCACAAGTCTCCTTTTGGGTGTGCCCCCACCCCGCGCAACGTGTCGCGAATGGGGCGGCGTTACAATCGGCGCATCTATTTGCAGCCTGGAACCGACGCCATGTCCGCCACTGAACTCGCCTTCCTCCAGACCTATCGCCAGCGCCGTGAGCGCGTCGCGCAGTGGCTGCGCGCGGCAGGTGGCGGTGTGGCCATCGTGCCGACCGCGCCGGAAGCCATGCGCAACCGCGACAGCGATTACCCCTACCGGCACGACAGCTATTTCTACTACCTGACCGGCTTTACCGAGCCCGAAGCGGTGCTCGCCATCGTCGTGCCGGCCGGTGGAGAACCCGCGCGCAGCGTGCTGTTCTGCCGCCCCAAGCATGAAGAACGTGAAATCTGGGACGGCTTCCGCTTCGGCCCCGAGGCCGCGAAGGAAGCCTTCGGCCTGGACGCGGCACATTCGGTGGAAGACATCGACGCGACCTTGCCTGAGCTGCTCGCCAATGCGGCAGCCGTGGCCTACCCGCTGGCCGAGAGCGGCACGTTCGACCGCCGCATGCGCCGCTGGCTCGACGCGGTGCGCATGCAAGGCCGCGCGGGCGTGTCGTCGCCGCACCAAGCGCTGGACGTGCGCGCCATCCTCGATGAACTGCGCCTGTTCAAGGACGCGGGCGAACTCGACATCATGCGTCGCGCTGGGCGCATCTCGGCCGGCGCACACGTGCGCGCCATGCAGGCCTCCCGCGCCGGGCTGCGTGAATACCACCTCGAAGCGGAGCTGCTGTACGAATTCCGCCGTCACGGCGCGCAGAGCGTCGCCTACAACTCCATCGTCGCCACCGGCCCGAACGCGTGCGTGCTGCACTACCGCGCCGGCAACGCCGAACTGCGCGACGGCGATCTCTGCCTGATCGATGCCGGTTGCGAGCTGGACGGTTACGCGTCAGACATCACCCGCACCTTCCCCGTGAACGGCCGCTTTACCGGCCCGCAGCGCGAACTGTATGAACTCGTGGTCGCTGCGCAGGAAGCCGCCATTGCGCAAACGCGCCCCGGCGTGCCGTACAACGTGCCGCACGACGCCGCCACGCGCGTACTGGCGCAAGGCATGCTCGATACGGGCCTGCTCGACGCCAACCAGGTCGGTACGCTCGACGATGTACTCGCCGGCGGCCAGTACCGCCAGTTCTATATGCACCGCACCGGGCACTGGCTCGGCATGGACGTGCACGACGTGGGCGAATACCGCACACCGGGTGCCGCCGCGCCAGCCGGTGGAGAGCGCCCGTGGCGCCCACTGCAAGCCGGCATGGTGCTGACCGTCGAGCCCGGTATCTACGTGCGCCCCGCAGCGGGCGTGCCCGGGCAGTACTGGCACATCGGCATCCGCATCGAAGACGATGCCATCGTCACACCCAACGGCTGCGAAATCATCACGCGCGATGTGCCCGTGGCCGTTGCCGACATCGAAGCGGTCATGCGGGGCCAGCAATGACGGACACGACCGCCACAGCCCCGGACTTCGACGTTGCCATCGTCGGCGCGGGGCCAGTGGGACTGGCGCTGGCCAACTGGTTGCTGCGCGATACCGACTGGCGCATCGCCCTGTTCGACGCCCGCGACGCTGAAGCCGCCGCACGTGACCCGCGAGCGTTGGCGCTGTCGCACGGCTCACGCGTGCTGCTGCAGGAGATTGGCGGCTGGCCCGCGCGCGCCACGCCCATCACGCACATCCACGTCTCGCAGCGCGGCCACTTCGGGCAGGCGCACATCCGCCGCGAAGACTACGACGTCCCCGCGCTCGGCCATGTCGTGCAATACGGCGACCTGAGCGCCGCGCTCAACGCCGCGCTGGCCACGCAGATGCAGCGTTACCCGAACCGCCTCACGCGCTACGACCACACGCCGGTCGAGCGCATCGAGCAACTGCCGCGCGCCGATGGCACCGTCGCTCCGGCACGTGTGCGGGCATTGCAGGGGGGGCCACATGAGGGACGCCATCCACTCGCCATCGAAACCGAAGTCGTCGTGCAAGCCGAAGGCGGCCTGTTTGACGATGCGCGCAGGCAGGCGGGCGGGCTCTCGCATGCACGCCGCCGTGACTACGGCCAGACCGCCATCGTCGCGCACGTCCGCTGCTCGGCGCCGCTGGCAGGCTGGGCGTGGGAGCGCTTCACCAATGAAGGCCCGCTCGCGCTGCTGCCGCAAGACGACGCGCAGGGCCCAGGCTACGCGCTGGTCTGGTGCTGCTCGCCCGACGAGGCACGCCGCCGCGCGGGCTTGCCGGAAGACACCTTCCTCGCGGAATTGAGCACCGCCTTTGGCGACCGCATGGGGCACTTCACGCAGGTGGGCCCGCGCCACACCTTCGCGCTCGGGCTGCATGCCCAGCGCATCCCGGTCGACCGGCGTGTCGCTGCCATCGGCAACGCCGCGCAGACCATTCACCCCGTCGCCGGTCAAGGCTTCAACCTGGGCCTGCGCGATGCGTTCGAAATGGCACGCACGCTGCGCGATGGTGCAACACCAGCCGCCCTCGCCCGCTTTGCGCGTGAACGCGCATTCGACCGCGCCGTCACCATCGGCCTGACCGACCTGCTGCCGCGCGCGTTTGCGGTGCCGGGCCGGCCGTTCGGCCACCTGCGCGGCGCGGCGCTCACGCTGCTGGAATGCCTGCCGCCGCTCAAGCACGGGCTGGCACGGCAAATGATGTTCGGGCAGCGGGGCTAACGCGTGATCCAACCCGATGCCGGCGATCGCCCACACATCACCGTGGTGGGCGCCGGCATTGTCGGTACTGCATGCGCGTTGCAACTACAGCGCGACGGCTATCAGGTCACCCTGCTGGATCAGGCCGGTGTTGGCGAAGGCTGCTCGTTTGGCAACGCCGGCTGCCTGAGCGTGGCCTCGGTTGTGCCGATGGCGCTACCGGGCATGCTGAAGCAGGTACCGAAATGGCTGGCCGATCCAATGGGGCCGTTGACGGTGCGCTGGCCCTATTTGCCGCGTGCGCTGCCCTGGCTATTGCAATGGGTGCGCGCCGGCAACGAGGCCCAGGCCCGCGCGACAGCACCGCCACTGGCGAACCTCTTTGGCGCGACCTTTCCCGGCTATCGCAGCCTGCTGGACGCCGCGCAATATGGCGGGCTGATCCGCCAGTCCGGCCATCTGTATGTGTGGCGCACGCTGGCGCGCTCGTCGGGCGACCGGCTGGCGCAGTCGATTCGCGACACGACGGGCGTGCGCTCGCAAGCGCTGAGCGCGGGCGAGACGCGCGAACTGGAGCCCATGCTCGCGCCCGACATTCAATCGGGCCTGCTGCTGCCCGACAACGGCTTCACGTCCAATCCGGAACGGCTGGTCAAAACGCTGGCGGCCAACTTTGTGGCGGCGGGCGGCACAGTCCTGCGGCGCAAGGTGCTGGATTTCGAGTTTGGCGAGCACGGCCCCACGCGGCTGCATACGGATTGCGGCACGCTGCCCGTCTCCACCCTCGTCCTCTGTGCGGGGGCCTGGT
Organism: Ralstonia sp. AU12-08; assembly: GCF_000442475.1. NCBI lineage: Bacteria > Pseudomonadati > Pseudomonadota > Betaproteobacteria > Burkholderiales > Burkholderiaceae > Ralstonia > Ralstonia sp. AU12-08. The sequence goes on along the minus strand of NZ_ASZV01000046.1, from coordinate 120,866 downwards.
CGATGCGGCTGGGCGCCAGGCTCACGGGCATCCGCGTCCCGCTGGATACCGAGCGCGGTTACCACACCACGCTGTCTGCGCCCACCGTGCAGCCATCGCGGCCGATCATGGATTGCGAACGCAAATTCATCGCCACGCCCATGGAGGGCGGCCTGCGGATTGCGGGCACAGTGGAGATCGGCGGGCTGGATGCCCCGCCAGATTACCGGCGCGCCAGCATCCTGCAGCGGCAGGGCCAGCAGCTCTTCCCCGGCCTGGCGTTTGCTGAGGACAGCGCCTGGATGGGCCATCGGCCGTCCCTGCCGGACAGCCTGCCCGTGATTGATCGCTCGGAGCGCTACCGCAACGTGTTCTTCGCCTTTGGCCATGGCCACCTGGGCATGACCGGCGCCCCTGGCACGGCCCGGCTGATCGCTGATCTGGTGGCCGGACGCCCACCATTCATCGACGCGGGCCCCTACAGCCTGCAGCGGTTCCGGTAACGATTGCCACGACAGCGACGTCCGCGCCGACCGCACTGCCGCATCGTTTGTGCACAACATTTAGGCAATTCGGCCGTTTGGCGGTAAAATCCCGTCCTCGCATTTTTCACCCCCGTCGCTCCGCCCAATGTGTCCACTGATCCGGGCGGAAGGGGCTGTTTTTTCGTTTCTCCATCGCTAGCCACGCATCGCACACCGTGCAGATCGGACCGCATACCCTCCGCAACAACCTGTTCGTCGCCCCCATGGCGGGTGTGACGGATCGCCCGTTCCGCCAGCTCTGCAAGCGGTTGGGCGCGGGCTATGCGGTGTCGGAGATGGTCGCGTCCAACGCGCAGCTCTGGAAGAGCGAGAAGACCATGCGGCGTGCCAATCACGAAGGCGAAGTCGAGCCGATCTCCGTGCAGATCGCCGGCGCCGAGCCGATGATGATGGCCGAGGCCGCGCGCTACAACGTCGATCGTGGCGCGCAGATCATCGACATCAACATGGGCTGCCCGGCCAAGAAGGTGTGCAATGTGGCCGCCGGCTCCGCCCTGCTGCAGAACGAGCCGCTGGTCCAGCGCATCGTTGAGGCAGTCGTGGGTGCCGTGGGTGACCGCGTGCCGGTCACGCTCAAGATCCGCACCGGCTGGGACCGCGAACACCGCAATGCATTGCGCGTGGCGCGCATCGCGCAGGATGCCGGCATCAGCATGCTGACCGTGCACGGCCGCACCCGTGCGGACCTGTACCACGGCGATGCGGAGTACGACACCATCGCCGCGGTCAAGGCGTCGGTGCGGATTCCGGTGGTCGCCAACGGCGATATCACCACGCCGGCCAAGGCCAAGCATGTACTGGCGGTGACCGGTGCTGATGCCATCATGATCGGCCGCGCGGCGCAGGGGCGCCCGTGGCTGTTCCGCGAAATCGAACATTTCCTGCAAACCGGCACGCTGCTGCCGGCGCCCGAAGTGGAGGAGATTCGCGGGATCATGAATGCGCACCTGGAAGAGCACTACGCGTTCTACGGCGAATTCACGGGCGTACGCACCGCACGCAAGCACATCGCCTGGTACACGCGCGGGTTGGCGGGGGCCAACCTGTTCCGCCACCGCATGAACACGATCGAAGACACCGCGGCGCAACTTGCTGCCGTCAACGCGTTCTTCGACGAACAGCGCGCACTGTCCGACCGCTTGGTCTACGAAGACCAGCGCACTGCCGACAGCGAGCGCCCCACGACGGGCAACAACGACAACAACAAGGAACTGCTTGCCGCATGAGCCGCAACCCGATCGAACGCTGCATCCGCGACAGCCTGGATACGTACTACCGCGACCTGGATGGCGAAAACCCGTCCAATGTCTACGACATGGTGCTGCAGGCCATTGAACGGCCGCTGTTGGAAACCGTGATGGAATGGGCCTCCAACAACCAGTCGCAGGCCGCCGATTACCTCGGCATCAACCGCAACACGCTGCGCAAAAAGTTGCAACAGCACGGGTTGCTGTGACCTGGCTGAGATAGCGTTCAGGCTTCGAACCGATTTCCTTTCTGACGGCATCGCAAGGTGCCACTTTCGCCCACCGGCCTACCGGTATTTTCACCATGATCCAGCAAGCCCTGCTTTCCGTTTCCGACAAGACCGGCATCGTCGACTTTGCCCGTGCCCTGCACGAGCGTGGCGTCAAGCTCCTCTCCACCGGCGGCACCGCCAAGCTGCTCGCCGAATCGGGCCTGCCCGTGACGGAAGTGGCGGACTACACCGGCTTCCCGGAAATGCTCGACGGCCGCGTCAAGACGCTGCACCCGAAGGTGCACGGCGGCATCCTGGCCCGCCGCGACCTGCCCGAGCACATGGCTGCGCTGGCTGAACACAGCATCCCGACCATCGACCTGCTGGTGGTGAACCTGTACCCGTTCCAGCAGACGGTGGCCAAGGACGAATGCTCGCTGGCCGACGCCATCGAGAACATCGACATCGGCGGCCCGACGATGCTGCGCTCGGCGGCCAAGAACCACCGCGACGTGACGGTCATCGTCGACCCGGCCGACTACGCCACCGTGCTGGCCGAGATGCAGGCCAACAACAACACCGTCGGCTATGAGACGAACTTCATGCTGGCCAAGAAGGTGTTCGCGCACACCGCGCAGTACGACGGCGCCATCACCAACTACCTGACCAGCCTGGGCGCCGACAAGTCGCACAGCACGCGCAGCGCCTACCCGCAAACGCTGAACCTGGCCTTCGACAAGGTGCAGGAAATGCGCTACGGCGAGAACCCGCACCAGTCCGCCGCCTTCTACCGCGACCTCAAGGCCACGGACGGCGCGCTGGCTGCCTACAAGCAACTGCAGGGCAAGGAGCTGTCGTACAACAACATCGCCGACGCCGACGCTGCGTGGGAATGCGTGAAGTCGTTCGACCCGGCCAAGGGCGCAGCGTGCGTCATCATCAAGCACGCCAACCCGTGCGGCGTGGCCATCGGCGGCACCGCGCAGGAAGCGTACGAAAAGGCCTTCAAGACCGATTCGACCTCGGCCTTCGGTGGCATCATCGCCTTTAACGTGCCGCTGGATGAAGCGGCTGCACAGGAGGTGGTTAAGCAGTTCGTGGAAGTGCTGATCGCCCCGTCGTTCTCGGAAGGTGCTCGTGCCATCTTCGCCGCCCGCCAAAATGTGCGCCTGCTGGAAATTCCGCTCGGCAAGGGTCTCAACAACTATGACTTCAAGCGTGTCGGCGGTGGCCTGCTGGTGCAAAGCCCGGATGCCAAGAACGTGCAGCCGAGCGAGCTGCGCGTGGTCACCAAGCGCCACCCGACCCCGAAGGAAATGGACGACCTGATGTTCGCCTGGCGCGTCGCCAAGTTCGTCAAGTCGAACGCCATCGTGTTCTGCGGCGGCGGCATGACGCTGGGCGTGGGCGCCGGCCAGATGAGCCGCGTGGACTCCGCCCGCATAGCCAGCATCAAGGCACAGAACGCCGGGCTGTCGCTGGTCGGCTCGGCCGTGGCGTCGGATGCGTTCTTCCCGTTCCGCGACGGCCTGGACGTGGTGGTCGACGCCGGCGCCTCGTGCGTGATCCAGCCGGGCGGCTCGGTGCGCGACGATGAAGTGATCGCCGCCGCCGACGAGCGCAACGTGGCGATGATCTTCACGGGCACGCGCCACTTCCGTCACTAAGCCATACCGTCCGGACTACGGACCAACGGGGCAAGGCGTAAACTGGCGCCTTGCCCCGTTTTTCTTTTCTCAGCTCATCCTCGGTTCACCTTTTCATGCGCATCCTCGGCATCGACCCCGGCCTCCGCACCACGGGTTTCGGCGTGCTCGAACGGCACGGTCACAAGCTCGTCTACGTGGCCTCGGGCACGATCAAGAGCAACGGCAATGCCGACCTGCCCAGCCGACTGAAGACGCTGTACGACGGCGTTGCTGAACTGGTGAGCACGTACCGGCCCGACTGCGCTTCCATCGAAAAGGTGTTCGTCAACGTCAACCCGCAATCAACGCTGCTGCTAGGACAGGCGCGCGGTGCGGTGATCTGCGGGCTGATGAGCGGCAACCTGCCGGTGTTTGAATACACCGCGCTGCAACTGAAGCAGGCCGTGGTCGGTTACGGCCGCGCCAACAAGGATCAGGTGCAGGAGATGGTCGTGCGCCTGCTCAACCTCGAAGGCAAACCCGGCTCGGATGCGTCTGACGCCCTGGGCGTGGCGATCTGCCACGCACATGGCGGTGAGACGCTGGCCGCGATGGCTGGTCTCGCACCGCAGCTTGCGCAAAAGGGCCTGCGCGTGCGCCGCGGCCGTCTGGTCGGCTGACAGGATTCTCAAAGCCTGCAGGTAGCTCCCACACGGCACCGCGACTACCATGCGGTGAGTCCGTTTCCGGGAGCCCCCGATGTCGCGCCGCCTTGCCCTGCTGAGCCCGCTTGCCCTGACTGCAGTTGTCGCACTGTCTGCCTGCCGGATGGAATACAACCACGGCGGCAACAACGGCGGTGGCGGTGGTGGCGCCACACCCATCACCACCATCCAGGTGATCGGCCATCGGGGCGCCTCGGCATTGCGGCCCGAGCACACGCTGGCGTCGTATCAAAAGGCCATCGACGATGGCGCCGATGTCATCGAACCGGATCTCGTTTCCACCAAGGACGGTGTGCTGGTGGCGCGGCATGAAAACGAAATCTCCGGCACCACCAACGTGGCTGACGTGTCCGCCTTCGCCGGCCGCAAGACCACCAAGACGATCGACGGCCAGAGCGTGACCGGCTGGTTCACGGAAGACTTCACCCTCGTTGAACTCAAGACACTGCGCGCGCGGGAACGCATTCCCAGCATCCGCCCGAGCAACACGGTCTACAACGACCAGTTCACCATCCCCACGCTCGACGAGATCGTTGCGCTGGCGCGGGACCAATCCACCCGCCTTGGCCGCAACATCGCCATCTATCCGGAAACCAAGCACCCGACGTACTTCCAGTCGATCGGCCTGCCGCTGGAAGACAGGCTGATTGACGGCCTGCGCCGCGATGCCTTCACGGCCAGCCGGACCACGGTGTATATCCAGTCGTTCGAAGTCGCCAATCTCAAGGCCATCCGCAACAAGATCGGCGGCAGCCAGCCCAACTGGCGACTGGTGCAACTGATGGGGACGTCCAGCCGACAGCCTTACGACTTTGTCGTCGCCAAGGACAACCGCACCTTCGGCGACATGATGACCAGCCGCGGCATGCGCGACATCGCCGCCTATGCCAACGGCGTCGGCCCGGACAAGAGCAGCATCATGGGGCTGGATGCCAACGGCAAGCTGACCGACCCGACCGACCTGATCCGCAACGCGCACAACGCCGGGCTGATCGTCCACCCGTACACCTTCCGCCCTGAGAACACGTTCCTGCCGCCATCGCTGCGCAGCGGCGCGGACAACACGCGCAACGTGAGCGGCTCGATCACGGAAATCCAGGCGTTCCTGCGCGCCGGTGTGGATGGCTTCTTCACCGACGACCCCGCCGTGGGGCGGCAAGCCGTGTCGACCTTCAAGCGCTGAGGCGCGCCCCGCATCGGCTACACTGCGTCCCGTTTTGGAGAGAGGAACCCCACCCATGATCGGACGCATCGCCGGGACGCTGATCGAAAAGAACCCGCCGCACCTGCTGGTCGATTGCCACGGCGTCGGCTACGAGATCGACGTGCCGATGAGCACGTTCTACAACCTGCCTGCCACCGGCGCGCCAATCGTGCTGCTCATCCAGCAGGTCGTGCGCGAGGATGCGCACCTGCTCTACGGCTTCGGCACCGCGGCGGAACGCGAGACCTTCCGTCAGCTCATCAAGATTTCGGGCATCGGCGCGCGGATTGCGCTGGCGGTGCTGTCGGGCATGTCGGTGGCCGAGCTCGCACAGGCCGTCACCCTGCAGGAAGCCGGGCGGCTCACACGCATCCCGGGTATCGGCAAAAAGACGGCTGAACGCCTGCTGCTGGAGCTCAAGGGCAAGCTTGGTGCGGACCTGGGTGCAGTGCCCGGCGGCCCGGCCGTGTCGGACGACGCGGTGGACGTGCTCAACGCCCTGCTGGCACTGGGGTATTCCGACAAGGAAGCGGCGCTCGCCATCAAGCAGGTGCCGGCCGGCACGGGCGTGTCGGAGGGCATCAAGCTGGCGCTCAAGGCGCTCTCCAAGGGCTGACGCCGGCGTGGCGTGCAGACGGTAGAATGACCGCCAATCCGTCTGCCCGTCATGATCGAAACCGACAAGCTCGCCGCCAAGGCTGTCTCTGCTGAACGCCTGATTTCAGCCTCCCCCGCCTCCCCCAACGAGGAGGCCTTCGAGCGCGCGCTGCGCCCCAAGCTGCTCGACGAATACGTCGGCCAGGAAAAGGTGCGTGGCCAGCTCGACATCTTCATGACGGCGGCCAAGAACCGCAGCGAAGCGCTGGACCACGTGCTGCTGTTCGGCCCGCCGGGCCTGGGCAAGACGACGCTGGCGCACATCATCGCGCGCGAGATGGGCGTCAACCTGCGCCAGACCTCCGGCCCCGTGCTGGAGCGCCCGGGTGATCTGGCCGCGCTGCTCACCAACCTCGAAGCCAACGACGTCCTCTTCATCGACGAGATCCACCGGCTCTCGCCCGTGGTGGAGGAAATCCTGTACCCGGCGCTGGAGGACTACCAGATCGACATCATGATCGGCGAGGGCCCGGCGGCACGCTCGGTCAAGCTCGATCTGCAGCCGTTCACGCTGGTGGGCGCCACCACGCGCGCCGGCATGCTGACCAACCCGCTGCGTGATCGCTTCGGCATCGTGGCGCGGCTGGAGTTCTATACGCCCGCCGAGCTGGCAAAGATCGTCAAGCGTTCGGCGGGCCTGCTGAATGCGCACATCGTCGACGAAGGCGCACTGGAAATCGCCAAGCGCTCGCGCGGCACGCCCCGTATCGCCAACCGCCTGCTGCGCCGCGTGCGCGACTATGCGGAGGTCAAGGCCGACGGCGTGATCACCCGTGAAGTGGCTGACGCCGCACTGGCGATGCTTGATGTGGATGGCGTCGGCTTCGACCTGATGGACCGCAAGCTGCTCGAAGCGATCCTGCACAAGTTCAACGGCGGGCCGGTCGGCATCGATAACCTGGCCGCTGCCATCGGCGAAGAGCGCGACACGATTGAAGACGTGCTCGAGCCGTACCTGATCCAGCAGGGCTACCTGCAGCGCACGCCGCGCGGGCGTGTGGCTACCGCCTCGGCGTACCAGCACTTTGGCCTGGGTGCCCCCAAGGGCGACCTCTGGGACGGCAACAACTAACGCTCTGCCTGACGCCTGCCATGACTACCCCGAGTCCTCAGCGCAACTTCCGCTACTACGACTTCGTCATGGCCGCCTTCGTCACGGTGCTGCTGTGCTCGAACCTGATCGGCGCGGCCAAGGCGGCGCAGGTGACATTGCCGATCATCGGGCCCGTCACGTTTGGCGCGGGCGTGTTGTTCTTCCCGATCTCGTACATCTTCGGCGACATCCTCACCGAGGTGTATGGCTACGGGCGCGACCGCCGCGTGGTGTGGACCGGCTTTGCCGCGCTGATCTTCGCTTCGTTCATGGCGCTGGTGGTACTGGCGTTGCCGGTGGCGCCGTTCATGGCCGACTACCAGAAGAGCCTGAACGATGTGTTCGGCAACACGCCACGCATCGTCGCCGGGTCACTCATTGCGTTCTGGTGCGGCAGCTTCACCAACAGCTACACGCTGGCGAAGATGAAGATCTGGAGCAATGGGAAATGGCTGTGGACGCGCATCGTGGGCTCCACGATGGCAGGTGAGGCCGTCGACTCATCACTGTTCTACGTGATCGCCTTCTACGGCATCTGGCCGCACGAACAGGTGCTGCGCGTGGCCATTGCGCAGTACATCCTCAAGACGGGCTGGGAAATCGTGGCCATGCCGCTCACCTACCGCATCGTCGCGTTTCTCAAGCGCGCCGAGAACGAGGACTACTACGATCGCGACACCAACTTCACGCCGTTCCGGCTGAAGGTCTAGGGCACGCGGCGGTCGACCTCGTCGAGCACCAGCAAGTCCAGGTGCGCGACATCCCCCCACTGCAGCACGGTCAGTTGATGACCATCGGAAGAGAGCCGGTTGATGCTGGCGTTGCGCAGCTCGTGCTGGCGCGGCTCGGTGAGTGTCATCGCATTGGCGTGGCGATACAGGCAATCCAGCACGCCGCCGTGGCTGACCAGCGCGATGCGCTCGCCGGGGTGACGACGGATCAGGCGCAGCGCAGTCTCCACGGCACGCTCGTGGAATCCCGTCAGCGTCTCGCCGCCCGGAGGGGCAAAGTCCGGCACGCGTTCCTGCCAGGCCGCAAACTCGGCGGGATGTTTTTCGGCGACCTCGGCGTAAGTCAGGCCCTCGAACTCGCCATAGCAGCGCTCACGCAGGCCGGCGTCATCGCGCACGGTCACGCCGACTTCGTCCGCCAGCGCCTGCGCCGTTTGCTTGGCACGCGACAGATCGCTCGCATACACGGCATCGAACCGCTCGCGGGCAAGCGCGCGGCCCAGCTGCGTGGCCTGCTCCAGCCCCTGCATATTCAGCGGCACGTCGAGCTGGCCTTGCAGACGGCGTTCACGGTTCCAGTCGGTCTCGCCGTGGCGGACCAGCACGATGTGGGTGATCTGCGGCAACGGCAGGGGGATGGCGGCGGCACGTGGCATCACGGGTTCCTGAGCGAGTCAGACAGATTTGGCCGGTTCCGGTGCGGCAGCACGCACAACCTGCGGCGCAATCTGCAACCAGAACGTGACCGGGCCATCGTTGACGAGCGACACCTTCATATCCGCGCCGAACTCGCCTGTGGCGACGATGGGATGCTGCGTACGGGCCCGCGTCACAAAGTGCTCGTACAAGCGGCGACCATCTTCGGGCGCAGCCGCCGGCGTAAAGCTCGGACGCGTACCGGACTTGGTATCCGCCGCCAGCGTGAACTGCGACACGATTAGCAAGCCGCCCGCCTGACCGTTGCCGTCGATGTTGCGCACCGGCAGGTTCATCTTGCCCTGTGCATCCGAGAAGACACGGTAGTTCAGCAGCTTTTCCAGCAGGCGGTCGGCCTCGGCGGCGGTATCACCGCGTTCGGCGCACACGAGTGCGAGCAGGCCGGAGCCAATCTCGCCGGTGACGCGGCCGTCCACCCGCACGGCTGCCTCCGACACACGCTGGATCAGTCCGATCACGACAGCACCACGCGCGCGAAGCGACGCTTGCCGACCTGCACGACAAACGTGCCGGCTTCAATCTTCAAACCCTTGTCGCTGATGACAGTGCCATCGATCTTCACACCGCCCTGCTCGATGTTGCGGTTGGCTTCAGAGGAGGACGGGCACAGACCGGCCTGCTTGAGCAGTTGCGCGATGCCCAGCGGTGCGCCCGACAGTTCGATCTGCGGAATGTCGTCCGGCACACCGCCGCGTGCGCGGTGGTTGAAGTCTTCCAGCGCGCGCTCGGCATCGGCTTGGCTGTGGAAGCGCGCGACGATCTCCTGCGCGAGCAGCACCTTGCAATCGCGCGGATTACGGCCCAACGCGATCTCCTGCTTCATCAGGTCGATCTCGGACAGCGGGCGGAACGACAGCAGCGTGAAGTACGTCCACATCAGGTCGTCGGAGATGCTCATCAGCTTGCCGAACATGTCGCTCGGCGCCTCGCTGATGCCGACATAGTTGCCCTTGGACTTGGACATCTTCTCCACGCCGTCCAGGCCCACCAGCAGCGGCATCGTCAAGATGCACTGCGGCTCCTGGCCGTACTCCTTCTGCAGCTCGCGGCCGACCAGCAGGTTGAATTTCTGATCCGTGCCGCCCAGTTCCAGATCGGACTTGAGCGCGACCGAGTCGTAGCCCTGCATCAGCGGGTAGAGGAATTCGTGCACCGAGATCGGCACGCCGGCCTTGAAGCGCTTGGTGAAGTCATCGCGCTCCATCATGCGTGCGACGGTGTAGCGCGAGGCCAGCTGGATCATGCCGCGCGCGCCCAGCGGGTCGCTCCATTCGCTGTTGTAGCGAATCTCGGTCTTGCTCGGGTCCAGCACCATGCTGGCCTGACGGTAATAGGTCTGCGCGTTGGCTTCGATCTGCTCGCGCGTGAGCGGCGGGCGCGTGGCGTTGCGGCCGGACGGGTCACCAATCGTCGACGTGAAATCGCCAATCAGAAAGATCACCTGGTGGCCGAGGTCCTGCAGCTGGCGCATCTTGTTGAGCACCACGGTATGGCCGATGTGGATGTCGGGCGCGGTCGGGTCCAGGCCCAGCTTGATGCGCAGCGGCACGCCAGTGGCGGCGCTCTTGGCCAGCTTCTGCTCCCATTCGGCAGCGACCAGCAGTTCGTCGCAGCCGCGCAGCGACACTTCCATCGCGTGCGCCACCTCCGGCGTGATCGGATACTTCGGCGTGGCCGTTGCGGCGTTGTCGGAAGCGGGGGCAGTAGAAGCGTCGGAAACGGTCATGGCAGAAAGAAAGGTCACCGCGCCGACAACGAAGACGACAGCGCGGACGAGAAACAACAATCGGGAAACCAGTGCGTGCGCGATGGCCGACATCCGTGCAAGACGTTCCGGCCGCGCAATCCCGCGATTTTACCGTGATGCGCCTTCCTGCCCAACGGGCGCCATTCGGCCACCCTCCTGCGGCCCCCGCGCTGCACCCTCGCTGGTATGCTCACGCGCATGACGACCGCCCCCCATTCTCACAGCGAGCTCTACATCGGCCTGATGTCCGGCACCAGCCTGGATGGCGTCGATGGTGTACTGGTTGATTTCTCCGGCGCCCATCCAGTACTGGTGGCCGATGCTTACGCGCCCTTTCCGCCGGAACTGCGCCACGCCTTTCTCAACCTGCAGCACGCCGGCCACGATGAGATTCATCGCGAAGCCCTGGCCGCCAACGCGCTCGCCAGCCTGTATGCCAAATGCGTCGAGCAACTGCTGAAGAAAAGCGGCTGCATCCGCCGCGAAATCCGTGCCATCGGCGCGCACGGCCAGACCATTCGCCACCAGCCGGGCGCGCACGACGGTGTGGGCTACACGCGCCAAACGCAGCACGCGGCAGTGCTGGCCGAGCACACAGGCATCGACGTCATCGCCGATTTCCGCAGCCGTGACGTCGCCGCCGGCGGTCAGGGTGCACCGCTGGTGCCCGCTGTGCATCGCGCACTGTTTGGCCTGCAAGATGCCTGGCGCGTCGTCTGCAACATTGGCGGCATCGCCAACCTGACGGTGCTGCCGCCGCAGGCATCAGACGCGCGCGACACCGTACTTGGCTTCGATTGCGGCCCCGGCAACGCCCTGCTTGATCACTGGGTCCACACGCACCACGGGCACACCTTCGATCGTGACGGCGCCTGGGCGCGCACCGGCCATGTCGATGAAGCCCTGCTCGCCCGACTGCGCGCCGAGCCTTTCTTCGACTTGCCGCCGCCCAAGAGCACCGGTCGCGATCTGTTCAACCCCACTTGGCTGAAACACCGCGCCGGCGACGCGCTGAGCCTCCTACCCCCGCAGGTCGTGCAAGCGACCCTGCTGGCGCTGACCACCGACACCATCGCCGATGCAGTTCGCCGCTATGCGCCCCAGGCAACCTCCCTCGTGGTCTGCGGCGGCGGCGCGCGCAACGGCGCCTTGATGGAGCGGCTTGGCGCGCAGTTGCCCGGCGTCGACATTGCACCTAGCGACCAATTCGGCGTACCCGCCAATCAGGTGGAAGCACTCGCCTTCGCCTGGCTGGCCCGCCAGTGCGTGCGCCGCGAGCCCGGTAACCTGCACCATGCGACCGGCGCCTCAGGGCCGCGCGTGCTTGGCACGATCTACCCCGCCTGAAGCCACGCAAATCCAGCAGGCAACAAAAAAGCGCACCGAGGTGCGCTTTTTCTTTACAGCGATGCCGCGTCAGACCGAGAACGACGAGCCGCAACCGCAAGTGGTCGAAGCATTCGGGTTCTTGATGACGAATTGCGCGCCGTTGATGTCTTCCTTGTAATCGATCTCGGCGCCCACCAGGTACTGGTAGCTCATCGAGTCGATCAACAGCGTCACGCCATTCTTGACCATGGCGGTATCGTCTTCGTTGGTGTCTTCGTCAAAGGTGAAGCCATACTGGAAGCCCGAGCACCCGCCGCCTTGCACGAATACGCGCAGCTTCAACTCCGGATTGCCTTCTTCTTCGATCAGTTGCTTGACCTTGTCCGCAGCGCTGTCGGTAAAGACCAGCGGAGCCGGAACCTCATTCACATCGGGCGTGGCTGCCTGCGCGACTGCGTTCATGAAAATCTCCTGTGGGATACGTCTCAAACTTGCCTGTATTTTAAGCGCAAGCTGCAAATCGTGCCGAAGCCCCGGGTTTCAAGAGGATATTGTGCGGTGCGCCAGCAACGGCGGGACAACCAACACCACACCAAGTGATCAGTCCTGATTGGACGCGAGCTTGAGATTGGGCAGGAGCTTCACATCGCCGGGCGCCGAGTGCGCCAGCGTGCCCATGACGACGGCGCCCTGATGCATTTCCAGCGCCGCGTATTGCACGTTGCCCTCGATGCGCGCCTTGGGCTGCAGCTCCAGCAGTTCTGCCACATGCACCGGACCAACCACCGTACCGTTCAGGATCAGGTGACCGACGTGCACCTCACCCTCGATGCGCGCAGTGTCTGTAATGACCAGCATGCTGGGCTTGTCCGGATCACCGTAGACGTTGCCCTTGATCTGACCATCGATCCGCAGGCCGCCTGAAAAGCGCAGATCCCCCTCCAGCTTGGTGTGGGCGCCCAGCAGCGTTTCGATTGCCAGCCCCTTCTTCTTGCCAAACAGCATCGTCGACTCCTCTTTGTACGGATCCGACAGGCCCCCGCCCGTCAGATGGAAAAACTCTGGCTCGCCTTGATCTTGCCGTTCTGCAACACCTTCACCATGACAGACTTCACCGTGGTGCCGGGCGGGACGTCCACCCAGCCTTCCAGGCGCTGGTAATGCGTGAGCTTGACGCGCGTGGCCGCTGGGGACACGGGAGCCGAGGCCGCCGTGGCGGCCGCCGCGCCGGGGAAATCGATCGTAGCAGGTTTGCCTGCCTGCACCACGTTCAGCGTGAGTGCCAGTTGTCCCTCGAACTCGGAGACCGGTGCGAACGCCTTGCCGCCGCCCTGCATCAACAGAACGCGGAAGTGCATGCGCGTCGGCTGCGCTTCGTCCGGGGCGATCCGGAAACTGCGCACGTAGATGCCGGCCGAGTTGGTGGGTGCGGGCAGCAGACTGTCGAAGAAGGCCAGATCCTCTTTCAACTGCGCGTTCTCGGCTTCCAGTGCCTTGAGCTGCTCCGCCATCTGCGTCTGCGCACCTTCGGCCATGCCGACGCGCGATTCCGCAGTGCCCGCCGCCGCAGCAAGCTTGTCCCGCTCGGCCTGCACCGTTGCCAGCTTGGCCGTCAGCTCGCGGTTCATGGCGCGCAGGTCGCTGTCATGCGGGCCAGTCAGGCGGCGACCTTCTTCGAAGGCCCATAGCGCCGCTGCGGCAGCCAAACCGATCACCACCGCAATCAGCAGTACCGTTACCGGCCACGGCAAGCGCGAGCGCACCGTGACATTCGGGGCGAGCACGGAGGCGCGACGCAACAGGCGACGCGCCTTCATGCGATCACCCCTCGACTCGCGCAGCGAATCAGAATCGGCTTAGAGCAAATTGCGGATTGCATCATACGGATCAAACGCAAACGAAACGTGAATTGTAGTCTCGGCGACATGTCGGAGCTGTTGCAAAGGGTAAGCGAGGCGTCCGACAGATCACACCGTTTGATTGGAGCGCTCAAAACAAAAAACCACACCCGAGGGTGTGGTTTTTTGCTGAAGCAGTGAGAAGCGGATTAACGCTTCGAGAACTGCTTGGCGCGGCGGGCCTTGCGCAGACCGACCTTCTTACGCTCGACTTCACGTGCATCGCGCGTCACCAGACCTGCCTTCGACAGGGTCGGCTTCAGCGTTGCATCGTAGTCGATCAGGGCGCGGGTGATGCCGTGACGCACGGCACCGGCTTGGCCGGTTTCACCGCCGCCAACCACGTTGACCTTGATGTCAAACGTAGCTGCGTGGTTGGTCAGTTCCAGCGGCTGACGCACGATCATCAGCGAGGTTTCACGAGCGAAGTACTCGTTGATGGCCTTGCCGTTGACGATGATGTCGCCCTTGCCGGACTTGATGAAGACACGTGCCACAGCGCTCTTGCGGCGGCCGGTGCCATAGTTCCAGTTACCGATCATGGATGTGGCCCCTTAGATTTCCAGCGCTTTCGGCTGTTGAGCTTCGTGCGGATGCGAGCCTTCGGCGTAAACCTTCAGCTTCTTGATCATCGCGTAGCCCAGCGGACCCTTCGGCAGCATGCCCTTCACAGCCTTTTCCAGGGCGCGGCCCGGGAAACGCTGCTGCATCTTGCCAAACGTCGTTTCGTAGATACCGCCCGGGTAACCCGAGTGGCGATAGTACTTCTTGTCGGTCGTCTTGGCGCCCGTCACGCGCAGCTTGGCTGCGTTGATGACGATGATGAAATCGCCCGTGTCGACGTGCGGAGTGAATTCAGGCTTGTGCTTGCCGCGCAGTCGGTGTGCCACTTCGCTGGCGACACGCCCGAGGACCTTGTCCGTCGCGTCAATCACGTACCAATCGCGCTTCACCTCATGGGGCTTTGCGGAAAAGGTCTTCATGATTTTTCCAAAATTTGAGTCAGTGCCCGAGTGGACCCGTATCGTGCGCAACTACTCATGAACGGATCGTCTTGTGCTGCCTGTTTTTTCCGCGGGCAATCCGGAAAAGATTTCGATTGTACCCCGCAAGCAACCCTTGACACAAGGAAAAAGGCGCGCTCCGACGGTAGGGACGAAAAAAAACCCAAGCTATTGAGCTTGGGTTTGAATCCACCAAAGGAGGAGGGTGGAGGAGACACCTGCTGATCGTTGACTTGGTGGGTTGCACCGCATCAGCCGATCCAATGGGTGCAATTATACCCATTTCTGGGGCACGCGCAAGATAATTTGCACTACGAAATTGCATTTCGTAATGCAAAATGCACAATGATACGTACGCGCATAGTTGACGTCTTTAAAAATCAATGACTTACGAGAGATTGACCGCCAAAGCGCTGTTGTCTACTAGAAACTTTCTTCCAATTTGGGCTCAATTCTGGTGCAAACGCAACGGGTTGCACCTTTTCATATGGGTGCCACTGTCAAGGGGAGATCACCCTAACCTGCCAACGCGGGTTCACCACGATGGCTACAATGTGCCTTTTCGGCGGCACTCGCCGACACGCCACAAGGATTGGACATGGAATGCACAGTGAGCTGGGCCGGCCAGGACGGCATGGCCTTTTTGGCGGAAACCGGCAGCGGCCACCTCGTCACGATGGATGGCGCGCCGGATGGCGGTGGCCACAACCTGGCGCCGCGCCCGATGGAAATGGTGCTGCTGGGCACCGGCGGCTGCACCGCCTATGACGTGGTGCTGATCCTCAAGCGCGGCCGCGTGGATGTGCAAGGTTGCAGCGTCAAGCTGCACGCGGATCGTGCCGAGACCGACCCGAAGGTCTTCACGCGCATCCACTTCACCTTCACGGTGACGGGGCGCAACCTCAAACGGGAAACCGTGGAACGCGCGGTCCAGCTTTCGCACGAGAAGTACTGCTCGGCGTCGATCATGCTGGCCAAGACAGCCGAGATCACGCACTCGCTGGAACTGGTTGAACTGGCCTGATTGATGGTCAATCCGGCTGGAAGGAAAAGCGAAGCGAACCGATAAGCCGGATTCTGTGCGCCGCATGGCCGAAACCCTGCGGCGTGACAACCATTCCTCTAGACCGGCTGTTGCCAGCCGGCTCAAGCTCCCTACCCGCAGACTCAGCGAGCCGCTTCATCGCCTGCTTACTTGGGATTGCTCCGGGTGGAGGTTACCGCGTTTCACCCTTCGCCCTGGCCGAAGCCGGGGCGAAGACTCGTCTCTGTGGCCCTATTCCGCACGTCACCGTGGATGGTCGTTAGCCATCACCCTGCTCTATGGAGTCCGGACTTTCCTCCCCTTGCGCTCGCACGAGGCGGCGCAAGCAGCGGTTGTCTGGTCCGCTTCGCGAGGCGCGAGTCTAGCATCATTCAACGCTGACAGATTTGGCCGTCGCCCGGCGGCCTGGGCGAAACACCGTCGTGTCTGCGTAAAAGCCGGCATCGTCATTGGCTTCGCACCAGCCGGGGATGCCCATGACCGGCAGCGGGCGGAAATCGCGTGGCTTCAATTCAGTGTTCAGCAGCATGTCCGCCAGTCCGGCATCGAGCGACGCCCAATCCTCCGGCAGCGTCACCACATGCACCGGCCACGCATGGGCGGTGATCGACTTGTATGGCGTGACCAGCTTTTCCAGCAGCGCGTGCCCGAAGGGCAGCACGGCGCAGGTTGCGCCCCACGCTGCCCGGCCCTGCACGAACAAACCCTGCCAGTCGAAACTGGTCAGGCTGCGCTCGGGCACATCGTCGGTATGCAGAAAGATAAGAGCGTTCTCGTCGAACAAGGTGGCGGCATCACGCACCGTACCGCGCGCCGCACCGATGCCATCCTGCGCGATGGCCCGTGCCTGACGCACGTTGAGCGCCGCTTTGGCACGTGGCCAGCGCAGCCAGATCAGCGCGTTGAAGAAGTCGTGCAGGTTATCCCGCGTCGGCACGCAGCCCGTGGCGGCGATGTGCGCCTCGTAGGCGGTGCCGGGCGGCAGCACATCTTGCGGGATGAAGCGCAGGGCGTGGCCGCCTGACGTACGGATCGTCTGCGCAGCCGGGTGCGCGCTCAGTGCCGCATTGAGCACGTTACGCAGATCAGCGCCGTGTTCGACTGCACATGCAATCGGGGCGCCAATCTGCGCGAGTGGCGCGAACGCGGGATGCGCCCAGTCAATCGCGCCCAGGCCCTCGACTGTCAACTCAGACCGACTTCCAGCGCAGCATCTCGCCGCCGCGCAACGGCACCAGCGTCTGCTCGCCGAACGGCACTTCGGCAGGGAGCTGCCATTGCGAGCGCGTGAGCGTGAGCGTACCGGCGTTGCGCGGCAGGCCGTAGAAGTCCGGGCCGTGCAGGCTGGCGAAGCCTTCAAGCTTGTCGAGCGCATTGGCGTCTTCAAACGCTTCGGCGTACAGCTCCATGGCGTGCAGGGCGGTGTAGCAGCCGGCGCAACCGCAGGCATGTTCCTTCACGCCCTTCGCGTGCGGCGCGCTATCCGTGCCGAGGAAGAAGCGCGGGTGGCCCGAGGTGGCTGCTGCCACCAGCGCGAGGCGGTGCGTCTCTCGCTTGAGCACCGGCAGGCAGTAGTAATGCGGGCGGATGCCGCCAACAAACAGCGCGTTGCGGTTGTACAGCAGGTGATGCGCGGTGATGGTCGCGCCAACCGGGCCTTCCGCGTCGCGCACGTACTCGGCAGCCTGCTTGGTGGTGATGTGCTCGAACACGACCTTCAGTTCAGGAAAGTCGCGGCGCAGCGGCAGCATCACGGTGTCGATGAAGACGGCTTCGCGGTCGAAGATGTCGACGGTGGGGTCGGTCACCTCGCCGTGCACGAGCAGCGGCATGCCGACTTCCTGCATCGCTTCGAGCGTCTTGGCGCAGCGGCGCAGATCGGTCACGCCGGCGTCGCTGTTGGTGGTGGCGCCGGCCGGGTACAGCTTCACGCCATGGATGAAGCCGCTGGCCTTGGCCTCACGAATCACCTCGGGCGAGGTGTTGTCGGTCAGGTACAGCGTCATCAGCGGCTCGAACTGCGTGCCTGCGGGCAGCGCGGCGAGGATGCGGTCACGGTAAGCACGCGCCTGCGCGGTGGTGGTTACCGGCGGCTTGAGGTTCGGCATGATGATCGCCCGGCCGAACTGGCGCGCGGTGTCACCCACCACGTCGGCGAGCGCATCGCCATCGCGCAGGTGCAGGTGCCAGTCATCGGGGCGGACGATAGTGAGAGTGTCGGTCATGATGCGTAGGAAAACGGTCAGCGGAAAACGAAAGCGAAACTCGGAGAATAAATCAGTGCAGCCGGGCCTTATGCCAGCGCCTCGGCAATCGCGCGGCCTAGGTCAACGGTGCTTGCCGTGCCGCCAATGTCGCGGGTGAGCGGCGCGTGGCCTGGGCCGGCTGCCAGCACGCGCTCGATGGCGGCCAGTACCGCCGCGCCTGCTTCGGGCTGGCCGAGGTGTTCGAGCATCATGGCTGCGCACCAGATCTGGCCGATCGGGTTGGCAATGCCTTGACCAGCAATGTCCGGCGCTGAACCATGCACCGGTTCGAACAGGCTCGGATACGTGCGGTCCGGGTTGATGTTGCCCGACGGGGCAATCGCAATCGTGCCGGTGCAGGCGGGCCCCAGGTCCGAGAGGATGTCGCCGAACAGGTTGCTGGCGACCACCACATCGAACATCTCCGGCTTCTGCACGAAGTGCGCGGTCAGGATGTCGATGTGGAACTTGTCGACGTTGACCTCGGGGTACGCCTTGGCCATGGCCTCCACGCGTTCGTCCCAGTACGGCATGGTGATGGAGATGCCGTTGGACTTGGTGGCCGACGTCAGATGCTTGGCCGGACGGCGCTGCGCCAGGTCGAAAGCGAACTTGAGGATGCGGTCGACGCCGGTGCGGCTCATGACCGTTTCCTGGATGACGATCTCGCGCTCGGTGCCGCCGTACATGCGGCCGCCGACGCTGGAGTATTCACCTTCCGTGTTCTCGCGCACCACGTAAAAGTCGATCTCACCGGGTGCACGGGGCTGGCCGTTGCGATCGACCAGCGGGCTGCGGATGCCGGGCATCAGGCGTACCGGGCGCAGGTTCACATACTGGTCAAAGCCACGCCGGAACTGCAGGAGGGAACCCCACAGCGAGATGTGATCGGGCACCGTATCGGGCCAGCCGACCGCGCCGAAGAAGATGGCGTCGTAACCGCGCAGGGTGTCGAACCAGTCATCGGGCAGCATCTTGCCGTGGCGCGCGTAGTAGTCGCAGCTGGCAAAATCGAAGTGATCGGTCTGCAACGCAAAGCCGAATTTGCGCGCCGCCGCATCCAGCACACGCAGGCCCTCTGGGACGACTTCCTTGCCGATGCCGTCTCCGGGGATCACGGCAATGCGATATGAATTCATGGGAATAAGATCCGGTTGTGGCGGCAGTCGGGATGCAACGTTTGGTGGCGAACCTGCCGGCGTGCGGCGTGAGCGCAACGGCCGGCAGGCTCAGCGGGGTGCCGCGCATGCCAAGGCGCTTGGCACCCCCGGCGGCCGGCAGGATAATGGCTATTTTATTGCATCCGACTTTTCTCCCCCACCATGTGCCAGCTGCTAGGCATGAACTGCGCCGAACCGACCGATGTGACGTTCTCGTTCACCGGGTTCGCCGCGCGCGGTGGCGTGACTGACCACCATGCCGACGGCTTCGGCGTCGCCTTCTTCGAAGACAAGGCCTGCCGCCTCTTCATCGACAACCAGTCGGCCGGCACCTCGCCGGTGGCCGAACTGGTCAAGCGCTACCCGATCAAGTCCAAGAACGTCATCTCGCACATCCGCAAGGCGACGCAGGGCACAGTGCGGCTGGAAAACTGCCACCCGTTCATGCGCGAGCTGTGGGGCCGGCACTGGATCTTTGCCCACAACGGCGATCTGAAGAACTTCTCGCCGTTCCTCTCGGGCGTCTACCAGCCCGTGGGCGACACCGACAGCGAACTCGCCTTCTGCTACATCATGCAGTCGTTGCGCAAACGGTTTCCGGGGTCGCAACCGCCCCTCAATGAGCTGTTCTATGCGCTGTCGGACATCACCAAGGAAATTTCGCGCCACGGCGTGTTCAACTTCCTGCTGTGCAACGGGCAGGCGCAGTTCGCACATTGCTCGACGCGGCTTTACTACATCGTGCGGCAGTGGCCGTTCTCGACGGCGCACCTGATCGACGCCGACATGACGATCGACTTCGCTAAATACACCACGCCTGCCGACCGCGTGGCCGTGATCGCCACCGCACCCCTCACCGACAACGAGGTCTGGACCCAGTTCGTGCCGGGCGAGTTGCTGATGTTCGAAAATGGCCAGGCCACCATGGCAACCAAGGTGCCGATTCCGGAAGCGGTGCAGATCGCCAACGCAGCCAACACGGCCTGCACCTGACACGATCGTCGCCCAACAAAAAGCCGCTCCCGAGAGAGCGGCTTTTCTTTTGTCTGGAACCCTATGCTTAGTGCGACAGGATCTTCGACAGGAACTGCTTGGCGCGATCGGAACGGGCATCGATGTTGCCGAAGAACTCTTCCTTCTCGCAGTCTTCAACGATGCGACCCTGGTCCATGAAGATCACGCGGTTGGCGACCTTGCGGGCGAAACCCATTTCGTGGGTCACGCACATCATGGTCATACCTTCCTTGGCCAGCTCCACCATCACGTCGAGCACTTCGTTGACCATTTCCGGGTCCAGCGCGGAGGTCGGCTCGTCGAACAGCATGCAGATCGGGTCCATCGACAGCGCACGGGCGATGGCCACGCGCTGCTGCTGACCGCCCGACAGCTGGCCGGGGTACTTGGCCGCATGCGCCTTCAGGCCCACGCGATCCAGGTACTTCAGGCCCTTGGCCATCGCTTCTTCCTTCGAGCGGCCCAGCACCTTCTGCTGCGCGATCGTCAGGTTTTCAGTAATCGACAGGTGCGGGAACAGTTCAAAGTTCTGGAACACCATACCGACGCGCGAACGCAGCTTCGGCAGATTCGTGCCCTTGGCACCCACCGAGGTACCGTCGACGAGGATGTCGCCCTTCTGGAACGGCTCCAGCGCGTTGACAGTCTTGATGAGCGTGGACTTGCCCGAACCCGACGGGCCGCACACCACCACCACCTCGCTCTTCTTCACGCTGGTGGTGCAGTCGGTCAGCACTTGGAACTGGCCGTACCACTTGGAAACGTTCTTGATCTCGATCATTGGGTCACCTTCTTCTGAAGTCGCTTCACCAGCACGGAGGCGCCGAAGCAGATCACGAAATAGCACAAGCCGGCAAACAGCAGCAGTTCGACGATACGGCCGTCGCGCTCACCGATGTTGTAGGCCTGCGTAAAGAAGTCCGACAGCGCGCTCACATACACCAGCGACGTATCCTGAAACAGGACGATCGCCTGGGTGAGCAGCAGCGGAATCATGTTGCGGAAGGCCTGCGGCAGGATCACCAGACGCATGGCCTGGCCGTACGTCATGCCCATCGCGTAGGCCGCGAACATCTGCCCGCGCGACACGCTCTGGATACCGGCACGGATGATCTCCGAGTAGTACGCCGCTTCGAACAGCGCGAAGGCGACCAGCGCGGACGTCATGCGCATGTCGGTGGCTGGCGACAGATTGAAGACCTTCTGCAGCACCTGCGGCACGATCAGGAAGAACCACAGCAGCACCATCACCAGTGGGATGGAACGGAAGAGGTTCACGTACGCCTGCCCAAACCATTGCAGCGGCTTGATGCCCGACAGACGCATCATCGCCAGCAGTGTGCCCCAGACGATGCCGACCAGGATGGCCGTGCCCGTGATCTCGAGCGAGAGGATCATCCCCTCGCCAAGCACGCGCATGTTGTCGACAGTAATGGACGAGAAATCGAAGTGATAAGCCATGAAAAGTCCTCGCCCCTTTACTTGCCGCCAATGAAGCCAGGCAGGCGGGAACGTGCTTCCACCCAGCGCATCAGGCCCATTACGGTCAGGTTGATCAGCATGTACATCAGCGTCACGGCGATGAACGACTCATACGGCTGCGCGGTGTAGTCCACCAGTTGGCGGCCCTGCGCGGCAAGCTCCAGCAAGCCGATGGTCGATGCCACAGCCGAGTTCTTGAAGATGTTCAGAAACTCCGAGGTGAGCGGCGGCACGATGATGCGGAACGACATCGGCAGCATCACGTAGCGATAGGTCTGCGCGAGCGTGAAGCCCATCGCCAGACCTGCGTTGCGTTGACCACGCGGCAGCGAGTTGATACCCGAGCGTACCTGTTCGCAAACACGCGCTGCGGTAAAGGTACCGAGGCACAGCGTCGCGCACAGGAACATCGCCGTGGCGGGGTTCATCTGCTTGATGTAGTCGCCGCCCGGCAGCAGTTCCGGCATGACGAAGTACCAGATGAACAGCTGCACGATCAGCGGAATGTTGCGGAACAGCTCCACGTATGCGGCAGCAATGCCCGACAACAACTTGTTCGGCACGGTACGCAGCACACCCAGCACGGAGCCGAGGGCAAGCGCGATGATCCAGGAGGTGAGACCGAGTACGACGGTGGTCTTCAGACCGGACAGCAGCCAGTCTAGATAGGTCTGATTCTGGGCGGCTTCTGTAAAGAAGACGCCCCAGTTCCAGTGGTAATTCATGATGGTTCCCTCAAAAGAAAACGGAAGGGAGAGGACCTGTTAGCCGGCCTTTGCCTTCCGTTTCGATGATGCTTGAGTCGGGCCCGTTGAGGGAGCCGATCAGTCAAGAGCCTTGTCGTTCGGGTTCTTGATCAGCGCCTTCATGTCGTCCGACAGCGGGAAGTCCAGGTTCAGGCCCTTCGGCGGAACCGGCTGCTCGAACCACTTCTTGTACAGCGTGGCGACCGTACCATCCTTCATCAGGCCAGCGATGGTCTTGTCGGCGACGGCCTTGAACGGCGCGTCGTCCTTGCGGACCATACAGCCATACGACTCACGCGATTGCGGCTTGCCAACGACCACCCAGTCAGACGGGTTGCGTGCCTTGGCGCGCTCGCCGTACAGCAGAGCGTCGTCCATCATGAAGGCGACAGCGCGGCCCGATTCCAGCGTCAGGAACGACTGACCGTGGTCCTTCGTGCTGATGATGTTCATGCCGAGCTGCTTGTCGTCGTTCATCTTGCGCAGCAGACGCTCGGAGGTCGTGCCGGCGGTGGTCACGACGTTCTTGCCCTTCAGGTCAGCCCAGTCCTTCACGCCCGAATCCTTCTTCACCATGATGCGGGTGCCGATGATGAAGATGGTGTTCGTGAACGAAGCCTGCTTCTGACGCTCGAGGTTGTTCGTGGTCGAACCGCACTCGATATCGATCGTGCCGTTCTGCAGCAGCGTGATGCGGTTCTGCGAGGTGATCGGAATTTCCTTGACCTGCAGGTCCTTCAGCTTGAGCTGGTCTTTCACGGCCTCGACGATCTTCTGGTTGATGTCGTACGAGTAGCCAACGGTGCGCACGCCGCCGATGTTGTAGCTGAACGGAATCGACGAATCGCGTACACCCAGCGTGATGGTGCCGGTGTCCTTGATCTTCTTGAGCGTACCAGTCAGCTCTTGCGCGTGGGCAGCACTGCTCAACACACCAACGGCTGCAAGCACGGTTGCCAGCTTCGCGAGGTTCATGAAAGTCTCCTTTTGACCATGAAAGAGAAAGACGGGACTGTACCAAAAAACGTTTGGCGACAGTATTGGTGTTGCCACTAAATCGTTGAATCGTACGGAGTTTTTCCTCCGGCGCGGACCTTGCCGCAACCACGCTTTCCGAGCAACCGGACACCTTACGTTGTGCTTTTCCGGAAAACTGGAAACACCGCGCAGCGCCTGCCACGGAAACGCTCTGCACAATCGGCACGCACGCACGATCGCTTGAGCGGATGACCGCCAGTTGCTAAGGAAAACAAGGGGAAATGAAGCCCGCCCGATGTGCGCTCTCTGTCGCTTACACGAACCCGACTTGAGGATGGGAAGGGCGACGATGTCATCGCCCTTCTCATGGTGCGGTGCTTTGGAGCGTTATGGCTCGCCCGATGAGCACCGGCTTTCTTCAACCGTCGCGCATAGCTGCCTGATCGGCAGCGACGCGATAGACCGGAGCAGCGCCCTGTTGGAGCACCGCGCCGGTATTGATCAGCGCGTCGCCGATCAGGGGTACAGACCGCGCTCTTGGCGGGCCTGCAGAATCCGCGTACAAGCGATGATGAATGCCGCCGTACGCAGAGTGACCTTGTTGTCCTGCGAAACTTGCCAGACACCACGGAAGGCGTCTTGCATGATCCGTACCAGGCGCTGGTTGATCTCGTCTTCGGTCCAGAAGAAGCTCGAGAAATCCTGCACCCACTCGAAATAGCTGACCGTCACGCCGCCGGCGTTGGCGATCACGTCCGGGCACACCAGGATGCCCTTGTCGCGCAGGATGTCGTCGGCCTCGGGCGTCGTGGGGCCGTTTGCACCTTCCACGACAATCTTTGCCTTGATATGGGGCGCGTTCTTGGCGGTGATCTGGCCTTCCAGCGCAGCCGGGATCAGGAATTCGCAGTCCAGCGCCCAGAAATCGTCTTGCGAGACGGTCTCTGCAGCAAAGCCGGCCACGCTGCCATTGTGGTCAACGTGCGTGATGAGTGCGTCGACATCCAGGCCGCTGCCGTTGAACACGATGCCCTTGTGATCCTGCACGGCGATGACCTTGGCGCCTGCATCATGGAACAGCTTGGCGGCCACGCTACCCACGTTGCCGAAGCCCTGCACCACCACGCGCGCACCCTTGACGTCGATGCCGAGGTTGCGTGCGGCTTCGCTGCCGACCACGAACACGCCACGGCCGGTGGCTTCACGACGGCCCAGGCTGCCGCCCAGTGCGATCGGCTTGCCGGTCACCACGCCGGTGGCGGTGGAGCCTTCGTTCATCGAGTACGTGTCCATCATCCACGCCATGATCTGCGCGTTGGTGTTCACGTCCGGTGCCGGAATGTCCTTATTCGGGCCGATGATGATGCCGATCTCGCTGGTGTAGCGGCGGGTCAGGCGTTCCAGCTCACCGGAAGACAGCTTGCGCGGGTCGACGCGGATACCGCCCTTCGCACCGCCGTACGGCACGTTCACGGCCGCGTTCTTCACCGACATCCACGCCGACAGCGCCATCACTTCCGACAGCGTCACGTCCTGGTGGAAACGCACGCCGCCCTTGCCCGGGCCACGCGACGTGTTGTGCTGCACGCGATAACCCTCGAAGTGGGCGATGCTGCCGTCATCCATCTGGATGGGCACATCGACGATCAGGGCGCGCTTGGGGCGCTTGAGGGTTTCAACCCAGCGTGCGAGCGAGCCGAGGTAGGGGGTGACCCGGTCGACCTGCTGCAGATAGATGCCCCACGGACCGAGGTTGTCGGCCGGCAGATAGGACGGGATGGCGTGCTGAAGTGTCGTCGGAGAAGCGACATTGGACATGGTTGTCTTCCTGTTTTGGACCTCGGTAAGGTCCCTCGTTTGGGAATATGCGGTCCCACAAAATGCCCGCCAGCTTAGGGACCGCCCAGAACGAAATCCAATGCCGTTTTTACATCGGGTTATGCATGCAACGCATAACCCCATGAGCCAATGCGATGGCGCATTCAGCCTGCCAGCGCGCTCCACAGCGTGTCGATCAGCTCCCGTTTGCGCTTGGATTGCGGGTGGCGGCGGTCGTGGCCGCCGTTTTGCGGGTGCTCGCGGTACAGCCGGATCTCCATTTCGATCGAGAGCGTGCCGCCGCCCTTGCCTTCGGCGCGCACGAGCCGCCCGGCAGCCACGTCGTCACGCACGGCGCTCTCCGGCAGAAAGGCCACACCGTGGCCCGCCAGCGCCATCACCTTGAGCGCCTCGGCCATATCGGTCTCGTAGCACTTGTCGAGCAGCGGTGCCACCGGCGAGTTTTCCAACAGCACATCGACCATGCGGCCCAGAAAAGCGTTGGGCGTGTAGCTGAGGTAGGGAATCGGCTTGCGCGCCGCAGGTACCAGTCGGTAGATCGGGCGGCCATTCGCATCCGGCTTGGAGAACGGCGACAACCGCTCGGTGCCGAGCACCAGCATGTCGTAGCGCGTCGGGTCGAGCTGGATCATCTGGCGCGCATGGTGATAAACCATGACGAGGTCGCATCCGCCTTCCACCAGCGTCATCACCGCATCGTGCACGTTAAGCGCGCGCAAGCGGCACTGCAGCTTGCCGACCTTCTCTTCCACCTGCGCCAGCCACCCGGGAAAGAACGTGAGCGATAGCGTATGCGGTACGGCAAAGTCGATCGTCGAGGCGCTGGCCGGGCGCTGGCCGCGCATCAACGCACGGGTTTCGCTCACCTGCGCGAGCATCGCCAGGGCCTGCTCGTAGAAGACCTCGCCCGCAGGCGTGAGGCGCGTGGGGTAACTTGATCGGTCGATCAGTTCATTGCCCAGCCACGCTTCAAGTGACTGGATGCGGCGCGAGAACGCCGGCTGCGTCACGTGCCGCAATTCTGCCGAGCGCGAAAAGCTGCGCGTCTCGGCCAGGCTGATGAAGTCTTCCAGCCATTTGAGTTCCATCGCCTTGCGCCCCCTTCCGCGCGGTGTCGGTAGCGCCGCGTTTGGGCGCCTGCTGGAAGGGCATTTTAAGCGCTGACAACCTCAGGCGGCCATTCTCTCGGCGCGCTGCTGGAGTTGCCCGACGGCTGCGCGGGCCTGTGCGCCCAACTCGGCAAGATCGACACCGGGAATGGCATCGTCCTGCGCGATGACACGCCCACCCACCAGCAACGCGCGCAACGTCGGTCGGCCCCCGCTGGACACCGGCGCAATCGCCACGTCGTGCAGGCCGAAGTAGCGCGGATCGTCCAGCCGGTAGACCGCCAAGTCGGCAGCCTGGCCCGGCACAAGGGTGCCGATGCCATCCAGGCCGAGCACGGCGGCGCCGCCGGCGGTTCCCCACCGCACCACGTCTTCGATACGCGCGGCATCCGCACCGCCTTCCGCGCTGCCGCCCTCCGATTGCGCGCGCGCCAGCTCGCCGCGCCGTGCGCGCTGCATCAGCCACGCGGCGTGGGTTTCGGAAATCATGTCGGCGGCCTCGTTGGAGGCGGCGCCATCCACTCCGATCGACACCGGCACGCCAGCCGCCTCCAGCCCGGGGATATCGGCAATGCCGCTGCCAAGCCGGCCGTTGCTTTGGGGGCAATGCGCGATACCCGTGCGGGTTTCACCGAGCATGCGGATCTCCGCGGGGCTGAGTTTGACCAGATGCGCGAACCAGACATCAGGGCCGCTCCATTCGTATTCCGCACAGAAGGCAACAGGCGTGGCGCCATGCGCGGTTGCCGCCGCGTTCTGGTACTCGACGGTTTCCGAAAGATGGCTGTGCAAGCGAATCCCCAGGCGGCGCGCGGTGCGTGCGCAGGTGCGCAATTCCTCGGGTGCCATCGAATACAGCGGCGTGGTGGGCGCCATCGCCACGCGGCGCATGGCATCCGGACCAGGCTGGTGGTAGCGCGCGGTCAGTCGCTCGCAGTCGGCCAGGAAGGCGTCGAGCGTTTCGGGGCGCAAGGCCTGCGGCAAGTCGCTCTCCAGCCCCCGCGTGCGCGTGGCGCCCCCACGGCACAGCACGAAGCGCAGGCCCAGCGCTTCGGCCTCTTCAAAGAGGATCGCCGAACTGTCGAACGGCATGCTGGGGTAGTAGAGGTAATTGTGATCCGCCACCGTGCCGCAGCCACTGCGCACGAGTTCGATCAGGCCGATGCGGGCAGCCAGGCGGAAGGTGTGCTCATCGAACGCCGCACGAAACCGATAGGGCGTCGCACCCAGCCACGGCGTGAGCGTCAGATTCAAGCCAAGTGGCTCGCCCTTGAGCAGCGACTGGAACAGGTGGTGATGCGTGTTGATCCACGCCGGATACACCACGCAGTCGGTCGCGTCCAGGACACGCTCACCAGGGCGTGGTGGCAGATGGCCAATGGCTTCGATCTTGCCGCCGGCCACGCGGATATCCGGCCCGGCGATGCGCTCGGCATGCCCTGCCCGCGCATCCTGCCCGGTGAGGATGGCCGCCGCGTTGCGAATGAGGAGCGAGGGTTCGATGGGCTGTGTCATGCAAGCTCGCTTTCATGCCAGTGGGACAACGTCAGCCGCGACAGCGCGACCATGACGGCGAACAGCGCAATGCCCGTCAGCGTAATCAGGAACAGCGCCGCAAACAGACGTGGAATGTTCAGCGAAAAACCGGCTTGCAGGATCTGGTAGGCCAGCCCCGCGCCCGTGCCGCCCGTGCCCGCCACGAATTCCGCGACCACTGCACCGATCAGCGCCAGCCCGCATGAAATGCGCAGGCCGCCGAAGAAATACGGCAAAGCACTCGGAATGCGCAGGCGCACCAGCGTATCCCACCGGCTTGCGCGGTTGATGCGAAACAGGTTGGCCAGCCCCGGGTTGACGCTGCGCAGCCCCAGCACGGTGTTCGAGATGATGGGGAACACCGCGACCAGCGTCGCGCAGATGACGAGCGCCAGCGTCGGCTGCTTGACCCAGATGATGATCAGCGGCGCGATGGCAACGACGGGCGTGACCTGCAACAGAATCGCATACGGAAACAGGCTGGCTTCGATCAACCGGCTCTGCACGAACAGGAAGGCCGCCACGGTGCCACACACCACGGCCAGCGCAAACGCCAGCAGCGTGATCTGCAGCGTCACCCATAACGAACCGGCCAAGAGCGACCAGTCTTCAACGAGGGTCTTGCCGATGGCCGACGGCGACGGCACGAGATACGGCGGCACTTCAAGCGCCACGCACACGGCCTGCCACACAAGCAGCAGCACAACGCCCACCGCAAGCGGTGCGGCCACCCGCTGCACGGCGGGGCGGGACAACAACGGAGGATGCATGATGAACTCCCAGATCAGTCGATGACAGGCACGCCGGTGTTGGCTTGCGCTAGCAAGGCCGACAACTGCGCACAGGTCTGCATGAACACCGGCGATACGCGAAACGCTTCGTCGCGCACGGCCGGCCCTTCGATGGGCACATCGGCGATCACGCGGCCGGGGCGCGCCGCCATCACGATCACGCGGCTCGACAGGTAGACCGCCTCGTAGATGCTGTGCGTGACAAACACCACCGTCAGGCCGCGCTCGGCCCACAGCGCGCGCAAATCGGCATCGAGCTTGTTGCGTGTGAACTCGTCCAGCGCGCCGAAAGGCTCGTCCATCAGCAACAGATCAGGATCCGTTGCAAGCGCGCGGGCGATCGACACACGCATCTGCATGCCGCCGGACAGTTCGCGCGGATACACCTGGCCGAACTGGCCCAGCCCCACCAGTGCCAGCGCGCGCCGCACGCGCTCGTCGGCTTCGGCGCGTGGCATGCGCGCAAGGTCGAGCGGCAAGCGGGTGTTATCGGCAACCTTGGCCCACGGCATCAGCGTGGCCTCCTGAAACACCATCGCCAGCGTGCGGCCCGGCGCGCCGATACCGGCTGCGAGCGTCGGCCCGCCCCACCAGCGCACATGGCCGGCCGATGGTTGCTCCAACCCTGCGAACAGCTTGAGCAACGTGCTCTTGCCGCAACCGGAAGGCCCCAGCAACGAGACGAACTCGCCCGGCTGGATGGCGAGCTTTACCCGCTCAAGCGCCACGGTGCCGTTCGGATACGTCTTCTCGACCTGGTTGGCGAACAGCACCGGCGCATGGTTCGTGCGCTCGCCGTCCAGCGGGGGCTGCCCATGGCCATGCGATGCCGGCGTTGTGCGGCTGCTACGAAACACGAGCGACATGGCGATCTCCTTGGCCTGACATCGGTTGCGGTTGCGGTGCTGTACTCACGGCATCACCTTCAGGTCTTTGACGAACTGCGTGGTGTAGGCGCGTTTCCACTCCACATCGGCCTTCAGCAAGCCCGCGTTGACCATGAAGTCACGCGTCTGCTTCCAGCGCCCGTCGGTCATGACGCCAATGCCCTGCGTGGCAGCATCGCCGCCGGTGATCATGTGAAATTGCTTGAGCTTTTCCAGCCCGTACAGGAGCTGGTCGTCCTTCATGTTGGGGTTGTCGTGCTTGATGAGCGCATTGGCGGGCGCGGGGTCGGACAGGTAGCTCTTCCAGCCCTCCATCGAAGCGCGCACGAAGCGAGCCACCAGGTCGGGCTTGTCCTTGATGGTCTTGTCCATCGTGACGATGGTGGTGCCGTACGGCGGGTAACCATCGTCGGCAAACAGGAAGAAGTGCGTCTTCACGCCGGCCTTGTCGGCACTGAACAGCTCGGACGACGCATACGCCTGCTGCGCCGATTTCGGGTCGGCCAAGAATGGCTGCAGGTTGAACGTATAGACGCGGGACTGCGACTCATCGAGCTTGTACTTGCCCTTGAGCCACGGCCACCACGTCGTGCGGCCCGAGGTGGAAACCAGGATGGTGCGCGTCTTGAGGTCGGCCAGGCTCTTCACGTCTTCATGGGTCATCATGCCTTGCGGGTCGGTCTGCATGGAGGCACCCACGGTCGTCACGGGCACGCCCTGCTCAATGCTCTTGAGCACTTGCAAGTCGTAGCCCATCAGAAAGTCCGCCTGCCCGCTGCTCAGGATCTGCATGCCGTTGACCTGCGGCCCGCCCATGCGGATCTGTACGTCGAGCCCGTACTTCTTGTAGAGGCCTGTGGCGACTGCCTGGTAGAAGCCGCCATGTTCGGCCTGGGCATACCAGGAGGTGAGAAAGACGACCTTGTCGAGTGCGAAGGCACTGGCAGACCAGCAAACGGTGGCGATGGCTGCCACTGCCAGCCCAAAGGATCGGCGGATCAGGCGGCGGGTCAAGAAGCGAGGTTTCATGGCGAGGCGCGGTTTTGAGCAGTCGTTCAACACGCCTGCGGCTACGCCGTCATGAGAGCCCGCGCGGTTCGATGGAGGCCGGGCATTGCATCATGAAGGCACGGCCGTGCGCCGGAGAACCGGACGCGCAGGCGCGGCTTTCAAGAGCAATTTCCGGCCGCTGCGCCGATCAACCGAAGTACCGGGCGGCACTTCACGCAGCAGTGAACGCTTCTACTCTCGCTCGGTGTTTTGCAACTTCCATACCATCCGCTGCGGTGGCATGAACACGCGCAAACGCACGGCATCGACACGCCAGCACTGTGCACGGCATGCGCACCAACAGTGCTTGATTTCCCTGTCTGGTGCATACAAAGACAAACCTCAGCCCACCACGCGCGCGTTGGGTGTTGGCCTGAACCTTGCAATGGTGGCCTGCAAGAGTAGAAGCGTTCACCAGCCGCGCACACCATGCCGGCTGGCCGGGAATTGCTCTTGAAGCCGGAACAGGCCCACCCAGCCCTCTGTGGCAACAGATGGGCCTGTGCGCCATTGGAACTTCAAGACACCGCCACCGCTTCTGCGCATGGTCTTGCGGCTCCGGGTCCGGCATTCATCGACCTACCCTTCGCACGGAGCCCACATGAGCACGCTCGCCACCTTGCCCCACACACTCACCGAACTCGACAAGGAAGCCCGCATGGGCGGCCTGGGTTCGGAAACCCAGACGCGGGAAATCCGCCGTATCGATCTCTCCGACTTCGACGCCCGCCGGGCGCAGATCGCCGACGAACTCTGGGCGGCCGCCACAGACGTCGGCTTCTTCCAACTCGTCAACCACGGCATTGATCTGACACAGGTGCAAAACGCATTCGACATGGCGCAACGCTTCTTCGCGCTGCCGGACGGCGTCAAGGCGCAGTACCCGCTGCAGCGTGCGCTGAACAGCGGTTGGGAAAGCCGTGCACAGGTGCGCCCCTCCACGGGCACGCAAGACCAGAAGGAGTCGTATCAGATCACGCTGCCGCACATGGCGCCGCTGTGGCCGAGTGAAGACGAGTTGCCAGGCTTTCGTGCCGCCATGCTGGCCTTCGAAACGCAGTGTTGGCAGGTGGGGATGCGGGTGTTGTCCTGCTTTGCCGACAAGCTCGGCTTTGAGGCGGATTTCTTTACGCACGCGCACGACCCGTCCAGCCCCACCTATCAGAGCACGCTGCGCCTGCTGCACTACTTTCCGACCGACCCTTCCGCGGCGACTGGCCTCTGGCGTGCCGGCGCCCATACGGATTTCGATTGCCTGACGCTGCTGTTCCAGCGCGCCGGCCAGGGCGGCTTGCAGCTCTGTCCGGGCAAAGAGATGGAAGGCCAGCAGTGGACCAGTATCGAACCCGCCGACGACATCATCACCTGCAATATCGGCGACATGCTGATGCGCTGGAGCGACGATCAACTGCCGTCAAACTTCCACCGTGTGCGCAACCCGCTGCCGCACGAGTATCAGGGCTCGCGCTACAGCCTGGCGTTCTTCTGCCAGGCCAACCGCGATGTGATGATCGAAAGCCGATCCGGCAAGTACGCGCCCATCAGCGCGGAGGCGTACCTGCGCCAGCGTGTTGCCGCCAACTTCCGGGCGGGGCAAACGGCGATGTAGGCCTCAGGCGGCCGCCTCCGGTTCGCGCTCGGGCTCGCGCGCCTGCATGCGCCACATCTGCGCATAACGGCCTTCTGCGCGCAGCAGCGATTCATGCGTGCCGCGCTCAATGATGCGGCCGTGCTCCATCACCAGAATCTGGTGCGCACGCACGATGGTGGACAGCCGGTGCGCAATCACCAGCGTGGTGTGGTTCTGCGCCAGGCTTATCAGTTCTTCCTGGATGGCGTGCTCGGTGCGTGAGTCCAGCGCGGAGGTCGCCTCGTCAAACACGAGAATCGGCGGCCGCTTGAGCAACGTGCGCGCGATGGCCACGCGCTGTTTCTCGCCACCGGAGAGCTTCAGCCCACGCTCGCCGACCTGCGTGTCGTAGCCATCAGGCAGCGATTCGACAAAGTGGTGGATCTGCGCAGCGCGGGCGGCCTCGATCACTTCTTCGCGCGTGGCATCGGGGCGGCCGTAGGCGATGTTGTAGTAGATGCTGTCATTAAAAAGCACCGTATCTTGCGGAACGATGCCAATGGCCGCGCGCACGCTGGACTGCGTGACATCGCGCAGGTCCTGCCCGTCGATTTCAATGGCGCCCGATTTGACGTCGTAGAAGCGGAACAGCAATCGCGCGAGCGTCGATTTTCCGGAGCCGCTTTGCCCCACCACCGCCGTAGTCGTGCCTGCCGGAATGGTGAAGTCGACATCAAACAGGATCTGACGCTTGGCCTCGTAGCTGAAGTCCACATGCGCAAAACGAACTTCGCCGGCGTGCACGGCCAGCGGTTGCGCATCCGGTTTGTCGGCCACCTCGCGATTGGTCTGCAGCAGGGTGAACATGCGGTCCATGTCGGTCACTGCCTGCTTCAACTCGCGGTAAATCACGCCCAGGAAGTTGAGCGGAATGTAGATCTGCAGCATCAGCGTGTTGACCAGCACGAGATCGCCCAGCGTCATGTGCCCGGCGGCCACGCCCTGCGTAGCGCGGTACAGGATCAGGATCAGCGCCGTCGCCACGATGAACTGCTGGCCAAAGTTCAGGATCGACAACGAACGCTGTGAGCGAATGGCGGCGGCGCGATAGTTCAGCAGATTCTCGTCATAGCGGCGGGCTTCGTACTCTTCGTTGCCGAAGTACTTGACCGTCTCGAAGTTGAGTAGCGAATCGATCGCCTTCTGGTTGGCGCGCGAATCCAGCTCGTTCATCTTGCGGCGGAAGTGCGTGCGCCAGTTCGTCACCGTCACCGTAAAGACGATGTAGCTCACCAGCGCGCAGAACGTGATGAGCGCGAACCACACGTCGTACTTCACGAAGAAGTACGTGATGACGAGGCCCACTTCCACCAGCGTCGGCAGGATGCTGTACAGCGAATACGAGATGAGCGACTGGATGCCGCGCGTACCGCGTTCGATGTCACGGCTCATGCCGCCAGTCTGGCGCTCCAGGTGAAAGCGCAGCGACAGCGCATGCAGATGGCGGAACACCTGCAGCGCGAGCGTGCGCACCGAACTCTCCGTCACCTTCGAGAAGAGAATCTCGCGCAGCTCGGAGAACAATGACGTCGACAGCCGCAGCAGCCCATACCCGATGATGATGCCAACCGGCACCACCAGCAGCGCGCGCGGATCACTGGGCGATACGTTCATTGAATCGATCAGCCGCTTCATGACCATCGGCACGCCCAGGTTGGCCACCTTGGCCGCGATCAGAAACGACAGCGCCAGCCCCACGCGCCACTTGTAGGCCATGAGATACGGCAGCAGGCTCTTGATGGTGCGCCAGTCACCGCGGGCAGCCCCAGGCGGAGGCGGTTCGGAAGAGGCGGGGAAGCGGCGCATGTGCGGTGCAATAAAATAGCGGATTGTGTATTCTCCCACCGATCACCTGTGCGCGCCCCGTGCCCAGGCCCTCCGCTTCAATGCTGCCCTGCATCATCATGTCCGACACCCAAGCCTCCACTGAGATCGTCAAGCTGCCCGCCGGCAAGCAACCCGCCGTGCGCGTCATGCCGATGCCGTCCGACGCCAACGTGCACGGCGACGTGTTCGGCGGCTGGATCATGTCGCAGGTCGACATTGCCGGGTCGATTCCGGCGGTGGTGCGCGCCAATGGGCGCGTGGCCACGATTGCCGTCAACTCGTTCGTCTTCAAGCAGCCCGTGTACGTGGGCGACCTCGTGAGCTTCTATGCCGAGGTGGTCAAGACCGGCCGCACCTCCATCACCGTGGATGTCGAGGTCTATGCGCAGCGCATGGGCACCAACGGCCGCCACGCCACCGTCAAGGTGACGGAAGCAACGCTTACCTACGTCGCCACGGACGAGACGCGCAAGCCGCGCGTGCTGCCGGAGTAGTGATTCGGCACCGCTCAATGAAAAACCCGGCCTATGCCGGGTTTTCTTTTGCGCACAAGCGACGCGCTCAGTTGAACTTGGAGAAGTCCGGACGGCGCTTCTCGAAGAACGCGGTGAAGGCTTCACGGGCTTCCGGCGCACGCAGCATCTCGCCAAACTGCTTGCCCTCGACCGACATGCGCTCAGCGATCTGCGGGGTCGCACCCTCCTTCATCAGCCGCTTGGTCGCGCGTAGCGATGCAGGCGGCAGCAGCGTCAGCTTGCGCGCCTGCGTGCGCACGAAGGCATCCAGTTCGCCGGCGGGCAACACGCGATTCACCAGACCCAACTCGCGCGCCTCGTTCGCATCGAACGGCTCGCCGAAGAGCAACTTGTCAGCGGCGCGGTGATAGCCGGCCAGTTGCGGCAGCAGCAGGCTCGACGCGGCTTCCGGGCACAGCCCCAGTTGCGCGAACGGCATCGACAGCTTGGCCGTCTCCGATGCATACACGAGGTCACAATGCAGCAGCATGGTCGTGCCCACGCCCACGGCCGCGCCGCTCACCGAGGCGATCAACGGCTTGGTGGCCGTGCTGATCGCCTTCAGGAACTGGTGCACGGGGGCGTTTTCGTCCTTAGGCGGGTTCTTCATGAAGTCTTCAAGATCGTTGCCGGCCGTGAAGACGCTTTCATGGCCCGCCAGCACGATCACGCGGATGGCGGGATCGGTCTCGGCGGCCACCAGTGCATCCGCCAGCGTCTGGTACATCGCGGCGGTGATGGCGTTCTTGCGGTCCAGACGGTCGAAGGTCAGCGTCAGAACGCCGTCTGCGGTCTCGGTACGAATCGACATGAAAACTCCAGGGTGAAGGTCCGTGCAAACCTGTCCATGATCCGTAGCGAGCGGCCCGAGGTTGGCCTGAGAAGCGCAGCCGTACAGATGTACGGCGAGCATCGCAAGGCCAAGATCGGGACGCGCAGTAGGATCATGGGCAGGTTTAAATCGGCACGGGTGAATCAGAGAGATAACCGACGGAGAACGCGTTGGCCCCCACGTTCAACGCCACGGTCAGGCTCATCGGCGCGAGCAGCACTTCCACGCCATGATCCTGTGCGGTTCGCATCAACGCTTGCACCGGCTCCATGCGGCGCACGGTATCGAGCGAACCGGAATACGTGATCGCCACCACGGGCGTGGCCAAACGCTCTTCGGCGATCATGGTTTCGGTGTGCGCGAGCAGGCGGCGAATCCCTTCGTCAGAGCCGCGCACCTTGGCGATGGCTTCGGTCTCACCACGATGCATGTGGATGAGCGGGCGCACATTGAACGCCGTGCCCATCATGTAGCGACCCCAGGTGATGCTCTTCTCGCCCTTTTGCTTGGCGCGCGTGTACATGTACAGCAGTTCATCGGGCACGAGGTACACGTGCGAGGCATCGCGCAGGCGGTTCTCGATCACGTTGACCACGTCACGCACCTCGGCGCCTTCGCGCAGCATGCGGGCGGCCTCGTGCACCATCAGCGCCTGGCCGGGGCCGATGGCGCCGGTGTCCACCACCGTCAACTCAAACAGGCCCGAGCGGCCGGCATCCTTGCGCGGCTTGAAGCTCTTGGCCGTGGTGCCCACCACTGCGCCGGTGGCGTGGCTGTAGAAGTGACTGCGTGAGCTGGCAATCGTCAGCAGCAAAGCGCGGTCGTGCTGCGTGACCACGTGCTTGAGCAGGTAGTCCTCAATCTCGCGTTCGAGCAGCGGGATCGACTCAGCGTAGTGGTCTTGCTTGTCGACGAGGTACTTGCGGTAGAGCTGTGGAAGCGCAGCCTCATCACGGCGGTCTTCCACAAACTGCTCGCCCGCACGAATGCGGAACGGCACCACGCCTAGCCCCAGTTGATCGATCATCGAGCGCGGCATATCGCATGCCGCGTCGGTCAACACGATTGTGTCGCTGATGTTGCCCATCGCGCGCCCTCCTCTTGGTGCACCGCCGGTGACCCGGTGGTGTGTCTCCTCTGTCGCGGAATCGTGGCTCCGCTTCTGTAGCGTGCCCACTGGCGTGGGCCGCATTCCTCGGCGCGCTTGTTTTGTAGTGCTGTGCGCGCCTGCGCAATCATGCGTTGTGAGACGGGCGATTTACAAGCAGGGGGAAGAACTTAATCCTTCCCCCTCACGTGGGGTCACATGCGTTCGAAAATGCCTGCAGCGCCCATGCCGGTGCCGACGCACATCGTCACCATGCCGTACTTCAGGTTGCGACGGCGCAGGCCGTGCACAACGGTGGCCGCGCGAACGGCACCCGTGGCGCCCAGCGGGTGGCCCAGCGCGATCGCGCCGCCCAGCGGGTTGATCTTGCTGGTGTCCAGCCCCAGGTCCTGAATCACGGCCAGCGACTGCGCGGCAAACGCTTCGTTCAGTTCGATCCAGTCGATCTGATCTTGCGTCAGGCCACCCGCCTTCAGTGCCGCAGGAATCGCTTCCTTCGGACCGATGCCCATGATCTCCGGCGGCACACCGCGCACCGCAAACGACACGAAGCGCGCCAGCGGCACCAGGTTGAACTGCTTGAGGATCTTCTCCGACACCAGGATCAGCGCGCCCGAACCATCCGACGTCTGCGAGCTGTTACCGGCGGTCACGCTGCCCTTGTTGGCGAACACGGCGCGCAGCTTGCCCAGCCCTTCGAGCGACGTATCGGCACGCGGACCTTCGTCCAGCGACAGCGTGCGCGTCTTCAGGTCGATCGCACCGGTACCCAGGTTCGGGAACTTCTCGATGATCTCGATCGGGGTGATCTCGTCCTTGAACTCGCCGGCTTGTTGCGCGGCCAGCGCCTTCTGGTGCGACAGCAGCGAGAAGGCATCCTGCGCCTCGCGCGAGATCTTCCATTGCTGGGCGACCTTCTCAGCCGTCAGGCCCATGCCGTAAGCGATGCCGATGTTTTCGTCACGCGTGAAGATGTCCGGCGACATCGACGGCGAGTTGCCCATCATCGGCACCATGCTCATCGATTCGACACCGGCGGCGATCATCACGTCGGATTCGCCCACGCGGATGCGGTCAGCGGCCATGGCCACGGCGGTCAGGCCCGAGGCGCAGAAACGGTTGACGGTCACGCCGCCTACGGTGTTCGGCAGGCTAGCCAGCAGCGCGCCGATACGCGCCACGTTCAGGCCCTGCTGCGCTTCAGGAATCGCGCAGCCGACGATGGCGTCTTCGATCAGTGCCGGATCCAGGTTCGGCACCT
The DNA here is from genome assembly GCF_000442475.1 of Ralstonia sp. AU12-08. NCBI lineage: Bacteria > Pseudomonadati > Pseudomonadota > Betaproteobacteria > Burkholderiales > Burkholderiaceae > Ralstonia > Ralstonia sp. AU12-08. The sequence continues at coordinate 83,094 of NZ_ASZV01000046.1, read as the reverse complement.
GGGCGACAGCGCTCTTGAGGATGGTCGCCAGCAGGTCGTCCGGGCGCAGGTTCTTGAGCGTGCCCTTGGGCGCCTTGCCGATCGGGGAACGCGTCGCGGCGACGATGTAGGCGTCTTGCAGTTGCTTGGTCATGATGAAACTCCTGTTCTCTGTCGTCGTCGCGCGATTAGTTACGCACCGGCTTGCCGGTCTGCAGCATGCCCATGATGCGTTCCTGCGTCTTGGCGCTGCCGAGCAGATCGACGAAGGCCTTGCGCTCCAGCGCCAGCAGCCATTCTTCGTCCACCAGCGCACCGGCTTCCACATCACCGCCGCACACGGCCTCGGCGATGCGCGAGGCGATCGTGAAGTCGTGCTGCGAGATGAAGCCGCCGTCACGCATATTCACCAGCGATGCCTTGATGGTCGCGATGCCCGAACGGCCCGCCACCGGAATGCCCACCGGACGCAGCGGCGCACGATAGCCCGAATCGGACAGCGCACGCACTTCGTTGCGCGCCACGTGCAGCAGTTCGTGCACGTTGAAAACGATGGTGTCCGTCGGCTGCAGGTAGCCGATCTTCTGCGCGTCCAGCGCGGAAGACGACACCTTGGCCATGGCCGCAGCCTGGAAGCGGTTGGTCAGGAATTGCAGGATGTTCGTGCTGCCCGCTGCCTGCGCGGCGCGTGCCGCTGCCAGTGCAGCTTCCTTCAGGCCACCACCGGCCGGCACCAGGCCCACGCCCACTTCCACCAGACCCATGTAGGTTTCCAGCGCAGCCACACGCTTGGCCGAATGCAGCATCAGCTCGCAGCCACCACCCAGTGCAATACCCGACGCAGCCGAAACGACCGGCACGCCGGCGTACTTCACGCGCATCATGCCGTCCTGGAATTTCTTGACGAACGGCTCGATGCCCTTGGCGCCGCCCATCATGAAGGCCGGCATCGCCTCTTCCAGATTCGCCCCCGCGGAGAACGGACCACCCGGCGCGCCCAGCTTGAGCGACGTCGGCTGCCACACCACCAGACCCTTATAACCGGCTTCGGCCAGATCCACAGCGCGCGTCAGACCGTCGATGACGCTCGGGCCGATCGTGTTCATCTTGCTCTTGAACGAGATGATCAGCACGTCGTCCTGGCCAGCAGCGTCATCCACCCAGATGCGCACGGCATCGGTCTCTTCGATGGTCTTGCCATACGTGGGCGGGTTGACCGTGGTCGCGCCCTTGATCGGTGCGCGGAACACCTGGCGGCCGTACACCGGCAGCGTGCTACGCGACAGGAACGTGCCCTGGTTAGCCGACCACGAACCTTGTGCCGAATGCACACCGCCGTTGTCCGCCACCGGGCCCGAAAACACCCACTGCGGCAGCGCTGCGCTCGACAGCGCCTTGCCGGCTTCGATGTCTTCCTTCACCCACTCGGCCACCTGCTTCCAACCGGCTTCTTGCCAGTCTTCGAACGGGCCGCTGTTCCAGCCGAAGCCCCAGCGGATGGCCAGGTCGACTTCCGCTGCGGAGTCAGCAATCTGCTCGAGGTACACGGCGATGTAGTGGAACACATCGCGGAAGACGGCCCACAGGAACTGCGCCTGCGGGTTGGTCGATTCACGCAGCAGCTTCAGACGCTCGGCGGGTTCCTTCTTCAGGATGCGAACGACCAGCTCGTCAGCCTTCTTGCCGCTCGGGCCGTACTGGCCGCTTTGCGGGTCCAGCACCTTGATGTCCTTGCCTTCCTTCTTGTAGAAGCCGGCGCCGGTCTTCTGGCCCAAGGCACCTGCTTCCACCAGCTTGGCCAGCACGGGCGGCGTGGCATAGACCGGGGCGAACGGATCGTCCTTCAGGTTGTCCTGCATCGTCTTGATGACGTGCGCCATGGTGTCCAGGCCCACCACGTCCGCCGTGCGGAACGTCGCCGACTTGGCGCGGCCCAGCTTCGAGCCCGTCAGGTCATCCACCACGTCGAACGGAATGCCGTACTTGGCCGATTCCGCAAACACCGCCAGGATCGAGAAGATGCCGACGCGGTTGGCGATAAAGTTGGGCGTGTCCTTCGCGCGCACCACGCCCTTGCCGAGCGCGGAGGTCAGGAACGTTTCCAGCTTGTCGAGGATGTCGCCACGCGTGTGCGCGGTCGGAATCAGCTCGACCAGGTGCATATAACGCGGCGGGTTGAAGAAGTGCACGCCGCAGAAGCGCGACTTCAGCTCCGCATCAAAGCCGTCCGACAGTTCGGTGATCGACAGGCCCGACGTGTTCGACGCGAAGATCGCGTGCGGCGCGATGTGCGGCGCGACCTTCTTGTACAGGTCATGCTTCCAGTCCATGCGCTCGGCAATCGCTTCGATCACGAGGTCGCAATCGCGCAGCTTCTCGATGTCGTCTTCGTAGTTGGCGGCCTGGATCAGGTTGGCGTCGTCCTTGATGCCCAGCGGCGCCGGCGACAGCTTTTTCAGGTTTTCAATCGCCTTGAGTGCGATGCCGCTCTTCGGGCCTTCCTTGGCCGGAAGATCGAACAGCGTGACGGGAACCTTGGCGTTGATGAGGTGCGCGGCAATCTGCGCGCCCATCACGCCAGCGCCCAACACAGCGACGCGTCGGACGAGGAAGTTTGCTCGCTGGCCGGCCTGCGGCTGCGCGCTGGTGGAGAGTTCAGTGCGGGTCATAGTGTCCTCGCGGAAAGAAGAGGAGTCGTCACCCCCGCATACGCGGGAGCAACAGAAAGAGGCGTTGAAACCTGTTCACGATCCGTAGCGAGCGGTTCGAGGTTGGCGGGAGAAGCACAGCCGTACATGAGTACGGCGAGCATCGCAGCGCCAAGATCGGACCGCGCAGTAGGATCGTGGGCAGGTTTCCTTAGAACAGGTCGGCTTCGAGTGCCATCAGCGTCGCGCCGCCGGCACGCGCCATGCGGATCTGCGAAGCCGTTTCGGGCAGCAGCTTGGCAAAGTAGAAGCGCGCCGTTGCCAGCTTGACCTTGTAGAACGTGTCGCCGCTGTCTTGCTTTTCCAGCGCGATCTTGGCCATGCGGGCCCAGAAGTACGAGAACACCAGGTGGCCGACCACGCGCAGGTACGGCACAGCGGCGGCACCGACTTCGTCCGGATTGGCCATGGCCTTCATGCCGATTTCCATGGTCAGCTTCTGGACCTTGTCACCGATGTCAGCCAGCGGGTTGATGAACTCCTGCATGGCTTCGTTGGTGCCTTCAGCCTCAACAAAGTCCTGCACCAGCTTGCCGAACTTCTTCATCTTGGCGCCCATGTCGCCCAGGATCTTGCGGCCCAGCAGGTCCAGCGACTGCACGGTGTTCGTGCCTTCGTAGATCATGTTGATGCGGGCATCGCGCACGTACTGCTCCATGCCCCACTCGGCGATGTAGCCGTGGCCACCAAACACTTGCATGCCTTCGTTGGTGGAGATGAATGCGTTGTCGCTCAGGAAAGCCTTGGCGATCGGGGTCAGCAGCGCGACGAGGTCAGCGGCGTCCTTGCGCACGGATTCGTCCTCGTGCGACAGCTCGCGGTCGATCTGCAGAGCGATCCAGTAGCTGAATGCGCGGCCACCTTCGGCAAAGGCGCGCTGGGTCAGCAGCATGCGGCGCACGTCCGGGTGCACGATGATCGGGTCAGCCGGCTTGTCCGGTGCCTTCGGGCCCGACAGGCTACGCATCTGCAGGCGTTCCTTGGCGTAGGCGGCGGAGTTCTGGTACGCAACTTCAGTCAGGCCCAGGCTCTGCATGCCGACGCCCAGGCGCGCGGCGTTCATCATCACGAACATGGCGTTCAGGCCCTTGTTCGGTTCGCCGACCATCCAGCCTTTCGCGCCGTCCAGGTTGATCACGCAGGTGGCGTTACCGTGAATGCCCATCTTGTGCTCGATGGCACCGCAGGCCACAGTGTTGCGCTCGCCCGGGTTGCCGCTGGCATCGGGGATGAACTTCGGCACCACGAACAGCGAGATGCCCTTGGTGCCGCCCGGTGCATCCGGCAGGCGTGCCAGCACCAGATGGATGATGTTTTCAGCCAGGTCGTGCTCGCCTGCCGAAATGAAGATCTTCGTGCCGGTGATGGCATACGAGCCATCGGCCAGCGGTTCGGCCTTAGTGCGCAGGATGCCGAGGTCGGTGCCGCAGTGCGGCTCGGTCAGACACATCGTGCCGGTCCACACGCCCGACACCAGCTTCGGCAGGTAGCGCTGCTTCAGCTCATCCGTGCCGTGGGCGTGCAGGGCTTCGTACGCGCCATGCGACAGGCCGGGATACATCGTCCAGGCCTGGTTGGCCGAGTTCAGCATCTCGTACAACGCGTTGTTGATCAGGATGGGCAAGCCCTGGCCGCCGTATTCCGGATCGCAGCCCAGTGCGGGCCAGCCGGCCTCGACGTACTGCTGATACGCCTCTTTGAAACCTTTGGGTGCGGTCACCACGCCGTCGCCGTGGTACGTGCAGCCTTCGCGGTCGCCCGATTGGTTGAGCGGGAAGATGACTTCGGAGCAGAACTTGCCGGCTTCTTCGATCACCTGATTGATGGTGTCGGCATCGATCTCCGCGTGCTGCGGCATCTGCTTCAGGTGGTCCTCCACGCCGAGAAGCTCGTGGAGAACAAACTGCATGTCACGCAGCGGTGCGGTGTATTGACCCATCTTGCAACTCCTTGGTGTGTACTGCGCGCCCCGGCTAGGTGTGCTGGGTGTAAATCGAGCGCGTCAGGTTCGGTAAGACTGAATGAGTTTGTTAAGCGCCACCATGGCCAGCTCGGCGCTGTTCGGCAACCGCAGGAAACGCGCATCGTGGTGCAAGCCCAGTTCCAGGCTGTACATCTCGAAGAGCATCAACTGCGGGTCCGCTTCTGCACGCAGGTGGCCTTCTTCCTTTGCCTGTGCGATCGCGCGGGCCAGTGCCGCCCGCCAGATCGTCACGCTCTTGACGAGTTCGTCGCGCACCGGGCTCTCCGCTCGGTCGTCGTACTCCACCGCGCCGCTGATGTAGATGCAGCCCGTGGTCACTTCCTGAATGCGGCGCTCCATCCAGCGTCGCACCATGCTCCACAGGCGCGGCAGACCGCGCGGTTCCGTCAAGCTCGGGTAGAAGACTTCCTGTTCGAACCGTTTGTGATACTCGCGAACCACTTCCACCTGCAGATCCTCACGCGAGCCGAAGTGCGCGAACACCCCGCTCTTGCTCATCTGCATGCGCTCCGCGAGCACACCGATCGTCAACCCTTCCAGTCCGTCGCGCGAGGCCAGTTCCAGCGCGGCATCGAGAATCGCTGCACGCGTCAGCTCGCCCTTGCGCATCGGCGTGGCTGCTGCGTGATTCGATTCAAGACGAGCGGTCGGGTGACGCATGATGATTTCTCTCCGTTCTTTTCTGGGGCACGACACACATGAAAATCAGCGCTTTGCAAGGCGCCTTCCGCGTGCCGGGCGGGACTGTAAACCAGCCTGCGGAAACACTCTAGCCCAAAATCGAACGGTCGTTCAATTATTTACAGGGGCCTGTATGGCAGCAAGTGTTTTATTAGAAAGCCGCATCTAAATGAAGGCGCCACAATGGAGCCCTCTGCGGTGCAGCAAGAATCCCGCAAATCCTTTTAGTAAAAGCGTTTGCGGGGTGTGCGCCGCACCCATAAAACCAGTGCGGCGCAGCATGATCGACCGATTTTCTAGTGCTACCCGTCAGTAAATAAAACGGAGCGAAATCAGGCCGGTGCGGTGCCCGCACACATGCGGCCGCGCCGGAAGATGCGGGCGTCCATTTCGCGCAGATCCGGTGCCACGGCAACCTCTGCGGCACATTGGTCGAGCACGTTGCGCTGCAGGTCGATGCCGGGGGCGATTTCGGTCAGCGTGAGGCGTCGGCCGCCTTGGCCGTCGTCGCGCATCTCGAAGACCGCGCGCTCGGTCACATACCGCACGGGAATGCCGGAACGCGCCGCATAGTCGCCATTGAAGGTGAGGTGCGAAACAGCCGGCACGATCTTCTTGAGGCGCCCTTCGCGCACGATGCGCAGTTTGCCGCCGTCGGCCTCGACCTGAAGGCCGCCAGCCGTGAGCGTGCCCATGAACACGACCGAGCGTGCGCTCTGCGTGATGTTGATGAAGCCGCCCACGCCCGCAACGATGGTGTCGCCACCCTCGCCGAACAGGCTCACGTTGACGTTGCCAGCGCCGTCCAGTTCCGCCAGGCCGAGGATGGCGAGGTCGATGCCGCCGCCTTCGTAGAAATCGAACTGCGCGGGCTGGTCGACCACCGCTTCTGGGTACGCCGAGGCGCCGAAGCTCAGCCCGTCTGCCGGCGTACCGCCAATCGGGCCGGCCTCCACGGTGAGCGTGAAACCACGCGCGCCCTCCTGCTCGGCCAATGCGCCCACGGCGGCCGGCATGCCCACGCCCAAGTTCACCACGCGCGGTTGCTGCGCCATCAGTTCGAGCACGGCGCGGCGTTGCACCAACGTGCGGGCATCGAGCGCACCTTGCAGGTTGGACTCCAGGGCCTCGCTCGCTTCCAGCGCATCTTCCTTCAACTGAATCGCCTCGCCTTGCCACGGGCGGATGTAGGTCGGGTTGAACGCCTCGCCAAAGGTCATCTGATGCTCCGCTTCATCCTCTGCGACGACCACGTAGTCGACGAGGATGCCGGGCACGTGAATCGCCTGCAGGTTGTCGTGCCGATCCACCAGCCGCCGCACCTGGGCGATGACGATGCCGCCCGATGCGCGCGCAGCCTGCGCCATGGCCAGCAGTTCGTGATGGAAGGCCTCTTCGTGCGTGCTGATGTTGCCGCGCGGGTCGGCGGCCGTGCCGCGCAAGAAGACGCAGTGCAGCGGGAAGCTCGGATAGAAGAGGTAGTCTTCGCCGCGAAAGCGCTCGTACTCGACCCACGATGCGGTGCCCGCCGCTCGCGCCGCCTTGGCACGCGCATTGATGGCGCCGCCGTGGTAGCGCGCATCCAATTCGGTACGCGGGTCAACGAAGGTGTGCAGGCCAATCTTGGTCAGCACGCCAGGCTTGCCGCCCGCGATGGCGCGATACAGATGCGTGAGCACCCCTTGCGGCAGATTGAACGCATCGCACTGCTCGGCGAGCGCCAGATCGGCCAGTCGCGTTGCCGAGCGCCAATGCCCGCCCACCACGCAGCGTGTCATGCCGGGATTGCCGAAATGATTGACGCCGCGCGTGGCGCGATCGCCCTGACCGGCCGAGTAGACCAGCGTGAGATCGCGTGGCTCGCCAGTCGCCAGAAAACGGCGCTCCAGCGCGTGCGTGACGGCCTCCGCGTGACCCGCGCCGACAAACCCGGCACACGCCACCGTCCATCCGGGCTGCACCAACCGAGCGGCTTCGTCTGCTGTGATGACCTGCATGTCTCCTCCGTCTTTGTTTTGTTTTCTACGCGCTTCTTCTCAATGACTGTGCCGCTAATACTGCGCTGCCTGTCCGCTGATGACCACGCCCAGACGCACGACCCGGTATGCGCACCAGTCTGCCAAGCGCCACCACCAGCGGCGCGCAGCGTGGGTGTCTGCGAGCACCGGGCGCGCGTGATGTGTGATGGCGTCTTCCAGTACGGTGCGCAACTCGCTGGCGACCTCCGCATCCCACGCGACAACGTTGGCCTCACGCGCCAGCAGCAAGCTGAACGGGTCGATATTGCTGGAGCCGACCGTGGCCCAGCGCTCATCCACCACCGCCACTTTTGCGTGCAGGAAGCTCGCGGTGTACTCGTGGATCTCCACGCCATCGCGCAGCAGCATGTGGTACAGCGAGCGCGTTGCGAAATGCTGCAACGGATACTCAACACGCCCCTGTAACAGCATGCGCACACGCACGCCACGCCGCCGGCATGCGGCCAGCGCACGCATGAAGCGCACGCCCGGCAGGAAATACGCATTGGCGATGATCACCTCGCGCCGTGCCGTACCGAGCGCCCGCAGATATTCGCGCTCGATCGCACGCCGGTTGCGCACGTTGTCGCGCAACACCAACGAGGCCAAAACGTTGCCGGGTGCGCTGCCCGGCGCGCGCGCGCTTTCGGCGCCAGACTCTCCGCCGAATTCACCACGAGCGCGCGGACGGGGCGTATCGGTCATCACCGGAAACTCGGCCGCCACGCCAGTCACACCCACCTCGCGCACGCCGGAGCGCACCCCCATCTGCCACCAGAGCCGATCGACCGTGAGGACGATCTGCGCAACCAGCGGCCCGCGCACGCGTACCGCAAAGTCGTAGCGCGCGCCCAGCGTGGCGTCATGCAGCGGTGCGTGATTCAGGTCATCGATGATGTTGATGCCGCCGACGAAAGCGATCTCATCGTCGATGACGGCGATCTTGCGGTGCAGGCGGCGCAGGTAGCGGCGCTGCAATGCGAAGCCGCGCACGGGGCGATACACGCGCCAGTCCACGCCGGCGGTGTCGAGGATTGTGGCGACGTCGGCGGGCAATGCGCCGGTGCCGAAACCGTCGACCGTCAGGTGCACTTCCACGCCACGCCGTGCGGCGCGCGCCAGTGCTTCGGTCACGCTGCGTGCGACGTCGTCGTTGGTGTAGATGTAGGTTTCGAGCGCGACGCGATGTTGCGCACCATCAATGGCAGTGATCAGCGCGGGGAAGAATTCTGCGCCGCCGCACAGCAGGTCGACGTCGTTGCCCGGCAGGGGCTTGCCCCGCCGCCACTCAGAACGCAGCGGACCCGCATCGCGCACGACCCTCATGGGCGCGCCAGTTCCGCCAGCAGGGGCACGTGGTCGGAGCGCTGCGCCCACTCACGCCCCGTCAGCGCATGCGCGCGTTCAATGTCGAACCCGCGCACGTAAATCCGATCGAGCCGCAGCCACGGCAGATGGCTCGGGAAGGTACGCACGGGGCGCGCATCGGCAGCCTTGTCGGCCACTTCCGTGGCGCCCAGCGCCTGGCAGATGTAGCGGTCGAGCCGGTTGTTCCAGTCGTTGAAATCACCGGCCACCACGAGCGGCGCGTCTTTCGGCACCACCGCGCGCACGCGGTCGATCAACGCTTCCGCCTGCCGTTGCCGGCTGCGCGCAAACAGGCCGAAGTGCGCGCACAAGAGATGCACCTCGCCGAAGCCGAGATCCGTGACCGCATGCAGCAAGCCGCGCTGCTCGAAGCGATGATCGGAAATATCCAAGTTCTCCGACAGCAGGATCGGAAAACGCGAAAGAATGGCGTTGCCGTGATGCCCGTGCTCGTACACGGCGTTGCGGCCGTAGACCGTGTGCGGGTACACGTCAGTCGCCAGATAGCGCAGTTGCGTATAGCTCGGGTCGAACAGCTCAGAGGCGACCAGCCGGTCGTTGCGATCCTGCACTTCCTGCAGGAAGACGATGTCGGCGTCCATCGTGTGCAAGCCTTGCCGCACATCATGCACGCGCACACGACGCGCAATCCCCGTCACGCCCTTGTGGATGTTGTAGGTGGCGACGCGCAAGCGGAGCATGTCAGGCCTGGTCCTTTGCTGTGGCGGCCTGTTGGGCCTGGTGGGCCGTGTATGCCGCCAGACGCTCAGGCAGTTGCAGGATGGCCTCGCCGTTGCTGCGTGAGAAGCAGCGCGCAGCGGCGTCTTCATAGGGCAGCCATTCGGCCTGGAGGTGCTCGCGTGGCGACAATCGCACCGGCACCTTGCCGCTCACCAGCAAGCCGAACCAGTGCTCGGTGTTGCGTGTGACGCCCGGTGCGTAGCGGTGGCGCCAGCGCGGGTAGATCTCATACTCGATCTGGTGGCCCCAGTCGATCAGGTGATGCCGGCCCGTATCGATGCCGGTTTCTTCCTGCACCTCGCGGCGCGCGGTTTCGGCCAGGGGCTCATCCAGGGCATCGCAACTGCCAGTGACGGATTGCCAGAAGCCCGGGTGATCCGCCCGTTCCATCACCAGCACATGAAGATCAGGTGTGTGAATAACAACGAGAACGGAGACAGGAATCTTGTGCGGCATGGCGGTTTGGCAGCGGATAACGGCGGGCGGCATGAGCGCACCGCAGTTCGATAGCTTACCGCAGCCAGATGGAGCCGATAGCGATGTTCACAATCACCGGGCAACGCCGCGGTGCCCCGGTAATCAAGCTGCGCAATGAGTGGCAACGGATAAGCCGGTGCCTGCGGTGCATCCAGGGGATCTTGTGCCGCAAGCGCTGCTCCTGCACGAAGCGAACGTCCAAAAACAAACCGCGCCGCCCTTACGGGTCGGCGCGGCTTGTTGTGCAGCCTTGAGCGGCGGGATGTCAGGCCGTCGTCGCAGCGTTCGGTGCAGCCACCTTTGCCTCGGCAGCGCGCAGACGAATGTGCAATTCGCGCAATTGTTTCTCGTCGACCGGGCTCGGCGCCTGCGTGAGCAGATCCTGCGCGCGCTGCGTCTTCGGGAAGGCGATCACGTCGCGGATCGAATCCGCACCGGCCATCATCGTGACAACGCGGTCCAGACCGAAAGCGATGCCGCCGTGCGGAGGCGCGCCGTACTGCAGGGCGTCCAGTAGGAAGCCGAACTTGGCACGCGCTTCTTCGTCGTTGATCTTCAGGGCGCGGAACACCTTGCTCTGCACTTCTTCGCGGTAGATCCGAACTGAGCCGCCGCCGATTTCCCAGCCGTTGAGCACCATGTCGTAGGCCTTGGCGATGCACTTGCCCGGATCGGTTTCCAGGTATTCCAGGTGCTCGTCCTTCGGGCTCGTGAACGGGTGGTGCATGGCCACCCAGCGGGCGTCTTCCTCGTCGTATTCGAACATCGGGAAGTCCACCACCCACAGCGGCTTCCACACGTCTTCAAACAGGCCGGTGCTCTTGGCGAAGTCCGAGTGACCGATCTTCAGGCGCAGCGCACCCATCGCGTCGTTCACCACCTTGGCGCGGTCGGCGCCGAAGAACAGGATGTCGCCGTCTTGTGCAGCGCTGCGCTTGAGGATCTCGGCGATGGCCGCGTCGTGCAGGTTCTTCACGATCGGCGATTGCAGGCCGTCACGGCCCTTGGCCACTTCGTTGACCTTGATCCAGGCCAGGCCCTTGGCGCCATAGATTTCGACGAACTTGCCGTAGGCATCGATATCGCCACGCGACAGAGCTGCACCGCCCGGCACGCGCAGGGCCACCACGCGGCCGCCTTCAGCGTTGGCCGCCGCCGAGAACACCTTGAAGTCGACGTCCTTCATGGCGTCGGTCAACTCGGTGAATTCCAGCTTGACGCGCAAGTCCGGCTTGTCCGAACCGAAGCGGGCCATTGCCTCGCGGAACTCCATCACCGGGAACTTGGCATCCAGCTCGACCGACATGGTGTTCTTGAACACCGTGCGGATCATCTCTTCAAACAGGTCGCGGATTTCCTGCTCGGTCAGGAACGACGTTTCGCAGTCAATCTGGGTGAATTCGGGCTGGCGGTCAGCACGCAGGTCTTCGTCGCGGAAGCACTTGGTGATCTGGTAGTAGCGGTCGAAGCCCGACACCATCAGCATCTGCTTGAAGAGCTGCGGCGATTGCGGCAGCGCGAAGAACTGGCCGGCGTTCACACGCGAGGGCACCAGGTAATCGCGTGCGCCTTCGGGCGTGCTCTTGGTCAGCATCGGCGTTTCGATGTCGATGAAGCCCTTGTCGTCCAGGTACTTACGCACTTCCATCGCCACCTTGTAGCGCAGGCGCAGGTTGTATTGCATCTGCGGGCGGCGCAGGTCCAGCACGCGGTGCGTCAGGCGCGTGGTTTCCGACAGGTTGTCGTCGTCCAGCTGGAACGGCGGCGTGACGGAGGCGTTGAGCACCGTCAGCTCCTGGCACAGCACTTCAACCTTGCCGCTGGCGAGGTTGGCGTTGGTGGTGCCTTCCGGGCGGGCGCGCACGAGGCCCTTCACTTGCAGGCAGAACTCGTTGCGCACACCTTCGGCCACCTTGAACATCTCCGGGCGGTCCGGGTCGCACACGACTTGCACCAGGCCTTCACGGTCACGCAGGTCGATGAAGATCACACCACCGTGGTCACGACGACGATGGGCCCAGCCCGACAGCGTGACGCTCTGGCCGAGCAGTTGTTCGGTGACCTGACCGCAGTATTGAGTACGCATTTGCATGTTGTGGTTTTCCGCGAAGCGCGCCGCCAACAGGGCGTCGCGCGAGAAAGTTGATCGAGAGGGCCGGCGGGATCAGTGCGCGCTACCGGCCAATTGCATTGACTTAAGGCGCTGATACGGCGCCGCCAGCATCGGGCAGCGCATTCGGATTCGAAGGGTCGCGCGGCAGGTCATGCAACCCTGCTGCCGGCGACCGGTCCTCCGTATGTGGCGTGCCATCGGACGGGTCCGTACGGCGCGGCAGCGTTTCGGGCGCCACCACCCCCATCGACACGATGTACTTGAGTGCCGCGTCCACCGTCATGTCCAGTTCGATGGTGTCGGCCTTGGGCATCATCAGGAAGAAGCCCGACGTCGGGTTGGGCGTGGTCGGCACGTACACACTCACATACTCGCCCTGCAGGTGGTTCTCGACGTCACCGCCGGGGCGGCCGGTCAGGAAGGCGATCGTCCACGAGCCTTCGCGCGGGTACTGCACCAGCAGCGCCTTGCGGAATGCATTGCCGCTGGACGACAGCAGCGTGTCCGACACCTGCTTCACGCTCGAATAGATCGGACCGACCACGGGAATGCGGCCCAGCACGGCTTCCCACCACGTCACCAGCTTCTGGCCGATGAAGTTGTGCGCAAGCACCCCCACGATCAGGATGAACAGCAGCGTCAGGATCGCGCCCAGGCCAGGGATCTTCACGCCGAGCAGGCGATCGGGCTGCCAGGCCGACGGCAGCAGCGCCAGGCTCTGGTCCATCGTGCCGATGATGAGCGACAGCACCCACAGCGTGATCGCAAGCGGGACGAGCACCAGAAGACCGGTCAGGAACCATGTCTTGAGTGCGCTGGTTTTCTGTTTCATGGGGCGATGGGCCGAGGCGTAAGCGATGCGATCAGTGGCACGCACACGACGTGCCGCAACCGCCGGAGGTGGCCGGAGCGGCACTGCTGGTGGACGAAGCGCTGTCGGACGAAGCCGCCGGTGCGGCTGCGGCGGCGCCAGCGGCCGGGGCTGCAGCATCCGTCTTGGCTGCCGTGCCGGCTGCGGACGTACCGCCCGAGCCACCACGGAAGTCCGTCACATACCAGCCCGAACCCTTGAGTTGGAAGCCGGCAGCAGTGAGCTGTTTCTTGAACGCCGACGCGCCGCATGCGGGGCAATCCGTCAGCGGCGCGTCGCTCATCTTCTGCAGCACATCTTTGGCGTGGCCGCAGGCGTCGCATCGATAAGCATAGATCGGCATGGTGTCCTCACCCTGGAACAAACGAAATTCGAGAAAACGATTGAAATGCCCGCGCCCACCGCAATTCCAGCGCAGAAAAGCGCACAGGCTCGCGAAATATTGGGGCAACTGCGCCGGTTGCAAGTCCATCAGACAAGCATGGGCGCGCAAAGCCTTGAATTATAAACCCTTTCGGTGGGATTCCTGACCGCGGTTGCGCGAGGTTGCAGCATGGGCGATGGTGGCACGCCACAATGTGGCACACCACGCATTTCATCGCCCCTTGCCCGGCAGCGCTAGGTCAGGCTTGCGTGGCGGCCTTGGTGGTCGGCGCGCGATTCTCGATCCACTGCGGCCCGAGCGAGCCCAGGATCATCGCGCCCAGGCTGGCCAGCAGGCCAACCAATTGTGGCGGAAGCGCCGCATCTGACAAGAACACTTCGCACCAGATCCAGGCTGCCAGGCCCAGGATGATGGCCAGCAGACCACCCTGCTTGGTCGCGCGTTTCCAGAACAGGCCAAAAGCCAGCGGCACAAAGGCAGCCACCAGCGTCACCTTGTAGGCGCTCTCGACCATGTGGAAGATCGACAGGTGCGAGTTCAGTGCAAACAGCGTCACCAGCACCGTGAAGGTCAACACCACCGCCTGCATCACGCGCAGGAAGCGCTTGTCGTCCATGTTCGGCAGCAGCGGACGCAGCACGTTCTCGGCAAAGGTCACGGACGGCGCCAACAGCGTCGCGCTGGCGCAGCTCTTGATGGCCGACAGCAGCGCACCGAAGAACATCACCTGCGCAAAGACCGGCGCGTGCTGCAGCACGAGATTGGGCAGGATCATCTGCGAATCGGTGTTGATGTACTTGGCGACCATCTCCGGATCGATCAGCGTGGCGGAATACGCCAGGAACATGGGGACAAACGCGAACATGAAGTACAGCACGCCACCCAGCACCGAAGCCGTGCCAGCGATGCGTTCAGTACGCGATGACGTCACGCGCTGGAACACGTCCTGCTGCGGAATCGAGCCGAGCATCATGGTGATCCAGGCGGTCACAAAGCCGATGATCTCGATCGGGTTGAACGCCGGCCAGAACGAGAACTTGCCCGAAGCCGCCGCGTGCGCCACCACCGTGCCCACGCCGCCGGCCTGGCCCGAGACCTCCCAGCCGATGTACAGCATGCCGATCACGATGATGATCATCTGGATGAAGTCCGTCACCGCCACCGACCACATGCCGCCGAACAGCGTGTAGACCAGCACGCTGCCCGCGCCGATCATCATGCCCATGTCTTGCGAAACGGCGCCATCCGACACGGTGTAGAACACCAGCCCCAGCGCCTTGATCTGCGCCGCCACCCAGCCCAGGTACGACACGACGATGCACAGGGTGGTCAGCGTTTCGGCCACGCGGCCAAAGCGGTTGCGGTAGAAGTCACCAATGGTGAGCAGGTTCATCCGGTACAGCGGCTTGGCGAAGAACAAGCCCACCAGGATCAGGCACAGGGAAGAACCGAACGGATCAGCCACCACACCATGCAGGCCGTCCTTGAGAAACTCTGCGGGAATACCGAGCACCGCCTCGGAGCCGAACCAGGTGGCAAACACCGTGGCGGTCACGACGTAGAACGGCAGGCTGCGGCCGGCCACCGCAAAATCAGCCGCATCGCGCACACGCAGCGCAGCCCACAGGCCGATCCCGACCGAAATCACCCAGTAAATAATGACAAACCAGATCAGCATGGCAGCGCGGAAGAATTGCAGGAAATCACGTTGGCGGCCAAGCCGGGCGCCGGGCGAAGTGGCGGGATTATAGCGATGGGACTGCGCGGCGGGGCATCGGTGCGACCACGAATACCACCCCGTTTGCCACTTTTTTGTGCAACGACCCGCAACGGGCGTCCGTAGGCTTTTTGTTGACTGCGTCCAATGTTGCTTCGCACCAACACTGGCCGCAGTCAGGATCAATCGGCCCGGCGGCGCCAGATCTGCCAGCGCTCGCGGCCGGCAAACACCGGAATCGAATCAGCCTCGGCCATCGGCATATCGCTGACGCGCTCGAAAGCCGGCGACAGCAGCGCGTCCAGTTCGGCCTGGGTCGTCTCGAAGGGCGGCCCCTTGGGCACAGCCTCCCTGCCCTCCACCACGGCAAAGAAGCCCGCAAGCAAGCCACCCGGCGGCAGCAGCTTTGCGACCTGCGTGGCGTAATCCGGCCACAGCCGGCGCGGCATCGCGCACAGGAATGCGCGCTCGTAGATCCATTGCACCGGCCGGTGCGGCGCAAAACGGAAGAAATCTGCCAGTTCCACCACGTCGGCATATGGGCCCAGCACGGCCTTGGCCGAACTGACCGCACGCGGCGCAAAGTCGATGGCTGTGACGGGCCAGCCGCGCTCGGCCAGCCAACCGGCCTCGTAGGCGTTACCGCAACCTGGGATCAGCGTGGAAAGTGGCGCAGACTGCGCTTCAAGGAATTGCCGGAAGGCGGCCGGCACACCGTGTGCATCCCAGGGCGTGTGATCGCGGCTGAAGCGCTCGTCCCAGAAAGCAGGATCGGCGGCGTCACGGGATTGGAAGACGGGTGGCTCGGCCATGGCAGCAACGGGCAATCAGTCAATGACGGGCCAGCCACGCCAGCACATGGGTGGCGATGATGCCGACGGCGAACCCGCCGATGAACAGCAGCGCGGCGGAAAGCAGCCGGTTGGTGCGCCGTTGCTCGGCAAGCAACGCGGTCAGCGCTTCCGTCTGGGCGTTGCCTTTGTTGCTCGCGTGGCGGTCCAGAATCTGGTGCACCAGGCGCGGCAGGTCCGGCAGCTTGTTGGCCCATTGCGGCGCCTCGACTTTCAGACGCTCGACGAAGCCGCGCCAGCCGATCTGCTCATGCATCCAGCGCTCGAGGAACGGCTTGGCGGTCTTCCACAGATCCAGATCCGGATCGAGCTGGCGGCCCAGGCCTTCCACGTTCAGCAGCGTCTTCTGCAGCAGCACCAGTTGCGGCTGCACTTCTACGTTGAAGCGGCGCGAGGTCTGGAACAGGCGCATCAGCACCAGCCCCAGCGAGATCTCGCCCAGCGGCCGGTCGAAATACGGCTCGCAGCAGGCGCGGATGGCGCCTTCGAGTTCTTCCACGCGCGTCTCTTCCGGCGCCCAGCCGGACTCGATATGGAGCACCGCCACGCGGTGATAGTCGCGCTGGAAGAACGCCAGGAAGTTCTGCGCAAGGTAGTTCTTGTCGAATTCCGACAGCGCCCCGACGATGCCAAAATCCAGCGCGATGTAGCGGCCCAGCGTCTCGGGCGCCACGCTCACGAGGATGTTGCCGGGGTGCATGTCGGCATGGAAGAAGCCATCGCGGAAGACCTGCGTAAAGAAGATCTCCACGCCGTCGCGCGCGAGCTTGTGCATGTCGACACCGGCCGCACGCAGCTCTTCGGTGTGCGAGATGCGCATGCCGTGCATGCGTTCCATGACGAACACGTCGGAGGTACACCAGTCCCAGAACACCTCGGGCACCAGCAGTAGATCCGACTTGGCAAAGTTGCGACGCAGTTGGCTGGCGTTGGCCGCCTCGCGCATCAGGTCGAGCTCGTCGTGCAGGTACTTGTCGAACTCGGCGACCACCTCGCGCGGCTTCAGGCGCTTGGCGTCGGCCCAGAGCTTTTCCATCCACTTGGCCAGATCACGCATGAGCGCGAGATCGCTGTCGATCACGGGCAGCATGCCCGGGCGGAGTACCTTGACCGCCACCTCGCGGCCGTCGTCCGGGCCGCCGCGCAACGTCGCGAAGTGCACCTGCGCAATCGACGCGCTCGCCACCGGGTGATGGTCAAAGCGGTGGAACAGCGCCGACAGCGGCTTGCCCAACGACTTCTCGACAATCGTTGCCGCCACCTTCGGGTCAAACGGGGGCACACGGTCCTGCAACTTGGCGAGCTCGTCCGCCACATCAGGCGGCAGCAGATCACGCCGCGTCGACAACACCTGACCGAACTTCACGAAGATGGGCCCAAGCTGCTCGAGCGCCAGCCGCAGACGCTCACCGCGCGGGCGCTTGGGTTTGCGGCCCAGTGTTAGCAGCCACACCAGCGCGCGGATGCGCCGGCTCTTGAAACCCGACAACGCGAGCTGATCCAGCCCGTAGTACAGGATGACGAAGACGATCTTGCCCAGCCGGAAGAAGCGCGTCATGCCGATTCACCTGCGCGCGCCGTCGAGATTGCGGGCCGCTGCTTCTCTAGCCGCTCCAGACGCTTGGTCAAGCGCGCCTCCGCATCGCGCAGCGCGGCCACATCGGCAGCAAACTGCGCGAGGCGTGCGTGGCGCACCAGCGTGGGTTGTTCATCGGTCAGGTAGGAAGCCACCGCCTCCGCCAGCGAGCGGCTGACGCGCGTCGCTTCGGTGCGCGCGGCCTGCGCCCCGCTCACCATGCGCTGCGCGATCACATCGCCAAACACGCGCGAGAGATCTTCCGCCGCGTCCCAGCGCAGGTTGCGCAGCAACGTCGACAGTACGTTGGCGAACTCGACCTCGCCCTCGATACGCACGTGTTTGAGTACGGCGGCCTGTCCGCCCGTAGCGTAGTCGCTGGCAGCCGCAGCGAGCGGCACAACTACGGTCACGGCGGGCGCCACACCAGCCTCAGGTGCCATCACAAGACCCGCTGCGTCCACCTGCAGCGTTACCGAGACGGGGGCCAGATCAAAGCGCGCGACGCGGCCCGCGAACGGCCGCAGCGTCTCCTGTGCCCAGGGTTCCTGGCGCAGCAGATGATTGAGCGCGAGCAGCAATGGCTGCATCAGCATGAAGGGAAACGAGGACGAGGTGGCTGTCGAAGACATGCGGCAAAGGTGCGCAAAAGCGGCCAGAAGCGGGCTAGCCGGCGGGCAACAAAAAGGGCCCGAACCGGACGGTCGGGCCCTATTTTACGGGGAATGTTGAAACGGTCGTTTTGCGCCGCTTCAACTGTTACCGCATCACTGCAATTGTTGGATACCTGCCAACACCCAGCCACCGCTGCCTTGCGTCGGCTTGGACAGGTTCCACACCTCCGCAAACGGCTGTGCCGGCGCGTTGGCCTCCTCGCGGATCATGCCCGAGAAGCGCACGCTCGCCAGGTATTCGCCGGCCTGCGTCTCGATGCCGAGCATCTCCGCCTCAACCGACACCACATCGGTCTTGTTGGGCGTGGCGCCACGGTCGGCCAGGTCCATCTTGATCTCGGCAAACATCTCCGGCGTGGTGAACTCGCGGATGTCGTTCAGGTTGCCGGCATCCCATGCGGCCTGCAGGCGGATGAAGTAGACCTTGGCGTTGCGCAGGAAGGCCTGCGTGTCGAAGTCAGCCGGCACACCCCACGGCTGTTGCTGCGCGGCTACTGCGGGTTGTGCGTTGACAGCGGCCGGTGCAGCCGGACCACCCAGGCTCCACGATTGCGCGGCCGTCGGTGCGCCCGCACCCAAGCCCGACGTATTGCTGCTGCCGGTGTTAAACGACGAGGCGGAAGCCTGCGGAGCCGGCGCAGCGGGTTGCGGCGCGTACGGCTCGCGGTCACCGCCAAACGACGGACCACCCGTAGCGTAGGCCGGACCTTGCGGACGGCTGCCGCGCACCTTGCGGATGATCCACATCACCACGAAAGCGACGATGGCGATCAGGATCAGGTTCGACAGCAACGAGGCAAGGCCTGCACCCAGACCAAACTTCGAAAGCAGATAGCCGATCCCCAGGCCTGCGGCCAGGCCACCCAGCATGCCGCCCCAGTTACGACCAGGCTTCGCGGCCGGTGCGCCCGGAGCCGGTGCTGCCGGCGACGGCTGCGCGGCCGGAGCGGCCTGCTGCGTCGGCGACGGCGTGGTCGGCGGCGTTTGCTGACGTTGCGTCACGGAGGACGATTGCTTGCCAACGCTGCGGCTGCCGCCCATGCGTTTGGCGTCAGCGTCGAATGCCGTGCCCAGTGCGATCGTCGCGACCATCGCGCCGACCATCAATTTTCCACCCCAGTGCAAACTCATCGCTGTCTTCTCTCCAATGGCAGTGACGCCATTAGATGATGACGTCAACGCCGAAATTCAATGTGTACCGTCGTGGCATATCGTCGCAGTACGCTGCATCGCCCATCTGATGGATCGGATAAACCGTCAATCAGAGGCGACGACCGACGTGCAGGGCCACGACACCTGCCGTCAGGTTGAAGTATTCGACCGAGTCCAACCCGGCCTGTTCCATCATCTGCTTGAGCGTTTCCTGATCGGGGTGCATGCGGATGGACTCGGCCAGGTAGCGGTAGCTCTCAGGATCGCCGGCCACCTTGCTGCCCAACCACGGCAGCACCTTGAATGAATACACGTCGTAGGCCTTCTCCAGCGGCTGCCACACCTTGGAGAACTCCAGCACCATCACCTTGCCGCCCGGTTTGACGACACGGCGCATCTCGGCGAGCGCGCGATCCTTGTGCGTCATGTTGCGCAAGCCGAATGCCACTGTCACTACGTCGAAGTAAGCATCTGGAAAGGGAATGTGCTCGGCGTCGCACAGGCAATTGGGCGTGAGCACACCCGCATCGAGCAGGCGGTCGCGGCCGACGCGCAGCATCGACTCGTTGATGTCGGTCAGCCACACCTCGCCGGTGGGGCCGGCTTGGCGCGCGAAGGCCTTGGCCAGATCACCCGTGCCGCCCGCGATGTCGAGCACCTTGAAGCCCGGACGCACGGCCGCCTGGGCGATGGTGAACATCTTCCAGACGCGGTGCAGTCCACCGGACATCAGGTCGTTCATCACGTCGTACTTGCTGGCGACGGAATGGAACACGCCGGCGACCTTGCCGGCCTTCTCGCGCTCGTCGACCTTCTCGAATCCGAAGTGGGTTTGGCTCATGACAGAAAGAAATGCGAATTGGGTTGCGTTCGGGCGCGCATGCGCCGCGAAGTGAATCGGGAGTCAGTGGCTGTGGCCACAGGCATGGCCGGCGTTGGCGGCCATCGGGGCGTCGCGGTCAAGGCCGGCGGCGGCCAGCCGGTCGAGATAGGCCTGCCACAGCGCGTCGTGTTCAATGCCGAGGCGGTACAGGTAGGCCCAATCGAAGATGCCGGAATCGTGGCCATCGGAGAACAACGGCCGGATCGCGTAGTTGCCGACCGGCTCCACACCGGTGATGCCCACCTCGCGCTTGCCGGTCTGCAGCACTTCCTGCCCCGGCCCATGCCCCTGCACTTCAGCCGACGGCGACAGCACGCGCAGGTATTCGAACGGCAGGCGGAACTGTTTGCCATCGGCAAAGGCGATCTCCAGCACGCGCGATTGCGTGTGCACGGTAATGCCGGTCGGGTGCGGGGTGTCGGCGGAAAGTCCTGCCATGAAAAACGTCTCTGTGATTGTGTTTCAGGAAGCCGCCAACGCCATGTGCGCAGGCTCTTCCACCACCCGATAGCTTACCGCAGTCAACGGATCGCCCTCGGGGATGTAGCGCAGACGGCGATGGTGGAATCGTGCCACGGTGCTGCGGTGCGCCACGCTGACGATGGTCACATCCGGCATCGATTCGAGCATCAGGCTGTACATGAACGCCTCGGTATCTTCATCGAGTGCGCTGGTGGCCTCATCAAGGAAGAGGTAGTCGGGGCGCTGCAACAAGGCGCGCGCAAAGGCCAGGCGTTGCTGCTCGCCAGGCGAAAGACGCAGGCTCCAGTTGCTGACCTCATCGAGCAGATCGACCAGTGCCGGCAGGCGGCAGGCGATCAGCACCTGCGAGAGGCGCTCGGCGGTGTACTCGGTGGCGAGCTTGGGGTACGACAGCGCATCCGCCAGCGTGCCGGACGGCAAGTAACTGCGCTGCGGGAGGAACAGCACGCTTGCGTCTTCCGGAATCTTGATCTGGCCATTGCCGTACGGCCAGATGCCGGCCACGGCGCGCACCAGTGTGCTCTTGCCGCAACCCGACGGACCATTGACGAGCACGCGCTCACCGCGCACGAGCGTCATATCGAAGGGTTCGACCAACATGTCTTCAGGCGTGTGGTTGGGCAGATTCAGCGCCAGACCGCGTGCCTCGATGGCAGGCACGGCGGCGGTCTCGACTTCGATGTCCTGGATGCCGGCGCGGTGTTCTTCTTCGCGCTCGGCGGCGCGCATGGCACGCTGGAATTCGATCAGACGGTTGGTGGAGGCCTTCCAGCTCACCAGCGTGCTGTAGTTGTCGACAAACCACGACATCGCACCCTGCACCTGCCCGAACGCGGTCGCCACCTGCATCATGCCGCCCAGCGTGAGCGTGCCGCCAAAGTAGCGCGGCGCAGAGACCAGGAACGGAAAGATGATGGCGAATTGCCCATAGCCGGAGCTGGCGAAATTCAGGCGCCGCGTGTAGTCCATCAGCTGATCCCAGTTGGCACGGATGCGCTCGAAGCGGCCGCGCAGGATCGCCTTTTCGGTAGGCTCGCCACAGTACAGGGCGATGCTTTCGCTGTTCTCGCGCACGCGCACGAGCAGGAAACGGAAATACGCTTCGTAGCGCTCCTGCTGGAACGACAGCCCGATCAGCGGCCTCCCGACGAAGTGGATGATGACCGAGCCCAGCACCGAGTACAGCAGCGCGAACCACACCATGTATCCGGGGATGATGAAGTCATGCCCACCCAGCGCAAACGCCAGCGGCCCCGACACCGCCCACAGAATCCCGAAGAACGACACCAGCGTGACCGCCGCATTGAGAAAACCCAGCGCCAGCGTGAGCGTGGCGTCGGTGAAGTTGCGCAGGTCGTCGGCAATCCGCTGGTCGGGGTTGTCGGCAGTGTGCGTCTGCTCCAGGCGGTAGAACGCCTGCTTGCCGAGCCAATTGTCGACGAAACTGCCGGTGATCCATGTCCGCCAGCGCATGCGCAGCATCATCGTGTAGTACTGCCGCAGCACGGACGCGATGATGATCAGCGCGGCAATCCACGAGAAACGCCCGAGCTGGTGCCAGAACTCGGTCTTGTCCTTCTGTTCCAGCGCGTTATAGAAGAGCCGGTTCCAGTCGGTGTACAGCACGTTCATGTAGACCACGAACAGGCTGAGCGCCACGACCAGCGCCAAGAGCCCCCAGGCCTTGTAGCGGACCTCGGACACCCAGAACGGCTTGATGAGTTGCCACGTCTCGGACAGGTTCAACCTGCCGTGATGGACATTCAGCTCGGCAATGGAGTCTTTATGGGAATCGGGCGTGGCGGCAGTGCGCGGTGTCGTCATGGCGATGGCGGTGACGCGTCAGAAAGAAAATGAGACGGACGACGCGCCATGGGGGTTCCGCGCAGGGCGTGCCGATGCGTTACAAGCGGTTGGCGCCGACGACTCAAACGTCGGCGAGCGCCGATTGCAGTGCGTAGGATAGCGCCGCCAGTTTGGCCGTCACCTCGGCCATGCGCGCGGCATCCGGCTCACGCTGGGCAGGACCCCACACGGCTTCTGGGAAATGCGTGTCCCACCGGTAGCGTGGAATGACATGCCAGTGCAGATGCGGCACGAAGTTGCCGAAGCTGGCGAGGTTGATCTTGTCCGGCGCCAGTTCGGCGCGTAGCACACGCTCTACACGCGTGACCACTTCCATCAGCCAGTGGCGATCAGCGTCCGACAGGTCGGTCTGCTCTGCCACATGGTCGTTCCAGATCACGCGGCAGAACCCCGGGAAGCGCGCGTGCTCAACCAGCACGACGCGCGCCCGGGCATTGCGCCAGACAGGCTCGCCGCCGTCGGTTTCGCACAGCGCGCAGCCCGGTGACCGCTCGCCCGTCGTCACACCAGCACCCGCTCGATGCCGCCGGCGTTGGCGTGGGCGACGTAGTCTTCCAGCCAGCTCTCGCCCAGCACGTGGCGCGCCATCTCGACCACGATGTAGTCAGCCTGCACCGAGACATCTTCGGTGTAGCGCGACAGACCTTGCAGGCAGGCCGGGCAGCTCGTGAGGATCTTCACGTCGCCGTCGAACGCCTGGCCGCTCTGGCCATCAGCACGCAGCTTGTCGGCGCCCTTCTTCATCTCCTCTTCCTTGCGGAAGCGGACCTGCGTGGAGATGTCCGGACGCGAAACCGCCAGCGTGCCTGACTCGCCGCAGCAGCGATCGTTCTTCTCGATTGCGCGGGTCTGGCCGTCAGCACCCAGGTTGCCGCCCATGAGCTGGTTGACCAGCTTGGTCGGGTCCATCGTCTTGATCGGCGTGTGGCAGGGGTCGTGGTACATGTAGCGCGTACCCTGCACGCCGTCGATCTTCACGCCCTTTTCCAGCAGGAATTCGTGAATGTCGATGATGCGGCAACCCGGGAAGATCTTGTCGAATTCATAGCCTGCAAGCTGGTCGTAGCACGTGCCGCAGCTCACCACCACCGTCTTGATGTCGAGGTAGTTGAGCGTGTTGGCCACGCGGTGGAACAGCACGCGGTTGTCGGTGACGATCTTCTCGGCCTTGTCGTACTGACCCGAGCCACGCTGCGGATAACCGCAGCACAGGTAGCCCGGCGGCAGCACGGTCTGCACACCGGCGTGCCACAGCATCGCCTGCGTGGCCAGCCCCACCTGCGAGAACAGCCGCTCCGAGCCGCAGCCCGGGAAGTAGAACACGGCCTCGCTGTCGGGCGTGGTCGCCTTCGGGTTGCGGATGATCGGGACGATCTCGTTGTCCTCGATATCCAGCAGCGCGCGCGCCGTCTTCTTGGGCAGGTTGCCCGGCATCTTCTTGTTGATGAAGTGGATCACCTGCTCGCGCACCGGCGGCTTACCCACCGTGGCGGGCGGATGCGCGGTCTGCTTCTTGGCGAACTTCTTCAGGATGTCGTGACCCAGGCGCTGTGCCTTGAACCCCCAGTCGATCATCACCTTGCGTGTCAGGTTGATGGTCTCGGGGTTGGTCGCGTTCAGGAACAGCATCGACGCGGCGGTACCGGGGTTGAACTTCTTCTGCCCCATCTTGCGCAGCAGGTTGCGCATGTTCATCGACACATCGCCAAAGTCGATCTTGACCGGGCATGGCGTCACGCACTTGTGGCAGACCGTGCAGTGGTCGCCCACGTCGGCAAACTCTTCCCAGTGCTTGACCGACACGCCACGGCGCGTCTGCTCTTCGTACAGGAAGGCTTCGATCAGCAGCGAGGTGGCGAGAATCTTGTTGCGCGGGCTGTACAGCAGGTTGGCGCGCGGCACGTGCGTGGCGCACACCGGCTTGCACTTGCCGCAGCGCAGGCAGTCCTTGATCGACTCCGAGATGGCGCCGATGTCGCTCTGCTGCATGATGATCGACTCGTGCCCCATCAGGCCGAACGACGGAGTGTAGGCGTTGCGCAGGTCAGCCGCCAATCCTTGCGGGTCGTTGATGTCGCGCAGCAGCTTGCCCTTGTTGAAGCGACCGTTCGGATCAACGCGGCGCTTGTAAGCGGCAAAGTCAGCGATCTCGTCGTCGGTCAGGAATTCCAGCTTGGTGATGCCGATGCCGTGCTCGCCCGAGATCACGCCGTCGAGCGAACGCGCCAGCGTCATGATGCGGGCCACCGCCTTGTGGGCGTCCTGCAGCATGTCGTAGTCGTCCGAGTTGACCGGCAGGTTGGTGTGCACGTTGCCGTCGCCGGCGTGCATGTGCAGCGCCACGAATACGCGGCCGCGCAACACCTTCTTGTGAATCGCCTGTGCCTCGTCGAGGATCAGCTTGAACTCGCCGCCGTTGAAGATCTTGCGCAGCTCGGCGCGGATCTCCGCCTTCCACGACACACGGATCGTGCGGTCCTGCAGCAGGTGGAACAGGTTGGCGTCCGGCTGATTCACCAGACGGTCGTCGATGGTCTGCGCGAGGTAACCCAGGCCGACACCGATCAGGCTGGCGCGCGCCGCATTCACCGGCGTGTCGAGATGGTCCAGCAAGTACTGCCAGCGGGCGCGCGTGCTGCGCACCAGTTGCTGCGCCTGTTGCACGCGGTCTTCCAGCAGCTCGGCGCTGGGGATCTCGTTGGCGTCGTCGGTGCGGCCCAGCGGCAGGTCGTTGCGTGCAAAGAAATCTTGCAGCGCGTCGGCCAGCTTGAGCTTGTTCTTGATCGACAGCTCGATGTTGATGCGCTCGATGCCGTCGGTGTACTCGCCCATGCGGTTGAGCGGGATCACCACGTCTTCGTTGATCTTGAAGGCGTTGGTGTGCTTGGCAATGGCCGCCGTGCGCGAGCGGTCGAGCCAGAACTTCTTGCGTGCCTCGGGGCTCACGGCCACGAAGCCTTCGCCGCTCTTGCCATTGGCCAGGCGGATCACCTCCGAGGTGGCGCGCGCCACGGCGTCATCGTCGTCACCAACGATGTCACCGATCAGCACCATCTTCGGGAACGCGTTGCGCTTGCTCTTGGTGGCGTAGCCGACCGCGCGCAGGTAGCGTTCGTCCAAGTGTTCCAGGCCCGCGAGGATCGCGCCGCCGGGCTTCTTGGTCTCGGCGTCGAGGTAGTCCTTGATTTCGACGATGCTCGGAATCGCATCGCGCGCCTGGCCGAAGAACTCCAGGCACACGGTGCGGATCGACTTGGGCATGCGGTGCAAGATCCAGCGCGCGCTGGTGATGATGCCGTCGCAGCCTTCCTTCTGCACGCCGGGCAGGCCGGCCAGGAACTTGTCGGTAACGTCCTTGCCGAGGCCTTCCTTGCGGAACTTGCGGCCTTCGATGGTGAGCGTCTCGGTGCGCAGCAGTTTGCTGCCGACCGGCGCATTGCCGTCGAACCACTTCAGCTCGAACGTGACGAGCGGCGCATCGTGGATCTTGCCGAGGTTGTGGTTCAGGCGCTGGACTTCCAGCCAGTTGCCGTCCGGATCGACCATGCGCCACCAGGCGAGGTTGTCCAGCGCGGTGCCCCACAGCACGGCCTTCTTGCCGCCTGCGTTCATGGCGACGTTGCCACCGATGCACGAAGCGTCGATCGAGGTTGGGTCCACGGCAAACACCAGACCCGCTTTCTCCGCGGCTTCCGCCACACGGCGCGTAACCACGCCAGCGCCCGAATAGATGGTCGCCACAGGGTGGTCGACGCCCGGCAGGTCGGTCTGTTCGACCGCATCCAGGCGCTCCAGCTTTTCGGTGTTGATGACCGCCGAGAACGGCGTGAGCGGCACGGCGCCGCCGGTATAGCCGGTGCCGCCTCCGCGCGGGATGATGGTCAGACCCAGCTCGAAGCAGCCCTTGACGATGCCGGCGATCTCTTCTTCCGTGTCGGGCGTCAGCACCACGAACGGGTATTCGACGCGCCAGTCGGTGGCGTCCGTCACGTGCGACACGCGCGATAGGCCATCAAACTTGATGTTGTCCTTGGCGGTGACGCGGCCGAGCACCTTCTGGGCGCGGCGGCGCAGGTCGTACACCTGGGCGAATTCTTCCTGGAACGCCTTCACCGCACGGCGGGCGTGCACGACCAGTTGCTCGACCTTGCTGGCACGTACATCGCCTTCCGGGTCGTGGTGCGAATCGTGGTCGGCCACGCGGCGCTTCTCGATCTCTGCCAGGCGGTGATTGAGCGCGTCGATCAGCATCTGCCGACGCTTGGGCGTCTCGAGCAGATCGTCCTGCAGATACGGGTTGCGGCGCACCACCCAGATGTCGCCCAGCACTTCGTACAGCATGCGTGCCGATCGGCCAGTGCGGCGCTCAGCGCGCAGCTCGTGCAGGATCTGCCATGCCGACTCGCCCAGCAGACGAATGACGATTTCCCGATCCGAGAACGAGGTGTAGTTATAGGGAATCTCGCGCAGCCGGGGCGCAGCGTCGTGCGCCGCGAGTTTGGCGTCGATCAGAAGTGGGGCATTCATGGCGTGCCGCTGGGGAGGGAGCACGGCAAAGACTGTCTTGGCCGCGCGGTCTTTAAAGGGCGATTGTACTGCAAGCTTCAACGTTGATGCGCCGCAACAACGGTATCCCATGCCAAGAGCATGGACGCAAAAATTGCCGCGTTTTCAATGGCTTGCGAACCATGCCGAGAGAAATACGTGACGAATACGCCACGCAAACGTCACATCATGAGGTTCTTGATCCAGCCCAGGATGCCGTGCCAGAAGTCATCGGGCAGCGTCATCAACGCCCCGGTCATGACCAGATAGCGCAGGAATTTGCCGATGGCCATGTACATCACGCTCGGCCAAAACTTCAGGCGCAACCAGCCGGCCAGCGTGCAGAGCGGGTCGCCAATGCCGGGCAGCCATGACACCAGCAGCGACACCGGCCCAAGACGGCGCATCCACCGGAAGTACTTCTTGTCGAGCGGCGGCGCGCGATGGCGCTTGGGGTGCGGCACGTGCTGGGCGTGCTCGGCATCATGCTGGCGGCGGCGGCGAGCCAGGTGGTAGCGCACCAGCGCCAGCTTGGCCGCATAACCCATCCACCAGTCGACCACGCCGCCCAGCGTGTTGCCGACGGTGGCCACGATGATGGCCGGCCAGAACATCTCCGGGTTGAGCTTGATGTAAGCGAAGACTGCTGGCTCAGAGCCCAGCGGCAAGAGGGTCGCCGAGATGAAACTGACGAGAAAGATGGCGGGCAGCCCGACCTTGGGCAAGGCGAGCGTGGCAAAAAGCGTGTCGATCCACTGTTCCATGCGGTCGATTGTAGTGGGCGTGCGGCCGCGACGTCGCTTGGGGGCGGCCCTACCCGGTCAGCCGAAGGACAGATAGGCGATGAACACGGCGCCGATCAGCCCGATCAGGTCGGCCCACAGCCCGCAGGCCAGCGCGTAGCGTGTGTCCTTGATGCCGACGCTGCCGAAGTACACGGCCAGCACGTAGAACGTGGTTTCGGTGGAGCCCTGGATGATGGCGGCCAGCTTGCCCTGGAAGGAGTCAACGCCGTAGGTGGTCATCACGTCGACCATCAGGCCGCGCGCGCCTGCGCCAGACAACGTCTTCATCAGCCCCACGGGCAGTGCCGGTACAAAACGCGTGTCGATGCCGAGGTGCGAGAACAATGCCGAGAGCCCCTGCATCAGCACATCCATGCAGCCGGCTGCGCGGAACACGGCGATGCCTACCAGCACCGCCACCAGGTACGGCACGATGCCGATGGCCACCTGGAAACCATCCTTGGCCCCGTCGACAAAGGTTTCGTAGACATTGATGCGGCGGATCGCCCCGCACGCCAGGAATGCCACCACGATGGTGAGGATGGAGCCCGCGCCGATCAGCCCGATCCAGGCCGCCATCTGCTGCGGCGGAAACTGGTGCAGCCACGCAAACAACAACCCCATCGCCACGATAAAGCCGCCGAAATACGCCAGCAGCGCCGGCTTGAACAGGTTGATGCGCTGATAGGCTGCCACCGCCCCGATGCCCGCGCAGAAGCCGATAAAGGTGGACAGCAGGGTCGGCAGGAAGATGTCCGCTGCATTGAAGCCCACCAACCCCTGCTTGACCGCCATGGCCTGACGGATGGCGATGACGGACGTGGGCACCAGCGTCACGCCCGCCGTATTGAGCACCACGAACATCAGTTGCGCGTCACTGGCGCGCTGCGGTTGCGGGTTGATCTGCTGCAGCTCGCGCATGGCCTGCAGGCCCAGCGGCGTGGCCGCGTTGTCCAGGCCCAGCACGTTGGCCGACACGTTCATCATCATCGCGCCGTTGGCCGGGTGGCCGGCGGGTACGGACGGAAACAGGTGTCGCATCAGCGGGTTCACCAGCCGCGCAAACAAGTCGACCACCCCGGCGCGCTCGCCCACGCGCATGATGCCGAGCCACAGCGCCATCATGCCGGTCAGGCCCAGCGCGATCTCGAAGCCGGTGCGCGCGGCATCAAACATGGCGGTCAGCATGCGGGAGAACACTTCCATGTCGCCCTGCAGCACCTGCACACAGGCCGTGACGAAAGCGACGAGGAAGAAAGCCAGCCAGACGAGGTTCAGGGCCACGGATGTTGTGCGTTGGCGCGTTGAGGTGATTCGGACAAGCCGCTCATTGTGCCTGGGCCGGTTCCTCGGCCGGCACATCCACAGGTACGATCTTGTGGAAGTTGTCGTAGTTCACATGCGTGACGCCGTTCTCGTCGTCGCGCATCAGGTCGACGTAGCGGTAGCCCCAGCGGATCTCGTCGTGCCGCCAGGCGTTACGGGCCTGCAGGGTTTGCGCGGCGGTTTCGTCCGAACCCGAGATGGTGAGCATCAGCAGCGCATCGCCGGCGGCGAGCGACTCGGGGGTGGCGTTGTACAGCGGGCTCGTCTCGTCGATCACGTGCATCATGACCCAGCCGAGCAGGAAGATCGGATGCTCGCTGCGCTCCAGATGCAGATCGCGAATGCGGTAGATCGAGTAGCCCTCGGGCGAGCGCTCATCCTGCAGCAGACGCAGCTTGGCGGTGGCCTCAGCGATGACGTTCTGCCGAGCATTGGCCGCCCGCACCATCAGCGTCATCTTGCCGTTGAGCGGCCGCACGACGGCGTTGTGCGCAAACATGATCTTGGCGCGCGGACGCGAGAACCGCGCAAACACCAGCCCCGTTGCCATGGCGATGCCCGACATGCCGATGAAGATCTCCAGCGTGGCGATGATGTGGGCATACATCGTCTGCGGGTGCATGTCGCCGTAGCCGACGGTGGCGAGCGTTTCGACACTGAAGAAGAACGCCCCCGCAAAGCCTGCCGGCGACTGATTGGCGATGGCCGCATCGCCCAGCGAATACAACCCCGCAAACACGGCGTTGAGGGTCAGGAAGAGCCCCGCCAGGATGCCGAAGAAGGTCGGCCAGTTGACCTCCAGCGCGTGGTGATAGATGTCGCGCCAGCCCAGCGACGGCATACCGTACGCGATGACCTGCTGGGTGCCGGACCAGACTTTGCGGCCCCGGCGCCTGCCCGTGCGCGGCAACCGGGAAAAGAACGCCTTGGTGCCCATGATGCCCTGCCCTCCCCCGTGATGGATCGCGGGGCAGTGTACCGACTGCAACGCCCGGCACACAAGGCGCGGCGGCCAGCACTCGCCGGCTCAGGGCGTGGTGACGTCGACGACGATGCTCCAGCGGAAGCAGCCGATGGTCTCGCCGGCACGGTCGGTCAGGATGGCATCAAGCTGGGCGTCGACTGTGCCATGCGCACGCACGCGACTCTGCCAGTAGTAGTCGATCGCGGGGCGGCGCACGAACGCGCCGGTCTCGCTGGTAGGTGGCACCGTCAGCTCCACATCGTCCTTGATGACCAATCTGGCATCCGACAGCACATCTTCATCCGCCGGATGAAAACCCGAGACCACGGCAAGATGTTCTGCGCGCATTGCCAGCGTGGACGAGCGCAGACGCACGTGCGCCCCCACGGGCGCGACGATCCGTAGGCGGCCGTCATTGCGGGCAGTCAGTTCATCCACGGCGGGCGCAAGCAGGTAGCAGCCGTCAGCGTCGGTCAGCGTTGGCGCCTCTGCACGCAGGCTCGCGTCGGGATGGCGGGCGAGCAGCATAGACGTGTCGAACACGAGCAGCACATCGACCACGGGGGCAGATGCGCCATGGTGGGAAGACGGTTCCGAGGCAGACATCGTCGCTCCTGGCACAAAGGCGCGAGCGCAGCTGCCGCACTGGCAGGCTGCGTCTCGCATGAACGGAACGGCGCCGCAGAACTCGACACGCGATGCGGCGCGCAGTCCGTGCTTAGGCGTTGCGGATGGTGATGAACGGGTCCCACTGATAGCAGCCGCACAGTGCGCCGCTACGATCCACGATCATGAACTGGAAGTGATACGTCACGTGGCCCACCTTGAGCGTGTCGCAGGTCCAGTAGAAGTTCGACACCTTCTGCGTCTTGTACTTGCTCGGATCCCCCGGGTTCGGCACGGGCACCACCACTTCAGCCTCGCGCAGTGCCGGCGGCGAGATCAGGTCGCCGCCCTGGTTGCCGATGAACTTATAGAAAATGCAGCTTTGCTCGAAGCTCAGCGACAGCGACGTCTCGCGCCAGCGGATCACGTCACCCACCGCCGCCGCAACGTTCAGTTCGCCACCCGCCTGGCCGCTGATGGCCTGACCTTGCGTGACCGTCATGTAGACGTACCGGGCGTCGATGTTGGGCGGATTGCCCTGGCTGTTGTTCTTGCCGTACTGCTTGAGAATGGCTTCCGTATCAATGCTGACCAGCACATCGGTAATTCGAGACATGGCTGCTCTCCTGAAAGGAAGGGTTGGTTGGTGCCGGAATTTCACGCCGGCTCGTGAACAACACCGCTGCAATTCGATTCAGAAGGCAAAAGCATCCCCGCGTCGATCAAAATCAACGCAAATCCCTGGACTCTGAATCGAAGATTTTCTGCGCTCGCCTGCCTATGCGGAAAAACAGCGCGCCGCGCGGCCGGTCATGGTGTGTCCTGCACTGCAATAACGAGGGAGGCGCTGCGGTTCCCGCGCAGCCGAGGGCTTTGCCTCGCACAATCGCCCGGCGCCGTGGTGTCTCCTGGGCGCCGCTGGCGATACCCCGCCCCGTCTACAGTTGCTGCTGTGGATCGCTTGATTGCTTTGAATCCCCCTGAGTCATTATCCCGTCACTTAACATCGAAACGATTATGTGCACTTATTTGCAGTCATCCGATACCGATTAACCAGAAGACTGCATCGGCAAAATCATATTAATCAGCGTTCCATCCAATTACCCGTCGCAAACCAAACAATTGATGCTGTAATTTTCTAAGCTCAGACGTAATTCGCATCGAACTCGACACCCCATCCAGCGGGGGCGCTGCACCCTCGGCAGCAAGCGTGCGGCTGCTTTGCCCAGACATGCAGGCAAGAAGGCACGTGTTAGGCTTACGGGCTCTCCCCACGTCCAACCCGGTCCGCACCATGGCCATCGATTACCTCAAGAAGATCCTGACCGCGAAGGTCTATGACGTCGCGCTGGAAACCGAGCTGAAGTTCGCGCCCAACCTGTCGGCGCGCACCGGCAACCGCGTCTACCTCAAGCGCGAAGACGACCAGCCGGTGTTCTCGTTCAAGCTGCGCGGCGCCTACAACAAGATGGCCTCGCTCACGCCGGCCGAGCGCAAGCGCGGGGTGATTACGGCATCGGCCGGCAACCACGCGCAGGGCGTGGCGTTCAGCGCGGCCCGCATGGAATGCAAGGCCGTGATCTGCATGCCGGTGACCACGCCGCAGTTGAAGATTGACGGCGTGCGCTCGCGCGGCGGCGAGTGGGTCGAAGTCGTATTGCATGGCGAGAGCTATTCCGACGCGTACACCCACGCCGCCAAGCTGCAGGAGAAGCACGGCTACACCTTCGTGCACCCGTTCGACGATCCGGAAGTCATTGCCGGCCAGGGCACCATCGCCATGGAAATCCTGCGCCAGCACCCCGCACCGATCCACGCCATCTTCTGCTCGATTGGCGGTGGCGGGCTGATTTCGGGCATCGCGTCCTACGTGAAGGCCGTGCGGCCTGACATCAAGGTGATCGGCGTGCAGAGCGTGGATTCGGACGCGATGGCGCGTTCGGTGGCGGCCGGCAAGCGCGTCGAGCTGAAGGACGTGGGTCTGTTTGCCGACGGCACCGCCGTCAAGCTGGTGGGCAAGGAAACGTTCCGCATCACGCGCGAGTTGGTCGACGAGATCATCACCGTGGATACGGATGCGATCTGCGCGGCGCTCAAGGACGTGTTCCAGGACACGCGCAGCCTGCTGGAGCCGTCAGGGGCGCTGGCACTGGCTGGCCTCAAGCAGTACGCCGAGACCCACAAGCTGAAGAACGAAGCGCTGGTGGCCGTGGCCAGCGGCGCCAACATGAACTTCGACCGCCTGCGCTTCGTGGCCGAACGCGCCGAAGTGGGCGAGGCACGCGAAGCCGTATTTGCCGTGACGATTCCGGAAGAGCGCGGCAGCTTCAAGCGCTTCTGCGAGCTGGTCGGCTGGTCGCGCAACGTGACTGAGTTCAACTACCGCATTGCCAGCAAGGACGCTGCGCACATCTTCGTGGGCGTGCAAATCGCGTCGCGTGCAGAAGGCGACAAGATTGCCGACAACTTCCGCAAACACGGCTTCCCGACGCTGGACCTGTCGAACGACGAACTCGCCAAGCAGCACATCCGCTACATGGTGGGTGGGCGCTCACCGCTGGCCGAGAACGAACACCTCTACCGCTTCGAGTTTCCGGAGCGGCCGGGCGCGCTGATGAAGTTCCTCTCCAGCATGAGCCCGAACTGGAACATCAGCCTGTTCCACTACCGTAATCAGGGCGCGGATTCGAGCAACATCCTCGTCGGCATCCAGGTGCCGAAGAACGAGAAGCGCGAGTTCAAGGCGTTCCTCACCACGCTGGGCTATACCTATTGGGACGAGAGCGAGAACCCGGTCTACAGCCTGTTCCTCTGATCGGCCTGCGCAGAGCATTTGTCATGAGCAACCAACCCGAACATTCGCCGCTGGGCAAAACCTCCGCCTACAAGACGGAGTACGACCCGAGCCTGCTGTTTCCGATTCCGCGCCAGGGCAAGCGCGACGAGATCGGCCTGCCCGCCGGCACCGCCCTGCCCTTCTTCGGCGTGGACTTGTGGAACCTGTATGAACTGTCGTGGCTGAACCTGCGGGGCAAGCCGCAGGTGGCCATCGGCACCGTGATCGTGCCGGCGGATTCGCCCAACATCGTTGAGTCGAAATCGTTCAAGCTGTATCTGAATTCGTTCAACCAGACCAAGGTGGCCTCATACGAGGCGCTGCAGCAACTGATCCACCACGATCTGTCGGAAGCGTGCGGCGCACCGGTGCAGGTGCGCATCGTGCCGCAGGAAGAGTTTGCACGGCAGAAGATGCACGAGCTTGACGGCCTGCTGCTCGATCGCCTGGACATCGAGACCGATGTCTACCAGCCCACGCCGGAACTGCTGCATGCGGACGAAGAGGAAAGCCCGGTGGAGGAGACACTGGTCTCTCACCTGCTCAAGTCCAACTGCCTGGTGACAGGCCAGCCCGACTGGGGCAGCGTGCAGATTCGCTACGTGGGTGCGCCAATCAACCAGGAAGCGCTGCTCAAGTACCTGATCTCGTTCCGCGAACACAACGAGTTTCACGAGCAGTGCGTCGAGCGCATCTTTACCGACATCCTGCGCCAGTGCCGCCCGGTCAAGCTGGCGGTGTATGCACGCTACACGCGGCGCGGCGGGCTGGACATCAACCCGTTCCGCACGAACTACAACACGCCGTGGCCGGATAACCTCCGGAATGCGCGTCAGTAAGTACTGACCCTTGGCAAGACACGCCAGGCGCCTTCGGGCGCCTTTTTTCTTGCTTGAGCGATCCACCAAACGAACACGCGCGCCTCCTCCATTTTGGGTACACGATGGCCCTATCGTTTCACGCCCGCTCGCCTATAGTGATACCGCAGTAAGCCACCCGGGGGAATCGTGAAGGGCCACTCCACTTTTCGTGGAGAGGGCGCTCTCGACGGGGGACATTGCCATGAAGAACGCACCATGGGGGCCGCTACGTGCGGTTACGTGCGCGTGCCTGCTGTTATGCGGCAGGCCGGTCCTTGCACAGACAAACGAGCTGGTGGACGACAAACCACCCAGCCTGGAAGCGCTGCAGCGCGAGCTTGCCGATACGCAGGCGCGCCTGCAGGAATTGAAGCGCTCGATCCAGCAGCAGGAAACCCATCTGCGGCACATGCGGCGCGCGCTCGGTATGAGCGAGCTCGACACCGTGCGCGGTGCCGGTGCGCCCGGCGCGGGGGGAGATGCTTCCTCCGGCGAGGCCGCTGCACAGATGGCGCAGAACAACGGCCAGCCTGGCAACACGCCGGTTGGCAAGCCGCCGGAACCTTCCGACCAGCCACCGCGCATCGCGCAGATCTTTGACGAGCCCAGCGCACTCACGCCGCCGGGCAAGTTCGTGGTCGAGCCCTCGCTGCAGATGGCGTATTCGTCGTCGGACCGTGTGGCGCTGGTGGGCTACACCATCATCCCCGCGCTGCTGATCGGGCTGATTGACGTGCGGCAGGTGAAGACCACCACGCTCACCAGCACGCTGGCCGTGCGCTATGGCTTGGCCAAGCGCTGGGAGCTGGAACTGCGCATGCCCTATGTGTACAGCACGAACGACACCGTCAGCCGCGAGATCTTCACGGGCACGGCAACCGACAACGCTTTCAGTTCGCGGGGCCACGGCATTGGCGACGTGGAGATGACCGCGCGCTACCAGATCAGCGCAGGCGGCGTCGACAAGCCGTTCACCATCGGTTGGCTGCGTTTCAAGACACGCACCGGCAAAGACCCGTTTGAAGTCACCACCGATTGCGTGACACGCTGCGTGAGCAACACCACGGGCACCGGCCTGCCGCTACAGCAACCCACCGGCTCGGGCTTCTACGCGCTGCAGCCGGGCCTGACCTGGCTGTATCCGACCGACCCGGCAGTGTTCTTCGGCAGCATCAGCTACCTGCACAACTTCGAGCGCAAAGGTGTCAGCCTGAACCTCGTGGACGGCTCGCAGCAGTTCCTGGGCAACGTCAAGGCCGGCGACATCATCGGCCTGAACTTCGGCATGGGGCTGGCGTTGAACGAAAAGGCCTCGTTCTCGATCGGGTACGACCAGAGCATCATCGGGCCGACCCAGCAGAACGGCCAGCGCGTGCCGGGCTCGGTGCGCACCATCCTGGGCACGCTGCTGGTGGGCTACTCGTACCGCATCTCGCCCAAGATGACGTTGAACCTGTCGGTGGGTGCCGGCCTCACGCGCGACACGCCCGACCTGACGGTCACGCTGCGCTTGCCGATCCAGTTCTGATGCGCTGACGTGCTGACGCGGCTTCGGCTTCAGTGCAAGCCCGTCACCACGTTGGCCAGCGCACTCTGCAGCGCGCCGTTGAGGCTGAGCTGACGGAACTGCGGCAGGCTGTTGACCGCCGCATTGATGGTCGTGATCGCCTGCAGGGTCTGGTTGTTCAGGCTGTTCTGGATGACCGTGGCGGCCGCTGCCGCACCCGCTGCAACGTCGGGCGGCGCAACGTTGTTGTTCGGCCCGTTCTGCACGACGTTGACGGTGTTGACCACGTTTGCAAGTTGCTGCGCCTGCGTGGTCGTTATGCGCGCGATGTCGGGAATGTTGACTGACACGCTCGCGACCAGATCCCCATTGACGTAGACCGCGCGATCAATGCCGAATGCGATGCGCAACCCCGCGGCCGAGGGCACATCAAACCCGCCGCGCATGTCGTCGAGCCGGTCTTCCGATACGGCTTTCCATGCATGGACCGGGTTATTCACGCGCGGGCCATCCACGGTTTCAGTGTCACCGTCCATGCCTGCCGCCAGCGCATGACCGGACCCGGCCAGCACAAGCGTGCCCGCCGCCCACAGCACCCCGCCAAACCATCTCATGGTGCCCTCCTGCGCTGCATACCGCTGTCAGAAGTCGGACGGACCGTGCTTGGGGATCACGATGTTCCCCAGGCCGGTGCGGTCCACCCCTTCGTCCAGCGGCGCGCGCGGTGCAACGTGCCAATCCGATCCCGCGTTGAACGTTGCACGCTCTTCACGGTTATGGATGACGAACAGCAAATGGTTGTCCCACATGCGCTCGAAACTCGCGCGTGGGATCGCGCGCGTGCCCATGGCCGGATCGCCCACCAGCACACGCCCTTCCTGCACGCCCTTGACCACCACGAAGTGGTGATAGCCGTTCTCGCTCAGCAGCACGATGGCCGGCAAGTGGGCGCCGTTCAATGCATCCAGCGGCTGCTCGAAACCATCGGCCTGAAAGCCTTGCGACTCCAGATAGCGTTTGATGTCGAGCAGCGAAAAGCCTTCTCGCCGGATCTTCTCCTGATCGCCATTGACATACATGGCTTGGAACACCGTCTGCTCACTCACCGGATAACCGTACTGGTAAGTCAGCAGTGTCGCCACGGCAGCTGAACCGCAACTGAAGTCGAAGCGCTGATGGATCGTGCGCAGGAAACGCGCCTCCTTCATGCTCGTGACCGGCACGTTGTAGGTCGCGCCGCCCGTACCAAGCATGTCGATCGAACCGGCGAATGTCGGCACGGCGGTCGACACAGCCGCCAGCCCGCACGCGCCCAGGATCAGCGCCGCGCTCCACATTCGTCGCATCGCCCCACCTCGCATCGCCGTCATCGCATCAAGGCCTGAACTGCACGTTGACGATGGTGGAGTTCTGGATCAGCACGTTCGCTCCGCTGTTCTGGATGACCGTGGGGATACCGGCAGCGTTGGTGAACGAGCCACCGCCCACGATGTTCGAACCCGTCGCCACGTTGACGGCGGTGTCGTTGCTCACCGTGCCCGAAAGGCGCGCGTCGTTGACGGTCTGGTACAGGTCCTGTGTCCCACCGCGATAGCGTTCGAGCTTGTCTGCATCGATCGCATGACCCAGGCCTGGCACAAGCGCAGGCACCGACGCGGGCGCGGCGACCGGGGGACGCACCGCTTCCACGTTGGCTGTCTGAAGATCGTTCGCGACCGGCACATCCTCCGCCGCCATCGCCAGCGTTGCCGTTGCTGCAGGCACCGCCACAAGGCCACATGTCAGGAACCATGCCGCCCATCCTGCTGTTGTTCTGTCGGATCGCATCGAATCTCTCCCAGATGCCCCAACTGCGGTTCCGACGGGGGCCGGACCTGGTTGCCCGGTCCGGCCCTGTCAGCCGCCGCTACCAAGGTAGCGGCGGTACTTCCCCGCTCAAGCCTGGTGCCGGCTCAGTGGCCGACACTCAGGTTGGCCTGCACATTGACGCTTTGTTGGATGAGCGATGCAAAGCCGCTGTTTTGGTTTGCGATCATCACCCCGGCAGCCGACTGGCCGACGCTGGTCATGGCATTGGACATGTTGAACGTGCCCGCATCCACCGCCACCGTACCGCCAGCGCCACCCGCACCGCCGACTGCGCCATTGCCAACGCCACCGTTGCCAGTGCCGCCAGCGCCGCCTGCTGCACCCACCGCGCCCGTTGCGCCCGCAGCACCGTTGCCGGCCGTGGACGAGGCTGAGCCATTGGTTGCGCTGCCGTTGGTTGCGGCACCACCCGCACCGCCGTTGCCGGCAAGGTTGGTAGCTGCGCCACCTGCTGCGCCTGCGCCGCCCGTGCTGGTGCCGGTTGCTGTGCTGGTGCCTGTGCCTGCACCGCCGGTGGCCGTCGATGTGCCAGCGGTTCCTGTACCACCTGCCGCGCCGTTGCCACCGACTGCAGCACCCGCGCCGCCTGTAGCCGAGCCGCCGCCATGATGATGGTTGGCATCTCCACCGCTGCTGCCGGCACCGCCGCCACTGCCACCGCTGCCGCCTCCGGCCGCACTGGCACTGCCTGCCAAGCCACCCAGGCCTGCGCCAAGGCTGGCAGACAGCGTGCCAGAAGCACCACCCGCACCGCCTGCGCCGGCATTGCCATGGGCATTACCGCCATCACCACCATTGCCGGCCGATGCGCTGCCGTTGGTCGCACTGCCGTGCGTGACGCTGCCCGAGCTGCCGCCCGAGCCGCCGCTGCCGCCGGCGCCACCTGCACCGCCATTGCCGCCGTTGCCGCCCACGCCGACGCCACCATAGCCATTGCCACCGTGACCACCACCGCCACCATTGGCACTACCGCCATTGTTGGTGGCGATGTTGCCGATGCCCGATACGCTGAGGTTGGTTACCGTACCTTCGAGCTTGGAGATGGCAATCGCCTTGCTGGAGTTGAAGGCATTGCTGAAGGTTGCAGTTGAAGTGCTGCCATTGTTGGCAGCCGCGGTGCCGTAGCCGGAGGCAGTGGAAGCGCCGCTGTTGTCGCGGTCGTTGCCTTGGCTTTGGTTGTTGTGCTGATTGGAGTTGTCAGTCGCTTTGGTTTTTGTATGGGTACTGCTGTCCGTGCTTGTTGTAGTCGTGGTGTTGGTGATGGTGGACGTGTTGGTCTGGGTCTGAGTCCCCGGGCCTGACGCCGAATTCCCGATATCAGCCAGTGCAACGCCTGAGACCCCCAATCCCATGGCGATCGCGGTGGCCAGTAAGGTCTTCTTCATAACGCACTCCATAAAGGTGAGAGGGGCGGTTGGAAGCGCAGCCGACGGGGCCAGCGCGCCTTGCCTGTGGGAAAAAACATCACCCACCCCGGGGTGCCGTGTTCGCATATTCAGTGCCACCTGCCCGCGCGATTGCGCGCCGCATCGCCGAAGCATTGAAAACACTGTGAAATCAAGGGCTGGCGCCCGCAGTGCGTGGCCGATCAAGTGGAATCGTGCCAAGGCATACTCTTTTTGGAGTAGCTGCTCGCGCGATCTGGTTGCAGTGCTGAAACAGCAATCTTGCGGCTGCGGTGCCGGCGCTGTTCTGCCATCGGGCCAAGACCAAGATCTGGCCGGCGGATTGCGCTCCCGCGGGTGTTCGAGTGCGCTCCCTTTCAAGGTGTTTCAACGTTGATACATCGGCGCATCAAGGCTCACATTGCGCGAGCCGGCGTTGATCAGGAGCGTGCATCCCGTCACGCACGTTGCAACGGAATTGACATGTGATCGCAAAGAGGTGCAGCGGGAGCGCCAAGCGCGCGCGGCGCTTTCCTGCGAGTGCCTCCTATCGGCAAGACGCACGCAGCGTCAGCGTTTCGGTTTTCGCACTGCGCCTTAGCAGGAAACGCATAAGAAACTGCGCACGGCAAGCATCGTCATGGCAACGACATACCGTGCGCAACCGGTTCACATTTCAGCGGAGAAACCGCGCGCGGCGCCTGCTCAGGCCGCTCAGGCCGTTCTTGCGACGGTCAGCTTGAGTTCTTCGATCATGCGGTCGCGCATGACGAACTTCTGTACCTTGCCCGTGACCGTCATCGGCATCTCGGTGACGAAGCGGATGTAGCGCGGGACCTTGTAGTGCGCGATCTGGCCTTTGCAGAATTCGCGGATCTCATCCTCCGTCGCCTGCTGGCCGGGCTTGAGCACGATCCAGGCGCACACCTCCTCACCGTACTTCGGGTCGGGCACCCCAAACACGTTGACGGCTTGCACCTTTGGGTGGCGGAAGAGGAATTCTTCGATTTCGCGCGGGTACACGTTCTCGCCACCGCGAATGAGCATGTCCTTCACACGGCCGACGATGTTGCAGTAGCCCTCGGCATCGAACGTTGCCAGGTCACCCGTGCGCATCCAGCCGTCATGGATGGAGTCGGCGGTCTTGGTCTCGTCATCCCAGTAGCCGAGCATGACCGAATAGCCCTTGGTCCAGAGCTCGCCCTTCTCGCCCACCGGCACGGTGTCGCCCACACCATCCACCAGCTTGACCTGCAGATGCGGCTGAATGCGGCCGACGGTGGTCACGCGCTTGTCGAGCGGGTCCGTCACGGCGCTCTGGAACGACACGGGGCTCGTCTCCGTCATGCCATACGCAATGGTGACTTCGCGCAGGTTCAGCTCCGACACCACGCGCTTCATCACCTCGATCGGGCACGGCGATCCGGCCATGATGCCGCCGCGCAGGCTCGATACGTCGAAGGTCTTGAAATCCGGATGATCGAGTTGCGCGATGAACATGGTCGGCACGCCGTGCAGTTGCGTGCAGCGCTCTTCGGCCACGGCGCGCAGGGTGGCGAGCGGGTCAAAGGCCTCACCCGGAAACACCATGCACGCACTGGTGGCAGTGCACGTGAGCACCGACATGACCATGCCGAAGCAGTGGTACAGCGGCACGGGAATGCACAGCCGATCGCCGGCCTGCAGGTTCATCGCCATAGCAACAAAGCGCGCGTTGTTAACCACGTTCACGTGCGTGAGCGTGGCGCCCTTGGGCGCGCCGGTGGTTCCGCTGGTGAACTGGATGTTGATGGCATCGTCCGGCGACAGCGTGTTGGTGATGGCATCCAACGCATCAATGGGTACGCTTTTTCCACGGGTGATGACGTCGGCAAAGTTGATCATGCCGGGCGTGACAGCCTCGCCCATCCGGATCACCCAGCGCAGTGCAGGCAGCTTGGCCGCGTTCAATGCCCCGGGTTGTGCGCTCGCCAACTCGGGGGCGAGCGTCTGCAGCATCTCCAGGTAACGCGAAGTCTTGAACGCCTCGGCCGCCACGATGGCCTTGCAGCCGACTTTGTTGAGTGCGTATTCCAGCTCCGAGAGCCGATACGCCGGGTTGATGTTGACGAGGATGAGCCCCAGGCGCGCCGTCGCAAACTGCGTGAGCACCCATTCATAGCGGTTGGGCGACCAGATGCCGATGCGGTCGCCCCGCTCCAGCCCCAGCGCATGCAGGCCGGCGGCCAGCGCATCAACCTGTTCGGCAAAGGTGCGCCATGTCCAGCGCACACCCTGCTCGCGAAACACTACCGCCTCCGCGTCGGGGTAGCGATTCACCGTCGCTTCCAGCAACGCGGGCACTGTTACGTGCGCCAGCGGCACCTCCGTATCCCCCACCACGTACGACATGCCGTTGCGTGGGCACGGATCGAAACCTTCACCAGCCATGGACGTCTCCTCCAGTCAACGTTGGTCCTTTTGAGACCTTGTTTTGAATGACTTTCTGCTGCTTGTTGCTCCGCAATTTGACGCAGCTTGACGCATTTGGCAATCCGTTCCCTGACGAACAATGACGCGGAACAATTGCTGCGCCGCAGCAGCAAAAATCGGCGGCCAGCACCGTCAACGCGCTAACATGCCGGACTGACGTTTTTGCCTGTGGGATGCGTGATGATTGTTGTAGTGATGGGTGTTTCGGGTTGCGGCAAATCGACGGTGGGCCAGAAGATTGCCGAGCGTCTGGGCTGCGCGTTCCGTGATGGCGACGAGTTCCACAGCGACGCCAACCGCGCCAAGATGCACGCCGGCATCCCGCTCAATGACGACGACCGCAAGCCCTGGCTCGAGTCCATCCGCACCTACATGGACGAGACCACGAGTGGCGGCGGCTCGCTGGTCGTTGCCTGCTCCGCACTCAAGCAGCGCTACCGCGACGTGCTGCGTGGCAAGACCGGCAACACCGAGTTCGTCTACCTGAAAGGCGACTTCGATCTGCTGCAAGGCCGTCTGGCCGCACGCAAGGACCACTTCTTCAACCCGAATCTGCTGCGCAGCCAGTTTGACGCGCTGGAAGAGCCGACTGACGCCATCGTCGTCGACATCGCCCTGCCGCCCGACAGCATCGTCAACGAGGCTGTCACGCAACTGCAGGCACGCGCCGTGCATCGCCCGGCGGCCTGACCGTCGGCAGCGCGCTAGCTGCGTACAAGCTGCTGCAGCACGGCTTGCACTTGGCCGTTGCAGACGCGGCTCATGCGGTCCTGCTCTTGCGGCGTATCGATCTGCTCGTGCGCCTGCAAACCCAGTTGGATCAGCGACTGCGCGCGCGGCAGCCAGTGGCGCGTCAACTGCGTCTCCAACTCGGCGGCAATGCGGTCCGGGTCGCCAAAGTAAAGCCGCCCACCGTATTCGCGCTGGATCTCCTTGCGGATCACCTCTGCCGCACGCGGCAGCACAGCGCGGTTGACGGCCACATGACGCAATTCGTGTTCGCGGATGGCGTTGTAGGCGCAACTGCCGGGCGCGAACTCACGCGCCACCGTCACACGAAAATCACTCAGGACCAACTCCACATCCACCGAAGGCCGCAGGCACGTGGTGGGCGGCTGCGTCGGCAATGCGATGTAGTGCGTGGTGACGTCGAACTGCGCGCTAAGGGTGGCGTAGGTCTTGCCCAGGACGCGGGCAGCACGATCATAGGGCGGCGCCTCAGCGGTCAACTGGCCGACGGAACGGTCGTTGGAAAACGTCAGTGGGGTTTCGTTGGCGTGCACTGTCACCGCCATCGGCCCGAGCTTCTCGTCGCAGATCTTCAGCCAGTAGCTCTTGGGGGCAGATGTGCTGACCGGCACGGCCGTCCCAACGATCTGTCCGCCAGCCGATGCCGCGGCAACCGTCTCGATGGGCGCAAACCGGACATCGGCCAACCGCGCACGGTCATGCCGCGTCCACACACCCGCGCCGACAACGCATGCCAGCGCCAACCCCAAAACCAACACCCGACGCATGCTGGGCTCCCCGTCTGCGCTTGGCTGACTGGGGCGCGAGCATGCTTGCGGGGCCTCCAGTCAGATCATGCCGGCGTCAGTTCCACCGGTTCTCGGTTCTCACGTCGAGCGGCGACCAGTCGTCTGATCTGCTCACCCGATCGTTTGAGCGCAATGCGCGCCTCTGGAAGAAAAGGATAGAAGATCGGCCACACGTGCGGAAGCCGGCGGCCCATTTCTACCGAAACGGATACCCCGGCAGCCCGCGCACGCTCGGCCATTCGGAGAGTGTCGTCGCGCAGCACCTCGCTGGTGCTCACGTAGCAATGCAGCGGCGGCAAACCGGTGAAGTCCGCATACAGCGGCGAC
Source organism: Ralstonia sp. AU12-08 (assembly GCF_000442475.1). Taxonomy (NCBI): domain Bacteria; kingdom Pseudomonadati; phylum Pseudomonadota; class Betaproteobacteria; order Burkholderiales; family Burkholderiaceae; genus Ralstonia; species Ralstonia sp. AU12-08. The sequence goes on along the minus strand of NZ_ASZV01000046.1, from coordinate 39,547 downwards.
ACCAGCGGATGATCCACCGGCATGCCCGAATCGCCCAGGTAGATCGTGGCGCCATAGGCCATCCACGCGCCGCGGAACATCACGTCGGATTCGTCGTTGTCGATCAGGCTCTGGCCGGTGGCGGCCAGGTCCGTCCAAGGCGAGTAGAGGATCGCGCCGGCTGGCAGTGGGTCCCCCGCGTCGCGCAACGCTACCAGCAACGCCAGCGCCAACCCGCCCCCTGCCGAATCCCCAGCCACCACGATCTGCCCGGGCGACACCCCATGCGCCAGCAGCGTGCGATAGCTCGCCAACGCGTCTTCAATGGCCGCAGGAAACGGGTGCTCGGGCGCCAGGCGGTAGTCCGGCACGTGCACGCGCGAGCGCGCATGCGTGGCCAGGCCGATCGTGATGGGGCGATGCGTACGGGGGCTGCAGAAGAAGTAACCGCCGCCGTGCAGGTAGAGCACCACGGGCGGCGGGTCATCCAGCATGTCGAGATCGGCGGGTTCGATCCACTCGCCGGTCAGGCCGCCGCCGTTGGCCCCATCGGCAGGCACGATGCGCCAGTCCGGCGGCAGCTCCACTGGCGACGGCATCTTCCGCTTCTCCGCGCCGATGCGCGTGGCGACTGGGTCAAACGGCTCCCGTTCGGTCGGCCTCTTGATCTGCCTGCGCACCTTCCACGAGACGACCCAGTTCTGCCAACTCATCGCGCGGCCCTCAACAGCAAAATCCCAGCCTAGCGAGGATGCGCTGCCCAGACAATCGGTTCGCACCCTTGTTTCGCGCGGTGTCGGCACGATGCGACATCAAGCAACGTCTTGCGTGGCAGCCAGGGCAACGAGGCAGAGCCGCTCCATCTCGCCGATCCACACGTCGGGTGCAGGTGGCGCATCGGGCAACAGCAGGCGGTAGCGCCGCGCGCCCCAGATGGCCAGCAGCAGTGTCTGCAGCAAGGCGTCCTCGGGCCGGGCCGGCAGGTCGGCACAGGCATCCAGCGCCTGACGCCAGGCGGCGCTCAGCTCGTCGAAGAAACGCCGGTGGTGCTTGGGCTCGGCGATGCGGTCTTCGCGCATCAGCATGGCGTGGTCGAAGTACGGCGGATCGAGCGCCGGATCGCCACAGGACAGGCGCACAAGATGGCGCACGCGGTCGCGCCAGGGCAGATCCGTGCGATCGATCACCTCGCGCTGAATGCGCCCGAGCAGCACCTCGATGGTGTGACGCACATAGCCGGACAGCAGTGCCTCCTTGTTCGGGAAGTACTCGTACAACGTGCCGACCGAGCAGCCGGCCTCCAGCGCCACCGCGCGCGTGGTGGCGGCCTGTGCGCCGTCGCGCTGCCAAATCCGAACAAACGCCTCGTAGATGGCCTGCACGGTGAACTTTGCACGGCGCTGCGACGGCCGTTTCAGCGGCTTGGCGGGGCCTGCCGGTGCGGTGTGTTCCGTCGGCGCGTTTCCGAACCCGGTGCCGGATTGCCGGCGATAGAGTGAAGCCATCAGCCCATCGATCCCGAAAATGGAGGAGACACCATGAACGCCCCCAAGAACGCCGCGTACGAGCGGCTCTTCACGCACAAGCATGCCCTAAACGAAAGCCGGCTGGAAAGCGCCGATGCAGCTCCCCAGGCTGCGCCCGGCGAGGTCGTCTTGCGCTTGGACCGCTTCGCGCTCACCACCAACAACATCACCTACGCGGCCTTTGGCGATGCCATGCAGTATTGGTCGTTCTTCCCCACCGGGCAGGAAGGCTGGGGCCACATGCCGGTGTGGGGTTTTGCCGATGTGGTGAGCTCCACCGTGGAAGGCATCGACGAGGGCGAGCGTTTCTACGGCTATTTCCCGATCGCCACGCACCTGCGCATGCAGCCCGAACGGGTGACGCCGCGTGGCTTCTACGATGGTGCCGCACACCGCCAGGCGCTGGTCTCTGCCTACAACCAGTACACGCGCGTGACGCAGGATGCGGCCTACGACGCCGCGCTGGAGAACTACCAGATCCTGTACCGGCCGCTGTTCATCACGTCGTTCATGCTGGCGGATTTTCTCTCGGACAACGCCTTCTTTGGCGCACGGCGGCTGGTGTTCTCCAGCGCCTCCAGCAAGACGGCGTATGGCACGGCGTTCTGCCTGCAGGACACGCCGGGGCTCACGCTCACCGCGCTCACCTCTGCAAGCAATCGCGCCTTCGTCGACGGCCTAGGCTGCTACCACGACAGCGTCACTTACGACGCACTCGATACGCTTGCCACCGACATCCCCACGCTCTACGTCGACTTCTCCGGCGATGCAGCACTGCGCCGGCGCGTACACGAGCACCTTGGCGATGCGCTGGTGTACGACTGCTTTGCGGGCTCCGCGCAGAACACGGATTTCATCCAATCCGAAGCTCTGCCCGGTCCGGCGCCGCAGTTCTATTTCGCGCCGGTACAGATCCGCAAGCGCAACGCCGACTGGGGCCCCGCCGTCGTCACCGAGAAGTTCAACGCGGCACAACGACGCTTCATCGACCACGTGCGCGAACCCGCGCACGGCTGGCTCACGCTGATCGAGGAACACGGCATGACGGCTGCACAAGCGCGCATTGCCGCGCTGCACGCCGGGCGTACGCACCCGCGTGAAGGCTATGTGATCCGCCTGTAACGAATACGCTGGCAGTAGCTCACGCGCGCGAAGACACGGCATTGCTCGCGCGTGATGCCTTCGTATCCCTGGGGGGATCCAACAAACAATCTACAAATTTATATATTATTTGAGACCTAATTAATTCCCCCCCTGCTCCCATGTCGATTGACTTTGCGCATTTCACGCCGGGCGCGGCCATGATTGGCGGCCTGATCATCGGGCTGGCCGCAGCCGTGCTGGTACTGGGCAACGGACGCATTGCCGGCATCAGCGGCATTGTCGGCGGGCTGCTGCAGCGCCCGCGTGGCGACATGGACTGGCGTATCGCCTTTCTTGTCGGGTTGATCGGGGCGCCAGTCATTGCGGCGCTGCTCGGTCAGCCCGTGGTGCCGGACATCTCCGCCGGCTGGGGCGAGGTCCTCGCCGCCGGCTTCCTGGTCGGCATCGGTACGCGCTATGCGGGCGGCTGCACGAGCGGCCACGGTGTCTGCGGTTTGTCGCGCGGCTCCGTGCGCTCGCTGGTGGCAACCCTCACCTTCATGGCCGCGGGCATCGCCACCGTGTTCGTGATGCGACACGTGGTGGGAGGCTGATATGCCGATCGTGATTGCGTTGATCGCGGGCCTGCTGTTTGGTGCGGGGCTCATCGTGTCGGGCATGGCCAATCCGGCCAAGGTGCTCGGCTTTCTGGATCTGTTCGGCCACTGGGACCCATCGCTGGCCTTCGTGATGGGTGGAGCGATTGCCGTCGGCGCGGTCGCCTTCTTCATTGCGCGGCGGCGCGGGCGCTCGCTGCTCGGCACGTTGATCCAATGGCCGTCGGCTACGGGCATCACCACACGGCTGGTGCTCGGCAGCGCGGTCTTCGGTATTGGCTGGGGCCTGGCAGGGTTCTGCCCGGGGCCGGCACTGGTAGCGCTGGGCGCGGGCGTACCCAAGGCCATCGGCTTTGTCGTTGCCATGCTGGCGGGCATGGCCGTCTTCAGCGCCATCGAGCGCAAGCGCTAGCCGCGCAACCTCGACCTCTAGAACAACACACAACCAACCCACAGGGGGCAACATGACGCTTGGCAAACTCGGCGCCGCATTGGCGCTGGCTGTCAGCACATCCGCATTCGCACAAACCACGCCGAGCACACTGCCGGTGCCCGACGAAGCCACCATCCCTGCCGGCCCGGTGGGCGACGCCATCAAGCGCGGCAAGCTGATCCTCACCGACACCAAGCGCCAGTTGCCCCACAACGTCGGCAACGGCCTGAACTGCACGAGCTGCCACCTGAACGGCGGCACCACGCCATACGCCGCGCCGTGGGTGGGGCTGACTGCCGCGTTTCCGGAATACCGCGCGCGCAGCGGTGCCGTCATCTCGTTGCAGCAGCGCGTGAATGATTGCTTCCAGCGCTCGATGAACGGCAAGCCGATTGCCTTTGACGGCGAGGACATGAACGCCATCCTCGCGTACATGAAGTGGCTGTCCAGCGGCGTGCCCGTGGGCACCAACGTGAACGGTCGCGGCTTCGAGAAGATCGACACCACGCTCGTGCCGAATCACGAAAACGGCAAGGCCATCTATGCGCAGCGTTGCGCCGCCTGCCACGGCGCCGAAGGCCAGGGCATGCCGAACCCGCAAGGCGGCTACTTGATGCCGCCGCTGTGGGGCAAGGATGCGTTCAATGTCGGTGCGGGCATGGCACGCCTGTACACGGCGGCCCCGTTCGTGAAGCACAACATGCCGCTAGGCCAGGGCGGCACGCTGACCGCGCAGGAGGCCGTGGACGTGGCCGGGTTCTTCACCCAGCAGCCGCGCCCCGACTATGCCGAACGCGTCAAGGATTGGCCCAAGGGCGACAAGCCGAAAGACGCGCGCTGACACCATCGCATTCAACAAAGAAAAAGCCTGCGACGTCACCGCCGCAGGCTTTTCTCTTTGACACATCAGGACGCTAGGCGTCTCTTCTGTGTGAATCCCCGCTCAATACTCAGTTGACCTTGAGCTGACCGCCACGGCCCAGACCGCCCTTCACGTCTTGCGCCTTGTAGCTGCGCAGCGCAACGACCATCTTGTTCCAGGCGTCGATGAAGGCGACCACCGTGGCCTTGCCTTCCGGCGTGCTGGAGAAGCCAGCCAGACCGCCGCCCACGCCACCGCCAAAGCCGGCCAGTACAGCACCGTAGTTGGTGGCCGTCGAGCTGCCTTCGGCAGCGGCGATCTGCACGGCCGAGCGCACGTCAAACAGCGTCAGCGTAACGACCGAAGCCTTCGACTTCACGCTGCCGGCCAGCGCGGCAATCGCGCTGTTGCCCAGCAGGCCGCCCACGGCGCCAGCCACGCCACCGATCGGCGAATCGTTGATGATGATCTGCGGCTCCATGTAGTAGTCAGCCGCCACACGCTGGCCCTTCTGCTGCTTGGAACCGGCACGGTATTCGCCGGAGTTGCGCTGCAGATCGGTGATGCGCGACAGGCGTGCGTCGGTCTTCTGGTTGCCGATCGACGTGATCACGAAGCAGTTGGACTGCTGCACAGCCAGGCGCAGCAGCGGATCGATCGTGGTGATCTTGGTGGCGCTACCGAACTGGCCGTACCAGTCGGCGTTGCGGCCGTCATCCATCGCGATCGTGCCCAGCGGCGAGGCGCAACGCTCGAGCGTCGGGTCTGCGCCTGCGCTGGAGCCGCCGGCAGCAGCACCGCTCACGCCGGCGTTCTGGCCGCCCGGGGTCACAACGCCACCACCTGCACATGCGGCGAGGGAAGCAGCGATCACGGCCACGCCTGCAAACTTGGCAGTGCGGCTGAAGAGATTGGTTTTCATATTGTTTTGTGGCTCGAATTGAGTCGATTTCCGGCTTACGCGTCCTTCGACTCGATAAGCCCCCCTTGGCAAGGCGCGCGACGAGTTTTTCCCCCTCCCCAAAGCGCCTTAAAAACGCGATAACGCTTTTGCTATCTGATCACCGGTCAATACCAGTACCAGGTCGTCTGACGCCAGACGCCCAGATACGGATAACCCGAGTACCAATAGTTGTAATAGGTGGTGCGCCACTGCGAGCGCCACTTGTAGTCGTCCTGCTCCGACCGTTTTGCCTTGCGCGCTTCGTCGAGCAGTTTCTTGGATTCCTTGTCGCCGCGGCTCACCGCAATCGAGAGCCATTTTTCGGCTTCAGCCGGGTCAGAGCCCATCTCTTCGAGGCCGAACAGATAGAACGCGCCGAGTGCCTTCTGCGCCTGCAGGTTGCCGTGCTCGCCAGCCTCGCGCATCCACACCAGCGCCTGGTAGCTGTCCTGGCGCACGCCGTCACCGCGGAAGTAGCGCAGGCCCAGGTCATAGGCGGCCTTGGGTTCTCGCTTGGCAACGTCTTTAAGGGCCGTGATACGCGGGTCTTCGTCCGGGATGTTCGCCTGGTCAAAAGCCACTTGAGCCTTCGGCCGATCGGCACACCCACGATCATCGCAAATCCGCACCACATCGCTGGGCGGTTGAGGCTGGGCACAGGCGGCCAGCCACACGACGGCCCCCAGCATCAGCAAACGATTACGCATTCGTCTGACCCCTAATTTCTTATTGTTGCTGTTCGATTGAGAGAGGCCCTGTCAGCCCCGGATGGGTGTGCCCCAGCCGATCGCGCAAAGCCTTCTATTCCCCGCCCCACATAACGAATCGCGGGCACATGATATAGATCGGTCTACTTTAGCGTCAACCATGTGCCGTTGTGTTACCAAAGCGTAAAGCTGACGGGGCAACAACAGTCTGCGCACGGTTCGGCCGCAGCCCGATCCACAGGATGCGGCAAGGGGCCGATGCTAAGATGCAAGCCAGCAATTAAGAGAGGGTGCGATGCGCGCAAGCAAGCGCCAACAGGTGGTGGACAAGGCCAGCGAGTTGTTTTCCCGGCACGGCTTCTACCCGGTCGGCATCGATTGGATCATCAGCGAGTCCGGCGTCGCGCGCATGACGCTATATCGGCACTTTTCCGGCAAGGAAGACCTGATCAAGGAAGTGCTGGAGCAGCGCTACACCTTCATCATGAACAGCATGGCCGAGCGGCTTTCGACCATGCCTGACGTCACGGCCCGCCTGAAGGGCATCTTCGACTGGTATGAGGCGTGGTTCCGCAGCCCGGAGTTTGCGGGCTGCCTGTTCGAGCGCGCGCTGGCCGAGTTTGGCGCGACCTGCCCCAAGGTGACCGACGTGGCGATACGCTACCGCGACGACCTGCTCAACATGATCGAGACGCTGCTCGCAGAGGTCGTGCCCACCGATGCGGCGCGGCAACTCGCGGGGGTCTATGTGATGCTGCTTTCCGGCGCCACGGCCGATGCGCGTGCCGCGGGCGATCCGACTGCCGCCACGCGGGCGTGGCTCGCAGCACAGACCCTGCTGAACCAGGCCAAAGCCGGCGCGCGCGCCATCGCATAAGCCGGCGTCGTCTCTACCAGCCCCGCTGCAAGCGTCGGGCGACCTGCCAGGGCAAACGCAGCAGCCCACCCGCTATCAGGCGCAGGTGCATGCCCACCAGCAGGATGTTGTCGCGCAGATATTGGAAGTGCGACACGCCACCTTCACTCACCCGAAAGTAGCGCACCGGCGCATCCACCCGAATGGGGCGCACACCGGCCCAGCACAGGCGCACGGCCGCTTCGGGGTCGAAGTCGAAGCCGCGCATCCAGGTGTGCCGGCGCATGATGGCAAGCAGCGGCGCGATCGGATACACGCGGAATCCGAACAACGTATCGCCAATGCCCGCCCATAGCGTTTCGATGTCCGCGCACACGTTCGACAGGCGCCGCCCCTGCACGCGCAATTGCGGTGCGCTTGCGTCAAATACCGGTTGCCCGAGAATCATGGCATCGGGCGCCGCCTGCGAGGCGGCCATGAAGGCGGGGATCAGGTCAGCGGGGTGCTGGCCGTCGGAATCCATGGTCAGCACGTAAGAGAAACCATGCGCGGCAGCGGCCTCGAGCCCGGCCTGAATGGCCACGCCCTTGCCCCGATTGCGCGGCAGCAGGATCACGTGCAGCCCCGGGTCTTGCGCGGCCATGGCCTGCAGGCGCTCGGCGCTGCCATCGGTACTGCCGTCGACCACCACCCACACGGGGTTCCATTGCGTGCGGGCGCTGCGCACGGTCTCATCCAGCTTGACGCCCGGGTTGTAGCTCGGGATCAGGACGAGGTGCGTGGAAGATGCGCCAGTCATCGGCATGGCGTCATGCGTGTGCGGCAACGTGCGGGCAAAACCAGCGCGTGCCTATCGCGTGCGGTGCGCGGCGACGTAGGCTGCCAGCGAGCCCAGCGAAGCGAAGATCTTGGCGTTGTCCGGATTGCCCGAACGCAGTTCAAAGCCGTACTTCTTGGAGATCAGCAGCGCGACTTCAAGGATATCGATGGAGTCGAGCGCAAACCCTTCACCGTACAACGGCGTATCAGCGCTCAGGGTATCGAGTTGGATGTCTTCGAGATTCAACTCGCCAATCATCAGGGTGGCGAGTTCTTTTTCCAGATCGTTCATCGGTCTTGCTCACACGGGCAGCGTAGCGTCTGCGGACAGACCCTGTAGCAAGGGAATGCGGCCAGGAATGTGGCCTGAAGCGAGACGTCCTCCTCGCCTGAAACCCTGCCTTGCCCTGCCCCCGCCCGTGCGGTGTGGGGGTCGTTTAAGCTAGGCGGATTCTAGTCGAAGGCACCCCCCTCGTATAGCGCGAAACCGTGACAAAAACCCCGCGCGTCACACCGGCGTTTGTGACGCAAACGATTCAACGGCGGAGCCAACACCGCGCGGTATCGCGAATCGGCAGCCAGGCGCTGTCGTAGCGCTTTCGACAAGATGTACATCCGGTTACAAACGCGACATCGGCCAGTCGGGCGAGTCACGTGTAGGCCACTAAAATGTGGCCCGCCAGAACCGTCTGGCAAGGTCCGGACCGCACCAACCGGCCCGCTGTGCCGTGCGTATGATGAAAGCGCCCGGCATCACAGGAAACCGGACAGACACATCCACACGCCTGATGCAGCACACCCTATTCTGCCCCCTTCTGACATGGATCGACTGACCGGCATCGTGCGCGCTGCGGCAGGTGTGGCTGCAGTCGTCGCCTATCAGGTGGGCGCGCATTACGCGGTGGCGACGCCGGGCATGCATGGCTTTGGCCTGGCGATGGCACTCGTGCCACCGCTGGTCATTGCACTGGTGGCCGCGGCGCGCGCTACGCAGCGTGCCTGGTTGTTGCCGCTGTGGTGCGTTGTCAGCGGGGCACTGTGGATGCTCCACGAACCGCTGTCGCGCCATTTCGAATGGGGCCTGTATCTCGAACATGCGAGCTTCAACCTGATGATGGCTTACGTATTCGGCCGCACGCTCGTTGCTGGGCGCGAGCCGCTGTGCACGCGCTTTGCGGCCATCGTGCACGGCACGCTCACGCCACGCATTGCGCGCTATTCGCGGCAGGTGACGGTGGCCTGGATGCTGTTCTTCCTGGCAACGGCGGCGGTATCCACGCTGCTGTTTGCCGCGGCATCGATCATCACGTGGTCGACGTTTGCCAACTATGTATCGCTGCCGCTGGTGGGCGCGATGTTTGCCGTGGAATACCTCTGCCGGCGCCTCGTGCTGCGCGGCGAGCCGCGCTCCAGCCTGTTCGACGCCGTGCGTGCGTACCGGCACCACCGGCAATCCCGCTGAACCCATACCGACCGCATCCCCCGAGATTGCTGCATGCCGACTTACCCGCTGGTCTCCCACGCATCGCTGGACCACACGCTCGCCTGGCGCGACGGCGCACCGGTTTCCGTGCGTGCGTTCCTGGCCGACGTGAAGCGATTGGCCGCGATGCTCCCGCCGGGCGGTCACGTCTTCAACGCCTGTACGGACCGTTACCGCTTTGCCGTCGGCCTGTGCGCCACGCTGGTGGCCGGCAAGATCAGCCTGCTGCCGCCCATGCAGACACCGCAGATGGTGCGTCAACTGGCAGCGTTCGCGCCCGATGTGTTCTGCCTGCATGACGCAAGCGCATGCCCCGTCGACCTGCCCGGCTTTCACTACACCGATGATGCGACGCGGGGCGATGCGCTGGCCGAGGTGCCGCCGCATGTTCCGCAGATTGATGCGTCACAGGTCATGGCCTATCTGTTCACGTCCGGCTCGACCGGCACGCCCGTGCCGCATCGCAAGACGTGGGGCGCTCTCGTGCGATGCATGCGCGCGGGGGCCGCACGGCTTGGGCTGGACGATGGGCGCGCATTCACGCTGGTTGGCACGGTGCCGGCGCAGCATATGTATGGCTTTGAGGTCACGGTCCTGCTCGCGCTGCAGGCCGGCCTGGCGTTGAGCAACCGGCAACCGTTCTATCCGGCGGATATCCGCGAAGCGCTTGAAGCCGTGCCGGCGCCGCGCGTGCTGGTGACCTCGCCGGTGCACCTGCGGGCGCTGCTGGCGTCGGAACCCACCTTGCCGGCCGCAGCGCTGGTGCTGTCAGCCACTGCGCCGCTGTCGGAAGCGCTTGCGCGCGAGGCGGAGGCACGCCTGGCCGCACCGCTGCTCGAAATCTATGGCAGCACCGAAACCGGCCAGCTCGCCACGCGACGCACGGCGCAAGACACCGCGTGGCATGCGTACCCCGACGTTCGTCTGGAGTTGCTCACCAGCACAGCCGATGACGACGGCCCCACCGTCTGGGTGTCCGGTGGGCACGTGGAAACCCCGGTGCCGATGGGCGACACGCTGGCGTTGCTGGACGACACGCACTTCCTGCTGCAAGGCCGCAAGGCCGATCTCATCAACATTGCCGGCAAGCGGTCTTCGCTGGCGTATCTGAACCATCAGCTCAATGCGATTCCGGGCGTGGTGGACGGCGTGTTCTTCATGCCGGACGACGCACCGCCCACGCCGCATGCTTACGGCGGGTTGCCGGTCACGCGGCTGGTGGCACTGGTCGTTGCGCCGGGGCTGAGTGCGGCGGCACTGCTGCGCGCGCTCCAAGAGCGCATCGATGCGGCGTTCCTGCCGCGCCCGCTGCTGTTTGTGGAGGCGTTGCCGCGCAACGGCACCGGCAAGATTGCGCGAGAGGTGCTGGCGACGTTGGTTGCACAGCAATTGGAACGCCACCACCGGAAGCCCGCCACGCGTTTCACCATCCCCGCAGACCACCCTGCACTGCCCGGCCACTTTCCGGGACGCCCGATCGTGCCGGGCGTAGTCCTGCTCGATCATGCGATCCACACGATCGGCGTGGCGCTGGGCCGTTCGCTCGATGCCTGCCAGCTCGGTTCGGCCAAGTTCCTGAGCCCTGCGGCGCCGGGTGAAGCGCTGGATCTCGCGTTCGAAACGGCGGCCAGTGGCGCGATCCGTTTCACCATCCGCGCGGGTGAGCGTGAAGTCGCCAACGGTGTGCTCAGCGCGCAACCGAGGGCGTCAGAAGGTGTGCCCGCATGAAGCGCCCGGAATGGGCAGAGCGCCCGGAGCGGAGCAATCTCGCAGCGCTGCGCGCGATGACCTGGGCATCGCTGCACCTGGGTCGGCCGTTTGGCCGGCTCCTGCTAAGGCTGGGCACGCTGTACTTCGTGCTGTGCTCGCCCGCCGCGTACCGTGCGTCGCGCGACTATCTGCGGCGCGTGCTTGACCACCCCGTTGGGCTACGTGACGTCTATCGGCACATGCTCACCTTCGGCACCACGATCCACGATCGCATCTACCTGATGCATGCGCGGTTCGACCTGTTCGACATTCAGTTGAAGGGCCAGGAGCACGTGCACGAAGCCCTCGCGCAGGGGCGCGGCGCGTTTCTGCTGGGCGCGCATCTCGGCAGCTTCGAGGTGGTGCGCGCGCTGGGCCGTGCGGCGTCCGATCTGCCGGACCTGCCGAGGTTACGTGTTGCAGTTGCCATGTACGAAGACAACGCGCGCAACATCAACGCCGCCGTTGCCGCCATCAACCCGGCGGCGGCGCCAGAGATCATTCCGCTGGGGCGCGTCGATGCCATGCTGCAGGTGCGCGAGGTGCTCGATGCCAACGGCCTGGTGGGCATGCTGGCTGATCGTACGTTGCTGCGCGATGCCGGCCCTTCCGTGCAGCGTGTGGACTTCCTCGGTGCCCCTGCAGCGTTTCCGCTTGGGCCGCTACACATGGCGGCCATGCTCAAGCGGCCCGTGCTGTTCATGACCGGCCTGCACCTGGGCGGCAACCGCTATGCCGTGCAGTTCAACAAGCTGGCCGACTTCACGAACCTGCAACGCGAGGACCGCGCCGCCGCTGTCCAGACCGCGCTGGCACGCTATGTAGAGCACGTTGAACACGGCTGCCGCACAGCGCCCTACAACTGGTTCAACTTCTTCGACTTCTGGCACGATGCCAGCGCGACGGAACGGCAACCCGCCGGACACCCGGAACGCCAGGAAACCCCGACGCCATGAACCGACGCTCACTGTTTCGCGCCTGCGTTGCCATGCTCGCGGCCAGCCTGCTGGCCAGCACCGTCCATGCCGCGGACGTTTCAGGCTGGACGCTCGACCGCCTGATGTCGACCCTCGCCCACAACAAATCCGGGCGCGCCACCTTTACCGAAACGAAGACCCTGTCGATTGCCGCGCAGCCCATCGAGTCCTCCGGCGAACTTGTCTTCGTCGCGCCCGACCACCTGGAAAAGCACACGCTGCGCCCCAAACCCGAGCACCTGGTGATCGACGGCAACACGCTGACCGTCGAGCGCAACCAGCGCAAATTCTCGATGCCGCTCGGGCAGTATCCGGAGCTTGCCGCGTTCATCGAGAGCATCCGCGCCACACTGGCCGGCAACCGCTATGCGCTCGAAGCGGTGTACAAGGTCGCCATCAGCGGCCGGGGCGATGACTGGACGCTCACGCTCACCCCCATCGACACGCGTATGCAGAAGGTGGTCAGCACCATCACGCTGGATGGCACGCGCGATGTGCTGCGCAGCGTCACCATCCGCCAGGCTGACGGCGATCACTCGCTGATGCGCCTGCAACCGGTCAACTGATGTTGACGCCGATGCGTGAGCCCGCTAACGCCACAGGTGGACTGCGGCATGCAGCCCGGCAGCCCGCGGTGCTCGTATGGCTGCTCGGCCTGCTGCTGTGCGCCGTCGTCATCGGCCGCACGAGCTTCACGGCGGACCTCTCCGCTTTTCTGCCGCGTTCGCCCAGCGCCGAGCAGCGCGTGCTGGTCGATCAGCTGCGCGAAGGGTTGGTGTCGCGGTTGATCCTCATCGGCATCGAAGGCGGTGGAGGGGATGATGCGGCCACCACGCGCGCAGCGTTGTCCCGGCAACTCGCGGCCACGCTGCGTGCGGATGCGCAATTCAGCGCCATCAACAACGGCGAGCCCGTGAGCGAAGCGCGCGATCGGCAGTTCGTCTTTGAACACCGTTATGTGCTGAGCCCGGCCGTCACACCGCAGCGCTTTTCGGCAGAGGGGTTGCACCAGGCGCTGGGCGAAAGCCTGGACCTGCTGGCGTCGTCCGCCGGCCTCGTCGCCAAAAACATGCTGCCGCATGACCCGACCGGCGAAGTGGCCGCGCTTGTCAGCCAACTGGACAGCACCGCACTGCCCTCCCTGTCGAACGGCGTTTGGGCCTCGCGCGATGGCACGCGTGCCGTGCTGGTCGCGCAGACCTCTGCCGCCGGCTCCGACACCGATGCGCAGGCGCGCGCCATTGACACCGTGCGCCGCGCATTCGATGCCGCTGTGCATGCCACACCGAACGCCACATCGGCCAAGCTGCTGATGACCGGCCCCGGTTTCTTCTCGGTCGACACGCGCGACACCATCAAGCACGACGTGGAACGGCTCTCCGCATTAAGCCTGGTGTTGATCGTGGCGCTGCTGCTGACGGTGTATCGCTCGCCGCGCACGCTGGTGCTCGGGCTGCTGCCGGTGCTCTCGGGGGTGGCGGCCGGCGTGGCGGCGGTCAGCATTGGGTTCGGCTCGGTGCATGGGCTGACACTCGGGTTCGGCACCACACTCATCGGCGAGGCTGTCGACTATTCGATCTATCTGTTCGTGCAATCTGCAGGCGCACACACGGCGCGCCCCGCCGATTCACTGCGTGCGTGGATTGCCACGTACTGGCCGACCATCCGCCTGGGCGTGCTGACCTCGGTGTGCGGTTTTGCGTCGATGCTGTTCTCTGGCTTTCCGGGGCTTGTGCAACTGGGGCTGTATTCGATTGTTGGTCTGGTAACGGCAGCGATGGTCACGCGCTATGTGCTGCCGCATCTTCGCGGTACGCACGTGGAGATTCGCGACGTTGCCAAGCTCGGTGCGTGGCTGACACGCGCTACGCAAGCCGCACCGCGCCTGCGTTGGACACTCGTGCTCACGCTGGTAGGTGCGTGCGCCGCACTAGCGCTGCATCGCGATGGCCTCTGGAGCCGCGAGCTTGCCGCACTCAGCCCAGTGCCCGCTAATAGCCAAGCACTCGACGCCAGCCTACGCGCCGACGTGGGTGCACCGGACGTGCGCTATCTGGTGGTGATTCCCGGCGCGAGCGAGCAGGCAGCGTTGCAAGGCGCAGAGAGAGTGGCCGCACAACTGCAACCGTTGGTGGATGCGGGCGCGCTGGCCGGGTTCGAGAACCCCGCGCGCTATCTGCCAAGCGATGCCACACAGCGCGCGCGCCTGGCCAGCCTGCCGCCCGCTGACGTGCTGACCGCGCGCATGCGCGCCGCCGTTGAAGATCAGCCCATCCGCGTGAAGCCGGAGCTCTTCGCTCCCTTCATCGCCGACGTGGCCGCCGCACGCAAACAACCGCTGCTGCGCCGCGCTGATCTGCAAGGCACATCGATGGCACTAGCCGTTGATGCCCTGCTCACGGAGCGCGACGGCCAGTGGAGTGCCATGCTTCCGCTGCGCGCGCCCTCCATCGACAAAGCAGACGCTCAGACCGCAAACCCACCCAGCTTGAATGCAGCAGCCATTCGCGCTGCCGTCGAGCACGCCAACCTGCCCGGCGCACTGTTCGTCGACCTGAAGGCGGAAGCCGACCGCCTCTACGTCAACTACGTGCGTGAGGACATCCACCTCTCCCTGGCGGGGTTCGCGGCGATTGCGTTGCTGCTGTGGGTCGCGCTGCGTTCTGCACAACGCACACTGCGCGCGCTGGCGCCACTGGTGGCGGCGGTGCTGGTCGTTACCGCCGGCTTTGCGCTGGCGGGTGTCCAACTGACCATCCTGCATCTGGTGGGCATGCTGCTGATCGTGGCAGTGGGTTCGAACTACGCGTTGTTCTTCAACCAGCGCACAGGCACGTCACAGCCCTCACAACCAGCATCGCAGACACTGGTATCCCTGCTGGTGGCCAACCTGGCGACGGTGGCCGGCTTCGGCCTGCTGGCATTCTCGCGCGTGCCGATGCTGGAGACCTTCGGGTTGACCGTCGGCCCCGGCGCCATGCTGGCGCTGGTGTTTGCCGCCATCCTCGCGCCAAAGGCTGCCCCCGATCAGCACACTGCCGCATGAACACTCCGCTCACCCACCCCCTCGGCATGGCACGGCGCTGGAAACCCACGCCGCTCATCAGCGGTGCGTTGGCACTGCACGCGGGCGCTGCCGTGGCGGTGGTGGCACAACCGTCGTCCTGGCCGTTGGCGGGTGGTGCCGTCGTTGCCTCGCACCTGGCGCTGATGGCCGCCGGGCTGTGGCCACGCAGTTCGCTGCTCGGGCCCAACTGGACGCGCCTGCCGGCAACCGTCGGTCAGCAGATCGCGCTCACCATCGACGACGGCCCTGACCCCGAAGTCACGCCGCGCGTGCTCGATCTGCTGGGCGCATACGGCGCCAAAGCAACGTTCTTCTGCATTGGCGATCTGGCGCGTCGACACCCGCACTGCGTCGAGGCCATCGTCGCGCGCGGGCACGCGGTGGAAAACCACAGCCAGCGCCATCGGCACCACTTCTCGCTACAAGGCCCCGGCGCGCTGCGGCGCGAGATCGCTGCCGCGCAGAACACGCTGACGGAAATCACCGGTACGCGCCCGTTGTTCTTCCGTGCGCCCGCCGGGTTGCGCAACCCGTTTCTCGAACCCGTGCTGTGCCAGCTCGGCCTGCAACTGGCGAGCTGGACCCGACGCGGCTTCGACACACGCTCGCACGATGCGGCTGCCGTGGCGCGGCGCTTGCTGCACAACCTGGCAGCACAGGACATCCTGCTCGTTCACGACGGCCACGCGGCGCGCGATGCCCACGGCCAGCCGGTGTTGCTGGCCGCGCTGCCGATGGTGCTGCAAGCCGCCGCGCAAGCGCAGTTGCGGTGCATCACCCTGCGCGCGGCGCTGGCATCGGAAGCGTCGCAACCGGGCGGGCCGCAAGTGACCGTTTGATAAAATTTGTGTATGCAGCCGGGACACCCGCCAGCCAGCCTCACCCCATCAACAGCCCCAATCCCGCCTTCCCGTGAAGCCTTTACTGCTCACGCATTTCACCGCCACGAGTTGTATTGGACGTGGCCTGGACGCCACCCTCGATGCGCTGCGCAGACAGCGTGGCGGCTTGGCGCCCTGCGATTTCCCACGGGCAGACCTCGACACCTGGATCGGCGCGGTGGAAGGCGCAGACGCAGAACGCCTGCGCCCTGACCTGTCTGACTTCGATTGCCGCAACAACCGCCTGGCGCAGATCGGCCTGACACAAGACGGCTTTGCCGCGCACGTCGAGGCCGCCAAGGCACGCTACGGTGCCAAGCGTATCGGCGTGTTCATCGGCACCAGCACGTCCGGCATCCTGCAAGCCGAACACGCCTACCAGCACCGCGACGCGCAAACAGGGGCGCTGCCGGCCGACTTCCACTACGCGCACACGCACAACATCTACTCGCCCGCCGCCTTCGTGCGGGCGTATTTCGGGCTGGGCGGGCCGTCGATGGCGATCTCGTCGGCGTGCTCGTCGGGTGCCAAGGTGTTTGCCTCGGCACGACGCATGCTGGCCGCCGGTCTGATCGACGCGGCCGTGGTGGGCGGGGTGGATTCGCTGTGCCTGACCGCGCTGTATGGCTTCAATTCGTTGGAGCTGCTGTCGCGACAGCCATGCCGGCCGTGCGATGTCGCGCGGGATGGCATCTCCATTGGCGAGGCCGCCGCCTTTGCGCTGCTGGAACGCACGCCCGATGCGGACCAAGACCTGGAGGACGACGCGATCCTGCTGCTCGGCATTGGCGAGTCGAGCGACGCGCATCACATGTCGACGCCCCACCCCGAGGGCTTGGGCGCACGCGCAGCGATGGCCCAAGCCCTGACCACCAGCGGCCTCGACGCCAAGGACATCGACTACATCAACCTCCACGGCACCGGCACGCTCAGCAACGATGCGGCCGAGGGCCACGCCATCCACGCGCTGTTCGATGGCACGCCGTGCAGCTCGACCAAGGGCGCGACCGGCCACACGCTGGGCGCGGCGGGCGCACTGGAAGCGGTGATCACCGCGCTGGCGCTGCGCCACCAAATCCTGCCGGCTGGCATCAACACCCCGCAGCCGGACCCTGCATTGGCCCTCAACTACGTGACGACCAACTCCCCGCACGACGCAAGTCGCATGTACACGGCGCTGAGCAACGCCTTTGGTTTTGGCGGCACGAATTGCAGCCTCGTCTTCGGTCGCGCAGACCGGGCCCGCCACGGCTCCGCACCATGACGCGGCTGAGCGCATTCATTGAAGGCATCGGCCTGCTCGGGCCTAGCCTACCGGATTGGACGCAGGCAGCGGAGGTTCTTGCCGGGCGCGCGGCCTACGCGCCCGAGCGCACCATCCTGCCAGCGCCGACAAGCCTGCCGCCCGTCGAGCGGCGCCGCACCGGGCCAGTCGTCAAACTCGCCCTGGCGGTCGGCCATGAAGCCGTGGCTGCCAGCGGGCGCGATGCCGCCACGCTGGCCACGGTATTCAGCTCGTCCGGCGGCGATGGCCAGAACTGCCACGTGATCTGCGAAACGCTGGCGAGCGACGACCGCAAGCTGTCGCCCACGCGTTTCCACAACTCCGTGCACAACGCGCCCGCGGGCTACTGGAGCATCGCCACGCATGCCACGGCACCGTCCAACGTGCTGTGCGCGCACGACGGCAGCTTTGCCGCCGGCCTGCTGGAAAGCCTCTGCCAGGTCACGGTCGATGGTGCTGCCAACCTGCTGATCGTCTACGACAGCGACTACCCCGAGCCGCTGCGCGCCGTGCGACCGGTGCCCGATGCGTTTGCCGTGGCACTGGTGCTGGCGCCCGAACCGAGCGCACGCACGCTGGCCCGCATCGACGTCGTGCTGACCGACGCCCCGGCCACCAGGCTGGCGCATCCCGAACTCGACGCGCTATGCAGCAGCAATCCCGCCGCACGCGCACTGCCGCTGCTCGAAGCGCTGGCGACACAGCAGCCGCAAAGCGTGGGGCTCGACTACCTGCCCGACACGCGCCTGCACGTGGATGTCGTTCTGCGGGGTGCCGATGGCGTCTTCAGCACAGGTGCGCCATGACGCTGGATGCACCGCTGTCGCCGCCGCTTGACCAAAGCTGGATCGCCGCGCGCATTCCGCACAGCGGCGCGATGTGCCTGCTCGACACCGTGCTCGCCTGGGACGACGCGCATATCCATTGCACGGCGACGAGCCACCGCGATCCGGCCAACCCGCTGCGTGCGCATGGTCGGCTGGCAGCCGTGTGCGGCGTCGAATACGCCGCGCAGGCGATGGCCGTGCACGGCGCCCTGCTTGATGTCGCACATGAGATCGCACAAGCGCGCCCACGTGCAGGCTTTCTTGCCAGCGTGCGCGGTGTTGAAGCCCACGTTGCGCGGCTGGATACGTTCGACGCGCCGCTCGACATTGAAGCCGAGCGCATCAGCGGTGACGGCAACAACGTGCTGTACCGTTTTACCGTGCGCTGCGCCGAGCGCACGCTGCTCACTGGCCGCGCCGCCGTTGTGCTCGACGCGTCCGCCGTATGAATCTGTTGGAGAGGAATCCCGCTGTGAAAGGTCGCCTGTTCCCGCTATTGCCGATTGCCGCGCTATTGCTGACGCTGCTCAGCCCCATCGCCCATGCCGACCTGTCCGAAGTGAAGGAGAACATCAAGCAGGACTCGAAGGAAGCCGCCAGGAAGACCGGGCACGCCGCAAAGGAAGCCGGCCATGCCACGGCCAACGCCGCGCGTGCGGTTGGGCATGGCGTGAAGAACGCCGCGCATGCCACCAAATGCGGCGTGAAGCATGTGTTCAAGAAGCCTTGCGATAGCGACTGACGCTCTCAACAAAAAACCCGGCATCCGTGATGGAGTGCCGGGTTTAATCGACGCCTACCGCGTAATAACGCGATCTACTTTGCGGCCACCGCAAAGGTGATGCGACGGTTACGCTGGCGTCCCTCAGCATTTGCGTTATCCGCCACTGGCACGCTGGACCCGGCCCCCGCTGCCTGCAAACGCGTCTGCGGCACGCCCTGGCCCGTGAGATACGCGCGTACCGACTCAGCACGTTCGAGCGACAGCTTCTGGTTGGCAGCCTCATCGCCCTGATTGTCGGTATGACCGGTGATGACGATCGTGCGGTCGTCATCCTTCAGCAACCCGGCGATATCGTTCAGGCGGCTCTTGGCCTCCTCCGGCAACGTGGAGGAGCCGGAAGCAAATTCGATGCGCTCATCGAGCAGGTTGTCCGATGCGGCAGCCGTGCCGGCACTGGCATCGGTGGTCAGCGCCACATCCGACTTCAACTGGCTGGCGATCCAACCTGGCGCGGCGGCGCCAGTGACAGAACGCACCGCTTCGCTCGGCGCCACGCCGGTCAGCTTCATGCCCTCCGCGCTGGTCTGCAGATCGAAGCTGCCCAGTTGCTTCAGGCGGGCCAGCACATCGACCGGGCGGGACTGCCACCACACTGCCGGCGCACCCGCGGCAACCGTCAACTGGTCGACCACGTTGTCCTTGCCCCACAGCACGCGCGCAGGCTTGAGCAGGCGCGCCTTGGTCGCCTCATCAGGCACGGCACCGCTGAGGGTGATCTTCTGCGCGTTACCGGCAAGCCCGATGGCGCCCGGTGCAGTAGCGTGCTCAACCGCCGACGCACCCGTAGACAACGCTGCCGGTGCAACGCCCCCGCCCGCCGACGCGGCATCCTGGCCGCTGATGAATCGCACCGCGTAAATGACCACGCTGATCAGCAAAACACCGATCACAGTGGCAACGACGGCAAGGGAAACACGCTCTGACTGGTCTTCCGTAGACATGCGAAACACTCCCAAGTGGCGCCGCGCAGCCCAGAATGGGCCGGAGCGGATGACGAACCGGCAATCTGACAGATCAGGGATGACTTGTCGACCGCATCACCGTGTTCAACTGTCTGTGTGCTGCGCGGGAAACGCAAACGAAAAAAAGCCCGCAACCCAAAGGGCTGCAGGCTTGTGTGCTTGCCACGCTACAGGTACCCACCAGAACGAACAGAAGCGGCCCCTGGGGCAAAAAAAGAACTGGTCGCGTGATGGCCTTTGGCTAGGGCCGGCTACCGCCACCGCCCTCCGGATACCCCCGGCCGCCACACGGCTCTGCATGCGCAGACGATGCGGTGAGGACGGTAAAGGTGCCAACGGTGCCGCCAACGACTGTCAGCAGCGCAACCGCAAACAGAAAACGCTTGATCACGTGTCTCATGACCCCTCCCTGAAGGCAGGCATGGTCCCTAAAGTCTAGTTCGCCAGTTGCAACTCAACCTTCGTCATTTTCTGCTCGCGCATGATCTGGTCAGCAACAAAAAAAGCCCCGTAAATTCCCGCCTAACCCATTGATTAGACAAGAATTTCGGGGCCCTTCTTTACAGATCTAGACCAAGTTCCGCTTAGAACGGTTCTACCCACCAAAAAATGTTGATACGCCCGCAAACACCCGTGAATACTTGGCCGACTACAAAAGTGTAGCACCGATTGTTGATACAAACCACCGGCACCTCATAAATCGCCCTGGAGCGGCTCCGCGTGACAAATTTGTGGGTAGGCCTCGCCAATCAAGCTTTCAATTCACGTTGCTAGGGTAAGCCAGCAACTACTGCGAGCGCAAAGTTATCCACAGGCATCCCCAGCTTCCTTCGCCCTAGGCCCAACTACGCCCCTCCGCTACTCGCTCCACTGACAAAGCGTACGGTCACGGAAGAAATCAGCTTGCCCATCAAAGCCAGGATTGATGTCAAGCTCCTGCCCAAACATCTGCATAAGAGTGTTAACGTCCTTCCGTATAAGCCCTTTCATGACCTTGGCGCTAACTGCCCATTTCATGCGATACCACGGACGTCTCCGTTCACGCCAAACTGCCTTAAACGGCGTAAAGAGGTCAAAGCTACGCCGGTCGGATGGCCCTATGTAGTCGTCGCCATCGATTCTGGCGATGCGAGCCCATGAGTCGATATGGTCTTCACTAAGCCTCCCCTCCATAAATAGTTCCGCATCATAAGGGGCGCCGGCCAGCACAAGCCACGCGGCGTAGTACTGACGCAAAGCACCGAGAGGGTCGGCCGGACCAAACTCCGTGGGTTCCTCCGGGTCGCAGAACGCAATTACCGTATCCCATGAGTCAGACGCTTCCGCTAGGCGGACGTGGGTACCATATGAACTAGCCGCGCCATATGAGGCAACTGCGCGAATGTAGTCGTCAGCGCTTTTGCATTGCTTCAGCGCCTCGCTAAGCGCGGTCTTGGGAGAGCCCTTGCCACTCTCAGGACTACTGCCTTTGGATTCAATCAACGACAGATTTCTACTGCCATTCTTGAACAGCAAGGCATAGTCGGGAGTCCGCTTGTCGTGGTCCATCGGTGGAATCCGCTGACTATCCAAGTAGCCGTTGAAATCACACACAATTGGATACTTCAACACATCTTGCGCCAAGACAAACGTGAGCGCTTGTGCAAGCTCGCCAGTTCGACTGGTCTTGGAGAAATCGCGATACCTCTTTCGGAACCCTGGCGCCAAGCGCAAATTGCCGTCAGCATTTGCAACAATGCTATCTAGCACGTAGAAGGCGGCCCTTACTTCCTTCCACATCTCCAATGAAAGGGGGTCCCGCGTCAACACGGACTTGGCGGCAGCAACTGAAAGCCTGAAGAACGAAAATTGAAAGCTCTCGGAAGAGGAAGGCTTTGGTCTAGCACGGGGCTTAGAGACCAAAATGGACGGGTACTCCTCTGTCAAGACACTTAGAGCGTCCCGGTAAAACATGCCTGCTGGATACATTGCCATAAGCTTAGTTAGCTTTTGGATATGGATAAGGCGACCTCGCAATTCCTGTGAACGGCCCGCAAGAAGTCTGGCCGGGATATCAGCATCAAATTAAAGATGCCTCAACCGCTTTAAAATATCGCGTGAGGTCCCCGGCCTTAGTCGCGTACAACTCAGGATTCTCAATAATCTGCGTACCGGAAAACGTTCCAGCGTAGTAGCCGTCATAGCGCAGTTCCACGGCGTGGGCCGCACCAAGGATGCTTCTCGCGGCCCGAATGCAGTCTTTGATGGACTCGCCGTTCCCTTGCTCCAAGACCACTCCACCACCACTTGGCTCGGCGCGCCATTCGTAGAGGCAGTGGTCCAATTTCTCGATGAGAAGTCCGATGAAGAAGAATTCGCGGCAATTCATAGACGGGATATACGTCCAATTTTAATAACGCGGCGGGCCTTTTCAGCGTAACACGTTGCTCTTCTATTCCAAAAACTTAGAGCCCCGCTCGCGCAGACCTGAATAAATGACGTCGCTACACAAAACCACATCCAAATTTTTAAGGAGTACAAAATGACGAATAATAACCCGCAAGCTGTCCCTAGCCGCGCAAAGGTAGTGTTGGTGGTG
The DNA here is from genome assembly GCF_000442475.1 of Ralstonia sp. AU12-08. Lineage (NCBI taxonomy): Bacteria > Pseudomonadati > Pseudomonadota > Betaproteobacteria > Burkholderiales > Burkholderiaceae > Ralstonia > Ralstonia sp. AU12-08. Next base: position 17,129 of record NZ_ASZV01000046.1, on the reverse strand, counting down.
GCCAGCATGCTTGTCGTCTATGCCGTATTGATGATTGGCGTTGGGTGCGTAGTCTTCAAGCTCAGTCAGTAAAGCAATACGATTTCCATGCGCCAAAACAGACAAAAATTAACGTAAGCCCCAAAAGGAATCCACCCCAAGGGGCGCCCAGGCATTTTGCAAAAACAGCAGCCATTGAAACGTTTAATACTGCCCCAATGATTTCTTGAGCGATGTCATTTCCATACCATTTACGGTAGTCTTGCTGCTCATTCGAAACCCAGGCGGCAGTAATCCGAAAAACTGCACTCCCGATGACCCCACCAAGAACAACAATAACCAAACTCTTCCAGTCAGCAAATTTAGCAAAATTGCCTCTGGCATCTTGAGCCATGGCATCTGGAACGACAAGAGGCGCCGCCAAAATTGCCAACAGAACGCCTAGCCATACAATGAAAAGCGGAACCACCTTCTTAATCAGATAGTTGATAAAGGTTGCTTCCGACTTCTTGGTGCGTTTATTGATTGATGGCATGGGTTTTAACTTTTTTTCCGGTAAATTATAAAAAATTTTATTTATGACCATCCGCTGACGAACCATTCCGGCGTGACCGTGGCCATACCAACCTTCTACCGTTATGTAGCTTTCATTCGCTTGACATGCCGAATAAAACTACGGCGTTGCAGTAGCGCTTCGATACCCGGCCAGTTGCTACGTACAAGAATGCACCGTGCTCAACCGCCCTTGCTTTTGAACAGACGCTCATGCATCCAGCCCTCGCTGGTGGAGACCAGAACGGCCTTGTCCCCGGGAGAGCCTGTCAGGTCGTGCTTGACCAACGGATATGCCGTCTGCAGTGCCGGTACCTTCGCCCAGTTCGGAGCATCGTCCACTTCGTACAGGTAGTTAACCTGCGAGACCTTCGCACCAAACATATCGGCCGGTTGAGTGAAATTCTCGACCTCCTTCACCTTGTACTTGCCACCACAGAACGCGTCCCAATTGCCGACGTTTCCTGCACCACCTTTGACGAGATACTTCTTGCCCTCATCGGTTAGCGAGTACTCGACGCCAGGCACCATTTGGTTGCCAATGAATGCCTTCACCTGCGCGTCTTTCGCTGTTAGCAAACCGGCGCTCACCAAGGCCGCAGCCTTCTCCGGCTCGTTCATGACATGGAAACCGCCGGCCTTTTGGAATGTGAACGGCACTTCCTTAGCCGGCAACATCACACACACGCCTTTCCTCGTGTTCAGATAGTCCTGGATGGCCGACTGAAAATTGCTTTTGTTCGCGTCCTGCTTGCTGCCGCAGCCGGCCAGAGCGACAAGGCTGCCCATGATTGATGCGATGACGGTAAGTTTCGACATTTTTCCTTGTTGCTCACTTTGAATATTATGGAACTGCCATGGAAGGCTCACGCGAACTTTGGATGCCAGAAGCCTCGCGTGTCCTCTCTAACTGCGAACCATGCTGGTTCAGTCAAAAAGTATGATTCAACAACCAAGTACCGTCTTGGTTAATGAATTCGTATCCCCGTACCTGACTCTCCCCACTCTCCGGGCTGTAGTAGACAGTACGAAACTGGAACGCATTCAGCGAATTTTGCGTCCATGAGTCCGTCCTGAGGACGGTCAAGCAACGGCTTTTGGGCGCATATTGCATTCCGTTCCATGGCGATGGAATCCATGCGTTGTTTCCATAGCGTGCGGAGAGGTACATGCTCAGCACCCGAGAATCGTTCGCATCTTGGTAGCAAGCTGCCTTCGACATCACGGCGACCAAAACAGGTTGGGCTGAACTGACCATATTGCGGAAGGCTGCGTCGCGAGATGCGAGCAATGTTGTCACAGCGGTACGCATCTGGCTTTCCTGCTCAGGGGACAGCGAAGGGCCAAATATCGCTGGGTTCCCACTAGGACCCGCTGCCAATGCTTGATTTACTTGAGTGAGCCCGCTGTTCAAGCCCTTCAACGCTGCACCGGTCTCAGCACATCCAGCACATACCACCGCAATGGCGGCCAAAGTCAAACGCAACTTCACGGTTTATTCCCGTGGGTAATTTTCCACCTTTCGGTTATCGGCGTCAGAGCCTGAAAATTCACCCCCCCCAAGAGGGATTGGGACATTTTGCGATACGCGGTAGGACTTGGCTCAGTCATAGAAAAAATAACATCAGAAATTATGAATTCTTAATTCAATCCACAGGAAAGCCCGTTTTGCCTAGTGGAGCGACAATACCCACAGCCGCCGAAGTGAAGTCAGTGTTCACTAGACCAGATGCCCTAAAGTATTCGTGGACTGGGCCGTAAGTTAACTAGGCCACCATACGAGGAGCGACGATGGCACTGAAACCCTGCGTTGAATGCAATAGCCCGATAAGCACTAACAACGGTGGCAAGCCATGCCCCCGCTGCGGCCATGTGGACCCCCATCACCAGAAGCTGCACTCGAAGCTGTTCGGGCTCGTCATAGCAGCTGTGGGCATCGGATTCGTTTATTTCCACTTCCTGAAGCCATAGCGCCATATTTGAAGCCAACCCTCAGCCAGACATACAGCCTCAAAAACTCTATTGGATGGTGCGGAAATAACAATGAAAGAAGCGCATTTGCAAGGTATCGTTATTGAATCGATGCGGGACGTATGCAAGCGGTACAATACAACCCTCCGCCACGAAATCACCTCTTCCAGCGTTCAGAACCCCGCAAATGAGAAAGGGAAGCCCTATGATGTTGGCGTCCTGCTCAGAGAATGCTATTTGGTTGGTTTGGAATTTAAGGTGCTGGAGAATGGCACTCTTTCTAGCTGGGATGACGTCCAGCATCAAGCTTATTTGGCACTCACTCTGAATGCACGTCTGAGGCTTCCTCTATTTTATTCCTACAATGTTCCCAGCGTGCCAACTCTGAACGAGTTTCTCACGCATACTATGTATGATGACGTTCTGACTGGAACCAGAATCTCACAGCCAAAGAATCTTCCCGGCAAGCGCCCACATTGGGATGAGCATCTGACCATCCTTACCTGGCTTACTGCCTTGTTGGATAATCCAGAAGGCCTCGCTGGAAATGGTTGGCCTTTTATAGTCCTCTCGGATAATTTGGTATTTGAGAAATTTAAGAGTGCGTTCCCCAGCGTCATCTGGCTATTGGTCTCTTCGAATCCGAAGTTCCGAGCTTCGTGGGCGCTAACCCATAGCGAACTGCTGCAGGAAATTTCTGCAATGGAGCAACTATGGAAGCGTGCAAAACTTAGACATGTCGCCGAGAAATCCGATGCCTCCCAAGCATTTGACGACGCCGTAACAGTGATTGCCGATTATGCTGATTACGTTGCCATTAATTCGCAAAAGCAGATTAGTGACGAAACAGACATGAATGATAGGCCGGTGTACGATGGCACGCCTAAGTCTGATGACACACAAGAAAAAGGCAGCGGATTTCATCCGTGAGTCGGTTGAATTTCTTGTGCGCGGGGACTGGGAGCACGATTTCCGTGCTTATTCTTGATTTGGCTTGTTCAAAGCCTTTCGTGTCGGCACAACGGTTTTAGATGCATTTTGCAACGCAGGCGCCGCGTCATCGGGTCCATCTATCAGGACAACCTTGCTGGCGGAGACGTTGTCGCCCGCATAGGTGAGGTCCGCTGTGACAGTCACCGCCGTACCGTACGGTAGAACAATGCTCATCGCATCATCAAAATCGGCTCCCGGCGCGAAGGTGTAGCCCTCTTTGGGCAACATATCGATGGCGCGAATAAGTTCGCCATCCTTGTCTGGGTCAATCGCGGCACCGCTCGCTCGGTCCAATGGCAAGCGACGGACCCGCAGTTCGTACTTATCAGTCGTCGGCTCAAGCGTGACTTCGCTCATGCGTGGATTCTTTGCGTGGACGTGGATTACCACAAGACCCAGGTCATCGTGGTAGCGAACGATTTCCGTCGACAGCGACAAGTTGATGGCCCAGTCCGTTCCTCCGCCCAAGACGAATTGGTAGTAGGCCCAGATTCCACCGCCCACAACGGTAAGACTGGCCGCCGTCGCCGCCCACTTGGACACCGGTTCGGCGATGCCGCCAAGCCATTTGAGGGTGGCGGCGAGCCCGCGCCAAACTCGCACCGCGCCGCTACGGATTCGTTGGACGAAGAGGTTTCCCATAGCGGTCTCCCTGTTAGTTGCGCGTGCGGCCTCTTGGCCTAGTCCCTGCTTTCGACCGGTCGCGAAGCTTGGCTCTGGACCTCATCTTTTTTACGCAAATTATCAGTTCTTAACACATTGCGCATTGAGTCTGACTTCCGTCACCAGGTTGGTGCGTGCGCACAATTTTCTGCAAGACAGGTCTTCAAAACGTTCATCACGAAACACCCCTAGTGGGGATGTTGGCAACGCACCAATCCTCTAGTATCTCCAGCGCCAAATTTTGTGTTGGGCCTGTTTCGAGCCATCAACGGCCGTGCGTGGCCCGGCGTATTCAACATTGCTGGGGAGAACATGGTCTCGATGACCGAGCTCGCAAGCCTGCTGCGTGAAGCCTTCACCCAGGCCAACCGGCTGCTGCGTCTGGAAACGCCACTGGGGCCGGGTGTTTTGCTGCCCGAGCGGCTGGAGGCGACCGAGCACCTGGATAACGGCGGTTTCCGCCTGGAACTGACCGCGCTCTCGGACAACGCTAACCTCGACGCCTCCAAGCTGTTGGGCCAAGCCGTCCGGCTGGACCTTCTGACACAGCAGAGCCGCAGAGCGTTGCGGCCCTTCCATGGCCACGTCACCCGCCTCGAGCAGGTTGGTGCCAACGGCGGCCTGGCGCGTTACCGAATGGTCATCGAGCCCTGGCTGGCGTTCTTGCGCTATAGGCAGGACAGCTTCGTGTTCCAGGACATGTCGGTCATCGAGGTCATCGACAGCGTCTTTGGCGACTACAGCGGTCAAGGTCGACTCGTGCCGGCGTGGCGCTGGTCATTGCGGGATGCATCGGTGTACACGCGCCGCAGCGTCATTACGCAGTACGAAGAAAGCGACTTCGATTTCGTCACGCGATTGCTGGCCGAAGAGGGATTGTTCTATTACTTCGAGCACGAGAAGGCAGACGGCGAATCGCTGGGTGTGCACCGGATGGTGATTGCTGACGCCAATGAGGTTTTCACCGACAACGCTCAGGCATCCATTCGCTTCGGCCGCGCCGACGCCACAGCAAACGAAGACGTCATCGACCACTGGTCGGAGGTTGCACGCTGGCAAACCAATGCTGTGTCGCTCTCGAGTGCCGACTACCGTGCCAACACCGTTCGCAAAGCTGAGCTCGGGTCGCCTCAGGATGGCCGCCAGCAAATCACCTTGCTGGACACCGACTACCCGGGTCAATACTGGTTCGAAGACAGCAAGCAGGCCGAGCGCACCGCACGCCTCGTGCTGGAGTCCATCGAAGTCCGCAATGCGCAGACCGACGGCGAAGGGACGGTCCGGACGTTAGCGCCAGCAACGACGTTCTCACTCCTCGACCACTATGGGCATGACGACGTCGAGCGCTTCGTTGCGCTGGTTGTCATCCATCAGGCACGCAACAACTTCAACGAGCGTTTCGCGCAGGTTCTCGCTCAAACATTTGGTGGGACGTCACGCGCCGATACACAGGACCAGACGTTCTACCGCAACCGGTTCACGGTCATCTCATCCAAGGTGCCGTACCGGCCTCAGTTGCAGGACGAGCACGGTCGACAACTGCATCCACGCCCGACGGTCGTTGGCTCTCAGACCGCGCTTGTAGTTGGCTCAGGTGGCCCCATCCACACCGACCGCGACCATCGCATCAAGATTCAATTCCACTGGCAGCGTGGCGCACGGTCGGCAAGCCGACAGGCACACCCCGCCGGCGAGGACAACGCCCGTGCAGACGCCGGTCTTGGTTGCTGGGTTCGCGTCGCCGCGCCGGTAGCCGGTCCCAACTGGGGTGGTGTCGCCTTACCACGCGTGGGTCAGGAAGTGCTCGTCGAATTCCCGTATGGCGACATCGACCGCCCGGTCGTCGTTGGCGCCGCCTATAACGGCAGTGGCCAGACCGATGCCCAGTACAACCAGAACCAGGCAGGGGCCGCAGGCGCCACGGGCAACGCGCCAGCTTGGTTTGCCGGGAACGCCCAGAGCCAAGGCCCGTATGCACACAATGCGGTGCTGTCGGGCATCAAGACCCAGGCGCTGAGCAACAGCCAAGATGGCACTGGCGGCCATAACCAGTTGCTGTTCGACGACACGGCCGGCCAGAGCCGCACTCAGCTTGCCACGACCCAAGCGGCAAGCACACTCACGCTTGGCCACCACAAGGACCAGAAGGACAACGCCCGTAACGCTGACCTAGGTCACGGCGCCGCGCTTGAAACCGATGACAGCGGCAGCGTGCGCGCTGGCTCCGGGTTGTTGCTGGGTGCGCATTCCGCAGATGTAGGCGCCTCGTTCCTGGATAGCGAGGATGCTGCCAATCAAATCGAGGCCAGCAGTAACCTCGCAGAGTCCTTGGCAAATGCTGCGCGGAAGCAAAAGGCTGGTTTGCCTGACGAGACTGCCGCGAAAGACCTTCCGGCGCTCGCACAGCTTCGGCACACCACAGAGGTTCTGCGACACACCGAGGCCGGTGGCCAAGGAGCCAGCGCTGTCGCATACAGCCAGCCGCACCTGCAGGTGTCGGCCCCGAGGGGCATCCTGGCCACCACACCAGCAGACGCTGTTCTGGTTGCCACAACGCAGCTCACGGCCGTCTCCAAACAGGATGCCAACGTCGCAGCAGGCGGCAACCTAGCAATGGCATCAACGGAAGGCATCAGTCTGTTCGCCCATGGGAAGGCGGTTGGCCAGACCTCTGACGCGACGCCAGGCATCGCTTTGCACGCCGCAACAGGCAAGGTTGGTTTGACGGCGAGCACGGGCGGGGCAGCATTCGCCGCCGAGAAGCAGGTCACTCTTGCGTCGACCCAGGCGAGCGCCACCGTTGAGGCCAAGCGGCACGTCCTGCTTAACGCCGCCGGCGCTCAAATCAAGGTGACCAACGGGACCATTGAGCTGCATGCCCCCGGCATGGTGACCTTCAAGGGGGCGGGCCACAACCTCGTGGGTCCAGGCGGAGCTCAGGTCAACAACGCCCTCCCCAAAGGGAAGCCGCCCTATGACGAGCAATTCGTGCTGCGTAACAAGGAGACGCAGGAAATTCTGCCCCATCACCCCTATGTCGTTGAGGACGCCAAAGGCAACGTCCTCGCACAGGGCATGACTGATGAGCAGGGACGTATCTCCCGCGTCTACACGGCCAGTCAAGAAGGCATCAAGATTCACTTCTAATCCACCATGGCATTCGAGCGTTCACCCGTCCCCGCTGTTCAGCCGACAGCTACTCCCGCACCTGCCCCTGCGCCGGCCGCTGAGAGCCGCATCGAGCTGGAACGCCCGCCCGTGCGCGGAACGGCGACGACCAATCCAATCAAGGGTAGCCAGGTTTTCGTTGACCATGTGCCCGACCCGCTGCTCATATTCCGCCCTGACACCGGCGAGTTCATGTGCATACCGTCCAAGGACGTGACGCAGTTCGAGAATGATGCGAACTACCTGGACCACGTCATCGACACGTACCACAAGGCAAATGCCAAGGCGGATGACTTGGCGGAGCAACTGCACAAACTGAACCTCTCACCACAGGTGGGTCAAGCGAAATACACCGAGACAGCGAATGCCTTGGAGCAGGCGTATGCGGAGGCAAAGGCCGCGCAAGAGAAGCTCCACGGAGCGCTCAAGCCGCTGGGAAAGATGGACAGTGGGCACATGTCGATTGTCGAAATCATTCCCATCTATAACGCCGCTGGCGGCCCGGTGCGCAAGTTCCGCAAGTACACCGCGCGCTACGTGCGCTCGGACCGAATCAAGAACAACTGGGACCGCTACGTCCCGACCGGCTGGGAGAAACGACAGGGCACGGCCAAGGAAAAAGACTCGGGGCAGAAGTCCTTTATCAAGAAAGAGAATGACCAGTACAAGCTCGACAAGGACGAGTTGAAGAAGGGAGTGTCGACGCTCAAGAGCAAGGTCAAGGCCGACTTTCTCAAGCTTGAGACGCACTGTGTCCAGGGCGCGTTGTGGGACTGGGCCGATGGCTGGAACAAGCATCTGAAGTACGACCGCGCGACGAGTAACCCGAACGCGAAGTGGAACAACAACATCGACCTGACAGCGCAGGCGCAGGTGATGCGCTATTTCGCGGGCTATGGACTGTCGACCGAATGGGACCCCATCAAAGGCAATTGTGCGCTGAAGGCCAGCGCCCGCGCTGAGGTTGCTATCGCGGAAGCCAAGGCAGTTACGACTATCTATTTCCCTGACCGCGTAGGCTGGGTGTGGAAGCTAACTGACAACCCCAAGGACCAGTCCACTGCGATTCGATTTGCTGCGGAGCTTGCGCTGAACGGGATGGTCGGCGCAAGCATCGTTGGCGAAGCCGGCGTCGCAGTCGATTGGACAGACGAGAAACGCAAGGAGCTGGGCCTTTTCGGTGCAGCAGCAACGGCGACCCGTAGGCCGCGAGTGCTGAATGTCAACCAACAACCGAGCGGCCCAGGGGCCAATGCAAAGCCGGAGGATAGACACCTAGACCCCTCAGCCAAAGCGGAGTTAGAGGTGTTTGCCGGTGCAAAGGCCGAGGTGAAATTGTGGGGTGGCCTACAGTGGTTGAATCCCGAGCAGTTGGGCCTGGGCTATCAGGAATTCGCTAAGGTTAGTGACTCCGTGTCCGGGCTGCTTGGCATTGGCGCCGGTTGCATGTTGGAGTTGACTTACGCCTCCGGCAAGTTTCGTTTCCGTATGATGGCGAGCGCATGCTTGGGATTGGGCGCGAAGGGCAAGCTCGAGCTGGAAGTCGACTATGGGCAGATTGTTCAGTTCTGGAAGTGGCTGGCGTTTCAGCTCTATCACGCCAACTACAAGCAGCTCAAATTTATCGCGGCAGAAGCTTTCGACGCTATTGTGAAGCTGCAGGTGATGATTATCGAAGGGACCATCGAGAAAATCGAAGACACCGTTGGCTGGGCCCAAGAAACCATCAACCGCCAATTCAAAGAAATTGTGGACAGCTTCGAACGTGAAGAGCAGCGTGTTCAGCTAATGAACCGCATTCTCAAGAACGCAGGTGACTACCTTCGCTACACCACACCGGAAGCAAAGGGAGTCATGTTGTACCAGATGACACGGCACGACTGGAAGATTGATGGTTTGGACGGCCGTAACCATGGTGGCCGGTACTATGGCCAGCGCAAGGACGCCGTGATGGCGATTCTGCGGGCAGCTCAGACCCGTCGCGACTTCGACAACATCATCCAGCACATGTCCCCGAACGGTTGGAAGTGCCCTGATACGGTGACAGCCGACAATCGCAAGCAAGTGCGGGATTTCCTAAACATGGCCATCATCGGAACCGCCAAGGACGGGCAGCAGATGGAAGACCTCTACAACAACCTGCAAGCCTCGCTGAAGTCCGAGCCGACCCGAGGATTTCCGATGTTCAATAACGATTCGCCACAGTACGCTGAGCAACGTACTTGGGGCATTGACCATTCCATGCTGGCGGACATCGGTTCGATGGGGATGCCGCCCACTTACGCATAGACGGTTCGTTACGGAGCAAGTTGTTTAGCCGCATTGACCACGCACCGGAAGCCGGTTTTCCCTGAACGCTCTGCGAGAACTTCACCGGTATACCTGCTCTTAAATGGCGCCAGAACGGGCTCGCTTTTGTGTCGGTACATGGTCACGGACGATGCATAGTCATCCTCGATGCCCCTAAGTACCTTCTCGGTCCCGGTAGCGGGCCCTTGCGGGTTCTTGCGCGGAGAGTGCTCGTAGTAGTCCGGGTCAAACCAGTCGTTAACCCATTCCTGCCCGTGCGCGCCCATGTCATACAGGCCAAGAGGATTCGGTGGGAATTTGCCGTTTGGATAGACGGCAAGGGAGTCTGCATTCGGCAGCATCTTCTTCCGCTGCTCATAGCTCGCAACGTTGCGCCCCTCCTCGTACTTGCCATTGTCCGTGCCAAAGGCAACATACTTGCCACGACTGCGGGCGGCAAACTCCCATTGTGCTTCTGTCGGTAAATCGAAGGGTTGACCGGTTACTTCCGCAAGCCATCCGCAATAGGCTTTTGCCTCTGGCCAGTTGACGCCAGCAGGCACGTCAGGGACCGTTCTGTACTCTTTATCAAACTTGGCCTGCGCGATATGCGGCTTGCCAACAGCATCGGTGTACACGTCAAAGTCGGCGACCGTAACCTTGTATTTCGACATCGAGAAGCCGTCCAGTTCGACCTCGTGCAACGGTGTCGCGTGAGCTCGGCTAGGCGCATACGGCATTTTGTCTGGCGTACTCACCGGTCCAAAATCGCCCATCTTGAACGTGCCACCCTTCACGAACACAAGGTTCGCTTTAGTCTTCTGAATCAGAGCCTGAACGGCGGGGCTTGCGTCGAGCGCCCATGCATGTGGGCCCGTCAAGAAGCCAACGACAACGGTAAGTGTGCGAAGACTCTGGCGGGTGATTGAGGACCGTGACATTGCGAGTGCAGACAAGCGAAGAACAACCCATATTATGGGGATAAACCCGCCTGCGTCCTTGCTTCGTTACATATGTGAAGACTCGGAAATATGGCTCAAACTGGTTGGCGCGGAGACCGGCATGATTCGACGGCCCGGCACCATGCCTGCCGGTGCCCGCAATCTAGAGGACCAGACATGACTGATGCCGACTGGCTATCGCAGATTCAACAGCACCCGGATAAGCTGTTCCTTCCTGGCGCAATGCTGATGAAGTATGGTCCGAGCGACTACGTCGGGGCAGCTTTCGCTTTTACCGGCACCCTGTTCTTTGATGGCGCCCACGAAAAAAACGTTCGCGACCAAATCTGCGATTGCTTCGATGAGTATGTCGCTGTGGCTGGCGGCCACCTGACTTGGCTCTGGCGCGAAGAGCCGCCCACCGGACCGGCAGTCCAGCCGTTCGCTGAGGCGAAGCCGATGCGCAAGTTGGCCGCCGAATTGCACGATGACAACCTGTTCTCCTTCTGTTACACAGGCGGCACGCAAAAGGATGACGCGTCCCCTTACATGTTCAACGTGTCGGGTGAGCGCGGCTGGAAAGCGCGCAAGAAGTCGAGAAAGTCATTGTCCGCCCTGGTGTTCTCGCTACCGATTTTGCCGGTGGAACAGAATCCTCTCGTGTTGCTCCACCTGTTCTACTCGTTCGCAAAACGGCTAAAGCCGTTGCACGGATTCGCGGGACACAGCCTGGTCATGACGCCTTCTCGCATCGATGAGAATGAACCAACTCAAGCCTTTATGGCCGGAAAGATGGTGGGCTTGGACGTGGGTGACTCCGTGTTCATGTCGGGTCGGTTGCGCGGCGGCTTCAAGACAGTGAGCTGGCTGACCGCCCTGGGTACAGAGCTCTTGAGCCGAGTTGGTTCTGTAGACGACCTGCGTCAGGAGCTCCCCCCAAGTTGGTATGCTTTCTACGATTACGGCGCCGGCCTCATCATCCAGTCTGGGGCGAAACCGGATATCGGCCCCGTTGAACTCGGGCTACCGCCCGCCTATGTATTGACGAACAACGCGCTCAAAGCCGCGCGCATCCAAGAGTTTGAAACTTTCCATGGGACATCTCACGATGGTGAGCCGCGAATTATGGGCGCAGCGGCGGATGCCTGGCTTCGCCGCTTGGATGTAGAGCCAGACGAAATACTCGCGTACAAGGCCAAGCTGCTGAACGAGCCAAAGCTGGGCATTGCAAATACGCGGTGAATTGAGCTTGGCGCTGGACGAGCACGCCTGCGCAGAATAGCGCGCGGGTATTTCGAGTCCTCTGAGACCCTTCACAGCCTATGACAACTCGTTCGTGCTACACCTCTTCAGAGGCGCCCGCACCACGTAAGGGATGCAGGTCAGACTGCCAACGCGGCGAAAGCCCCGTATATACGGCAGACTCTCTCAATCTAAGCATAGAAGCGCTCCGACTTCGCATTGCACAAATCGGCGCGCCCGACGAAGAACGCGTCTATGCGTATGTGGTCCGCTCCGTTCGACCAAGGGAAGGTCAGTATCTTCAAACTGGCAGCGCGCCAAATTTCGACGGTGGTCTCATTACCCTTTGTACGTGCAAGCACAGCATGCGCGCCTCGCTGACGCCTGAGCAGTGGATGAAGGGTATATGGGTGGCTGGTCTAACAAGCTGGGACAAGGCCTTTAGCAAACAACAGTCGCTCGTTTACCTGATGCGCGTCGGCGAGGCCTATGCCTCTCAGGCGGAGCTGGTCTATGCATTGCGGCGGTCGGGCCGCTCTGCCGTGGTTGATGCAAAGGACTCTACAAAGAACTGCTTAGGGGACCTGATGATGCCCGCCACGGCGTCCCTCCCGGCAGCAGAATCCTTCACACCCTCGGCCTATTTGAAGCCCATGCTGGGGCATGCGCATCGCCAAACAGAAACAGACGACGGGTGGCAGTACGATATCAACTATCCCAGTCGAAGTGGCAGTCAACCGGCAATGCTGGTGGGCGATGAGCAACTGAGCTTCGCGTGGACTCGCCCCACGGTGCAGCGTCGCCGTCCAGGGCCAACGCGGCCGTACCGCGAATGGACCCTCACGGCACTCCTGGATGACCTCGAGGCCGTCACAGAGTGACTGTTGTTCGGCCACTCATGGCATATGCCCTCTTGCAGCCCCCACAAGCGAAGGGATATCGCCGGCTGCGCGACAAGCGCTTCAGCGCCAGTTCCTCGTCAGTCGACCATCCCAGCGGCCGCTCCCACAAGCATGGTTCAGCAAACAACGCCGCATCGAGCGTGTCCAGTCGCGCCAGGAACGGCTTGTCGATACCCTATATGCGAGCCAGCGTCACCGCGCTCTGTGCTTGCCTAGCAACGTCTTGCAGACGGCGGATTTCCCACAGCAACTCGCGCACGTCCGGCATGGGATTGCTCTGCAGCGCAGTTACCGAGATAAGAGCTTTTTAATGGAGGCGTGGCCGCCAACGAGCTGCTTGGCGCCGTCGGCTCCGACCGCCTGGAGATTTTCTCGGCGACCAAATACAGCGCATCTGGGGCAACATCAACCAGACGGCCACTACCAACAAGACGCTCCGCATCTACAGCGGCAAGGAACTGCAGCAGCGCTTTCGGGCGCTGCCTGAGGGGGACACGGATGCTTTTCGAGGTGCTGTCCCCGACCTCAATCAGGCTGCGGGCGTCTGGAGCCAGCTCGCAAGAGTCGGCTCGATAGTTTCTCAATAGAGAATTTATTGACTTTCGAGCCCTGGTTGGTCTATTGTTTCTCTATAGAGAAATTACCTTCCAATCGGAGGGTATTTGATGATAATTTCCCAATCGAGAAACTTATGGCTCGAACTCTCCCAGAGCCGGGGCTCCGACCTGCTCCATACATTAGAGACCTACCTGGTTTAGGGGCGATGGTGCGCCACCGGCGGCTCGAACTCGCCTTGCGTATTGATGATGCTGCACATGCGTGCGGCGTCGCGGCCAACGTGTTTTCCCGGTTGGAAAACGGTGGCGCCGTCGGCTCCGACCGCCTGCTGCGCGTGCTGACGGGCTTGGGCCTCATCATGCTGGTCACCACCAAGAACGAGGCGCTCAACGTCGCTCCATCGTTGCTGCTTCCCTCGAATCTGCGGCCGGGTGACTCCCACTCAACCGGTGGGCACGAATCATGAGCCACGTTCTACACGTCTCCACTGGGGGCGAGGCCGTCGGCACGCTCAGTTTCGATGCGCGCGAGGACCGGTACGGGTTCGAGTATGCCCGCTCATGGCAGAGTCTTCGCGGGGCCTATTCCTTGTCGCCTCCCATCCCGCTTGACGGCCCCCCGGACAGCCCAGGGTCGGTTCAACGCTTTTTGGAGAACCTGTTGCCAGAGGGACGAGCCCTCGATATTGTCTCTGCCCTCAATCATGTGTCCAAGAACAACATCTTTGCCTTGGTCCACGTCTTGGGCAAAGAACCTGTCGGGGCATTTAGTTTTCTCGCGATGGATGCGACACCGGAGGAGGCGGCTCGCGCCGCGCACGAGCAAGTGGGCGCCCCCGGTCGCCGACCAATCACCGATGAGGAAATGAGCGACCGCATTCGGCGGCGCGAAGAGGTGCCATTTCCCGTGTGGGACGGCAAGGTCCGTCTCTCGTTGGCCGGCTATCAAGACAAGCTGCAGGTACTCGTCGAAGGGGACCAGCTCTCGCTGGCGGAAGGCTCCCTAAGCTCGACGCACCTGCTCAAGCCGGAAAGCCGCAATGCGCAGCTGCCGCATATGGTGGCCAACGAGCATTTCTGCATGACGCTGGCTGCACGGTTAAACCAGGTAGCGCGCATGCATTTGCCGGTCGCCCCTGTTTCGATTCGGCGCATTCCGGAGCCGGTTCTTCTTATCGAGCGGTTTGACCGCATTGTGCAGTGGGATGAAGCCACTCCCAACCTGGCTCGGGCCGTCCGGCGCACACATATCATTGACGCATGCCAGGCGCTCGACTTGCCGTCCAGCTTCAAGTACGAGCGGAACCTTGGGTCTGGCAAAGATGTTCGGGACATTCGAGAAGGGGTCAGCTACAAAAGGCTCTTTTCGTTGCTGGACAAGATGGTGACGCCGGCGCACACGCGTATCTTTTTCCTCCGCTGGGCCATTCTGCAGCTCTTGCTGGGCAACAGTGATGCGCATGGCAAGAACATCTCGTTCCACGTGACGCCGGCGGGGCTGGAGCCGGCCCCAATGTACGACCTCGTGTCGGTCAAGGCATATGGTGAGAACATCGACGGCGAAATGGCCATGGCCTTCGGGGATGTCTTCTTGTCGGAAGAGCTGACGCCCTATGCGCTGGCGGATTTCGCTCACCGCACCGGCACACCCCCAAGGCAGCTCGAGCGTGAAGTTCGCGCAATGGGCCACCTCATCCTGGACATCGCCCCAGAGCTCGCAGCCTCCGACGTGTACGTGGGTGACGAGCGGACGCTCGTGCAGCAGATTTCGACCTTCATCTGTGCGCAGACCAAGCGCGTGTTGGAGCTTGTGCGCGAGGTGCCGAAGGTCGACGTAAAGCTATTCGAGTAAGCGAAGCTGCCAGATTGCTCGCAAGACCTCACGGGTGAGCGTATTGCGCTGCGTCGGTGCGGAGGGGAAGTCACGTGCTGTTATGGTCAAAACACTGTATATTTATCCAGTATCTGCGGTCGACGGCACCTTGTCAATGAGAGCAACAATGGTGTGACGACTGCGCCGCTAGCCAAAGCGTGGCAAGCGTTTGCTCACACCCCATTAGGTGGCCCGGTCAGCCGAAGCCCGGCCAACTACGTTCATTGAAAGGAAATGTCTCGTGGGCACGCTCCATCAGGTTGTTGCAGGCAGAACGGTGATGCGCATGCGCTCGCCAATAGAAATTGGGAGGAACCAGATGGCAACAGCACGCGCTGGCACCAAAGAAGAAGCGCTGCGGCGGCTGCAGGAGGCCGGCGTCGCAGTTGTCGAACTGGACTACGAGTCGGGTTGGCAAGACGCCGTCGAGCTTGGCCGACTCGGTCAGAGAGTTGGCATCCGTGTCGAATTTCGCGGACACGAAAGCGTGGCGGTCAGCTCAGGGGCAGCCCTAGTTGCCGGCTTGGCGCGCGCCAAGACAACATTCCGACAGCGAAACCTCTACTGTAGATTTGACCTAGGCCTGCTGCCCTCAGATGAACTGGCGCGGTTGGAAGCGAAAGCTGAAAAGCTTGGGGACTACATCTTGGGTGGCCACCTACTTCTTGAGGTCGACACGGTCTGGTCCGAATAGCTCGACGTCCTCACTGCAATGGGCGCCTAGGAGTGCGGAATACAAGCGAGAGTCATCGCGAGTTGAACAAAGTCACGTTGAGTGCTTGGTCTGCGGTGTTGTCTTCTGGGTCCAATAGAAGATTGTCCCCAGTAAAGCGAGGGTGCTGAGGAATACTGTGACAACCGCAACCCAGGGGCCCGCCGGCTTCACAGGCTCTTGTGGCTTCGCCCTTGGGTGTCGCAGCGATGTTCGAGGTAGGCGCGTGGGGGATACGCTCATCGGGAGCTACTCGTGTTCGTCATGCAAAGGGCGCTCGGCACCAGCCATACTCCTGAGTTTCACCAGGGTCTTCTTGGCTGCGAGAAGTACAACAAACGTCTCGATGGTTGCACCAGTGGTTAGCGTTCGCAGCGTGTCGCGGAAGACTGGCTCAACTACGTGCGGCGGCAAACCGAGCCGGTCGGCGATGTCTAACACGTAGGCTTGGTGTTCCTCTTCACGAGGCTCGGGTGCGTTCATGCGGGTAGTGCTACGGTTGCCGAACTTGCCAAAGCTTAGTCGTCTTCTGTTGCTTCCGAATGGAGGCAATAGCTTACGTCCAACTCGTCCTCTATGACCTTTACGGATTTGACTTCATCAAAGTCTTTGATTTCGGTGCTCATTCGTCGAAGGGTGACGCTGTCATCAACGACGTTTAGGTCCAGCCGTACCTGATACTCGTCGAGAAACGCGATGAAGATGTACCCGGTCGACCAGGCGTCGTCCTCGCGGCGCCAGTCGCCGCCCTCCTCGAGGCCAAAGTCCGACCCCGGAATAGTGACTGCTTCTCGGTCGCCGTCCTTACGGACAACCTCCACCTCTACGTAGCCTTGCAGTGCAGTCATGCCATCTCCTCTGAATGAGTTGAATTGGGGTTCGTCTGGCTACCCGGGTTGCGCATCGATACTTCAGCGGCGCTCCCGCTACTAGAAATTGGTCGCAGAACGAGTTCCAGCGAGCAATAGTTTTACGCAATGCTCCTTGTCTTCGATGGAGCGGTGGAGAGGGAACAGCATATCGTTGTTGTCGTCACGGTAGCGTGCAAACATGTCCGCACCGCAGCCCTCAGGCATTTTCCGCTGCGTCCGGAGCTCTCGGTGTTGCTCTTTCGTGATGACAGCAATGTGCCAGCGTTCGTCGAGGAGGTACCGACCGCAAGTTGAGCGGAGACATCCCCTTCTTCAGCGTCCTTCAGGTAGTGCTTTGCAGACCGTTGGTACCACTCTTCTGCGAGTGCAGAATCTTGGTCGACGCCTTGCCCAAATTTGTACGCATTGCCAAGGC